>CAZQVZ010000292.1:0-7640 GCA_964596895.1 uncultured Myxococcaceae bacterium
AAGAACCCGGAGCGGCCGTTCGTGGCCATCCTCGGAGGCGCCAAGGTCTCCGACAAGATCAAGGTGATCGAGAACCTCCTGCCCCGGGTGGACGCGCTGCTCGTGGGCGGGGCCATGGCCTACACCTTCCTCAAGGCCCAGGGCATCGAGGTGGGGAAGAGCCGGGTGGAGGAGGACAAGCTGGACCTCGCGCGCAAGACGCTGGACGCGGCGCAGAGGCTCGGCAAGTCGCTCCTGCTCCCCGTGGACCACGTCTGCGGGACGGAGGTCTCCGAGAAGAGCCTCGTCAAGGAGATCCCCGAGCGCACCATCCCGGCGGAGCTGCTGGGGCTCGACATCGGCCCGAAGACGCGGGACCTCTACCGCCAGCACATCAAGGGCGCGAAGACGGTGGTGTGGAACGGCCCCATGGGCCTGTTCGAGGTGGAGAAGTTCGCCGCCGGCACCCGCGAGGTCGCGCACGCCATGGCGTCGTTGAAGGACGCGGTGACGGTGATTGGCGGCGGAGACAGCGCGGCGGCGGTGCAGCAGATGGGGCTCGGGGAGAAGATGAGCCACGTCTCCACCGGCGGCGGCGCCTCGTTGGAGTTCCTCGAAGGCCGGGAGCTGCCCGGCATCAAGGCGCTGGACACCTAGTCATCCAGGATGCAGCACAGAGGACGCAGCACAGGCAGAGAACGAAGGAGGGGACACCATGACGCGCAAGCCGATCATCGCCGGCAACTGGAAGATGTTCAAAACGGTGGGCGAGGCCCTGGGGTTGGTCCGGGACCTGCGCGGCATGGTCTCCATGGTGAGGGACCGGGTGGACGTGGTGGTGGCGCCGCCGTTCACCGCGCTGCACCCGGTGGCCCGAGCGCTCGAGGACTCCAACATCCACGTGGCGGCGCAGAACTGCCACTGGGAGCCGCAGGGCGCGTACACCGGCGAGGTCTCCTCGGCGATGCTCAAGGAGGTCGGCTGCTGGTACGTCATCCTCGGCCACTCGGAGCGCCGCCAGTACTTCGGCGAGACAGACGAGACCGTGAACCGCCGCGCGCAGGCGGTGGTGCGCGAAGGCCTGCACCCCATCATCTGCGTGGGTGAAACGCTGCAGGAGCGCGAAGGGCAGCGGACCCTGGACGTGGTGGGCCGCCAGCTCCGCGGTGCGCTCAAGGGGTTCAGCGCGAACGAGGTGTCCTCCTTCGTGCTCGCGTACGAGCCGGTCTGGGCCATTGGCACCGGCCGCACCGCCACCAGCGACCAGGCGCAGCAGGTCCACGCGTTCATCCGCCAGACCGTGGTGGAGCTGTTCGACGCGGCGTGCGGACAGAGCGTGCGCATCCAGTACGGCGGGTCGGTGAAGCCGGAGAACGCGGCGGAGCTGCTCGGCCGCCCGGACATCGACGGAGCGCTGGTGGGCGGGGCCAGCCTCAAGGCGAGCGACTTCGCGGCGATCGTGAAGGCCGCCGCGCCCTGAGCCGTCAGGCGCGTCGTTTTCTACGCGTCGCAGCAGTTGTCAGCGCTGGGGGCCTCGTATAGGGTGCCGCGCCCTTCAGGGAGTCGGACGGACCATGTTCATCTTCGCCACGATCGTGCACGTGCTGCTCTGCGTGTTCATGATCCTCGTCATCTTGCTGCAGCCGGGGAAGGACGCCGGCATGGGCGCTGCCTTCGGCGGCGGCGCTGCCACCTCTGCCTTCGGCGGACGCGGCGCGGTGACCTTCCTTTCCAAGCTCACCGCGGCCTGCGCGGCGCTCTTCTTCCTCACTTCGCTCGGCCTGTCGTTTGTGGGCGTGGGTGGCTCGGTGGCGGACAGGTTGCCCCCGCCGCCCCCTTCGCGCACCACCCCGGCTGAAGCGCCGGTGGGCATCGAAGCGCCTGCGGAAGGCGGCTCGCCTGCTGAAGCCGCGCCGCCCACCGACAGCACCGACCTGCAGGAGGCCTCCGAGGCCCCGGTCCCGCATGCGGTGCCGCCTGCGCAGCCGGCGCAGGAAGTTCCCGCCGCGCAGTAGCAGCGGCGCGCAGTTGGCTGTTGATTTCAAGATGCGGGACGAGTACTCAGCGGCCCGCTTCGCCCAGGTGGTGGAATTGGTAGACACACCATCTTGAGGGGGTGGCGCCTCGCGGCGTGCGGGTTCGAGTCCCGCCCTGGGCATCGACAGAGCCTCCGGTCCGAAAAGGGCCGGGGGCTTTTTCGTGTTCTCGTGCACCGGGCAGGCGAGCGCCCGTGGCTGCACGCCCGGCGCTTCCGCCCCACCGTTACCGTGTGAACGTGTGAAGACCACCCGAGCACTCGGAGGTGAGCGATGAGCGGGGGCTGGAAGAAGACCTTGATGGCAGGGGCCCTGGCGGCCGCGCTGGCGGCGGGCACCGGCTTCGCGCAGACCGCAGGCGGTGGCGCTGGGACCGGCCCGGGCGTGGGCGGCGCAGGGACGGGCGCCGGCGTGGGCGGCGCAGGGACGCCTGCAGGCACGGGGACCGCGCCCGGTGTGCGTGGAGCGAGCCCCGCAACGCCGGGCAGCGCGCCTGGCACCACGACGGGTGCACCTGCTGGCACTTCAGGCACGCCCGGCACGGGCTTCGGCACCGGGTCAGGCGCACCCGACGCACCCTTCGGCTCGCAGCCGGGCTCCGAGGCCCCGGGCGCAGGGACGGTCGGCGCGCCGGATGCGCCCATCGGTTCGCAGCCTGGCTCCACCCTGCCTTCGCCGGGGTTCGGCGGTTCGGGGGCGCCGGATGCGCCGTTGGGCTCGCAGCCAGAGTCGGAGGTGCCGGACACCTTGCCGCAGACGCCGTCCGTGGGTGTCTCGGGCAGCGGGGTGGGCGCAGGCGTGAACACCGGCACCGGCGTGGGCTCGGGGACCGACACCGGCGTGGGTACCGGCACCGGCGTGGGCGGCACCGATCCCAACGTCACCGACCGCACGACCGAGTCCGGCGTGCGCAGCGACCTGGGCCCCGGGACGGGGACCGTCTTCGGCACGGATGAAGGCACCAGCGCTCCGGGCACGCAGCCTGCGCCAGGTGGACCCACCACGGAGGCGGGGCAGCAGCCCTTCTTCGGCGGCGGCGCGCCCGTCCAGCAGGGACCGGGCGCAGGCCTCGGCGCGGATTCATCCGGCGGGGTGAACCACCAGGCACAGCCCGGCGGCGTGGACTGGGGTGACACCGGGACCGGCGCCGGCCTGGGCGGCGGCGGGGCCGCTGGCACGGGCGCGGAGGACGAGGACGAGGGCGAGACCGACGGCGACGGCCTCGACGGCGTGAGCAACCCCGCCGATTCGTTCGACGCGCGCGACGGCGTGGGCCGCTGACGGAAGCGGGCGTCGCCCCTCCTTCGCCCACTGGCTGACAGGCGTTGCCTCACGGGGCGGTGTGCCCGGTTGGCAGCGTCAAGGGCTGTCCCTACCTTGCCGGCATCTGGCCAGTAGAGCGGGCGCGCAGGCGTGCCGCGGCGCCAGACGGTTGCAGCAGCGAGGGGGGAGCACCAATGAGAGGGCGGGGGACGGGGCAGGTAGGCCTGTGGGCGGCGGTGATCATCGCCGCGGTCACGGCATTCGGATGTGCGGACAGAGAGCGCGCGGCCATCGCCGACGGGCGGTTGCAGTACCTCGGGGAGACGGACTTCCAGCGCGTTCCGGTCCACGCGAGCCGGGAGATCACGATCTCCTTGCGCAACGTCGGGCGGACGCACGTCAACATCCTCGACATCTGGACGGAGGACGAGGACGGCGCCTGGGTGGCCAGCTACGTCCACAAGGGGCCGCACCAGGTGGAGCCCGGGACGGACTGCGACGTGAAGCTGCGCTTCCGGCCAAAGCGGGGCGGGAAGCTCCCGGCGAACCTCGTGGTGCGCTCGGATTCGGAGGCCGAGCCCATCTTCCGCGTGCCCCTCACCGGCGAAGGCGTGGAGGCCGCCGCCCGCATCGAGGAGACGCGGCTGGACTTCGGCCGCATCGAGCTTGGCACCGAGAAGGTGCGGACGCTCGAGCTGGAGAACCCCAGCGACCTCACCCTGAAGATCGCCGCGAAGCCCATGGGCGCGCACCGCGACGAGTTCCATGTGGAGTCGGTGGAGCTTTCGCCGGGCGAGCGGCGGGCGCTCACGGTGACGTTCCGCCCCACCTCCGAAGGCCGCAAGGACGCGGCGCTGGCGGTGAGCCCCTGTGAAGGCTGCGTGGATCAGGTGGTGATGCTGCTGGGCGAAGGGCTCGACAAGGCGCTGGTGGCGGAGCCTGCGGAGCTGGACTTCGGCCAGGTGCCCATGGACCGCGAGGAGACGCGGACGGTGACCATCACCAACATCTCCACCGAGCCCGCAGAGCTGCGCTCGCTGGCGCTGACCGAGGCCACCGACGGCTCGTTCACGCACACCGACGGCGCAGCCCCGGTCACCTTGCAGGGCGGCGAGGCGCGCGACTTCTCCTTTCGCTACAGCCCGGGCCACATGGGCGCGGCAGAGGGGGAGGCGCTGTTCGCCACCGGCAGCGCGCGCAACCCGGAGATCCGCATCCCCATGTTCGGGTTCGGCGGCGCCGCCGAGCTGTGCGTGTCTCCGGCCGAGCACCGCTTCACGCCGAAGCCGGTGGGCGCGCGGGTGTCGGTGGGGGTGACGGTGAAGAACTGCGGCTCGTCCAACAGCGCGCCGCTCACCATCACCGAAATTGTCCCCGGCGCGCACACGGCCGGGCTCGGCGGCGAGGACCAGTTCACGGTGACGGACGTGACCTTGCCGATGGAGCTGCGCGCGGGCGAGGAGCTGACCTTCCGCGTGTACTACGAGCCCACCCGCGAGGGGGACCACGGGACCTCGGTGGGCATCCGGACCTCCGGGTTCCGCGCCAGCCTGGCGCAGGTGGACGTCTCCGGTCAGGCCACCGTTCACCCGCCGTGCAACCTGGAGATCACCCCTGAGTGGGTGGACTTCGGCACGGTGATGCCCGGCCACGAGGGCGTGCTCGCCATCAAGATCCACAACGTGGGGACGGACGTGTGCCCCGTGAAGAACATCCGCGTGCACGACGACGCGGGCGGCGTCTTCGACATGCCCGGCCGGCCCATCTCCGGGGTGCTCGTCCACGCGGGCTACTACTTCAGCTTCATGGTGCGGGCGAGCCCCCCGGCCGAAGGCGGCACCTTCTCCGGCTCCCTGCGCATCGAGCAGCAGAACCCCGCCAGCCCGGTGGTGAGCATCCCCCTGACGGTGAACTCGCAGACCTCCTGTCTGGTGGCCGCGCCCACCTACCTGGACTTCGGGATCTCCCGGCCGGAGTGCCCTGCGCCCAACCGGAGCACCACCTTGATGAACCAGTGCACCTCGCCGGTGCAGCTCAACTCGGTGGCCATCGGGGATGGGACCACCGCGGGGCAGTTCGACGTGGTCTCGCAGCCTTCGCCGCTGCCGCGGATCGTCGACCCGGGCGGGACGGTGCAGGTGGAGATTGAGCACACGCCCACGCAGACCGGCATGAACGTGTCACCCCTGTACCTGGGCGTGGACGGGCTGACCCGGCCGCTGCTGGTGTCCCTGATTGGCGAGCTCACCTCCACCGGCGAGCGCACCGATCGCTTCGTGCAGCAGGACGGCAGCAAGGTGGACGTGCTCTTCGTGGTCGACAACACCGCGTCGATGCTGGAGGAGCACCCCAGGCTGGTGAGCGCCATCCCCGCGTTCGTCTCCGCGGCCGAAGGCGCCAACGTGGATCTGCACGTGGCGGTGACCACCACCGGCATCGATCCTGTGGCGCCCGCCTGTCCGGGCGGGGCCAACGGCGGCGAGGCCGGCCGCTTCTTCCCTGCGGACAACTCGTCACCGCGGGTGATGTCGCTGTCCACGCCCAACCTCGTGCAGGCGCTGCAGAACAACGTGCAGGTGGGGCAGTGCGCGCACATCGAGCAGGGCTTCGAGGCGCTGCGCCGCGCGCTCACCGCCCCTTTGGTGAGCAGCGTGGATGATCCGCGCACCGCGCTCCCCAACGACGGCAACGCCGGCTTCCTTCGGGACGAGGCCGCGCTCGCGGTGGTCTTCGTGGGCGACGAGGACGACCACTCGCCGGACAGCGTGGACACCTACGTGGACTGGCTGCGCACGCTCAAGGGCCGCAACCAGCCGCAGCGCTCCACCATCTACGCCATCGCGCCCACGGCTTCGTCCTGCAGCACCGCGGGCGGCACCGGCACCCGCTACGCCGAGGCCGCGGCCCGCACCGGCGGGGACGTGCTCTCGGTGTGCGCGGCGGACTACGCGCCCCTTCTGGGGCAGGTGGCGAGCAAGGCGTTCTCGCCGCAGGACGCGTTCCCGCTCTCCGGCACGCCGGAGTCCGGGTCCCTGACGGTGAGCGTGAATGGCGCGCCGCAGACCGGCGGCTGGTCCTACGACGGGGCGACCAACCAGGTCGTCTTCTCGCCCATGCCCGCCGCTGGCGCGCAGATCGAGGTGACCTACCGCGGCACCTGTGATTAGCCCCGAAACCGACCTTGAGGAACGCCGCCGGGGCCTGAAGATCGGGCCCTGGCGGCGCCGTCGGGGTGGCGTGCTACAGGTCTGGGTGGCCCTGTGGCGACGGCGGGAAAGTTGGACTGGGGCGGTGCGCGGGTATCTTGCCCGCGTTCCGTTTTGAGGCAGGAGGCAGGCACGTGAGCGGCAGGAAGAAGGACGGCCCCACCCAGTTCGAGCTGCCGCTGTTCGCCGCGCCTCCGCCGAAGGCCGTGTCCGCACCTTCAGCTGCACCTGCACCTGCACCTGCGCCTTCACCTGCGGCGGGCCCCAGGCTTCGGGTAATCCAGGGGGAGGGGAAGCGGCAGCGGGAGAAGCTCGAGTCCCGGGACGCGGTGGTCCGGGTCCTGGTGGAGGCGGGCGCAGATCTGCTGCTCCGCCGCATCACCCCCGAGCGAGCAGGCGAGATCGAACGCAAGGTGGACCGGGTGCTGCGCCTGTTCGACCAGGTGGATGACCAGCCGGTCCTGATGTCCGTCCTCCAGAGGCAGCTCGACGACCTCGAGGCGCTGATGCGGGAGACCCGGGAGCTGGGGCAGAGCAGGCGGCGCAGCCTCTGACGCACAGCGGCATGGGTTTGACCCACCCGCCGTCTCAGCCTACGATTTTTGCTCGGTTTTTCCGGATCACCGCGACGGGTCCACCCCGGCGCTCAGCAAGGGTCTGTTCAAGAGCGGGCACGTGACCGAACGGTACGGCCAGTACGAGCTGATCAAGCGCCTCGCCACCGGCGGGATGGCGCAGATCTATCTGGCGCGCCAGCACGGGATGGAGGGCTTCGAACGGCTGTGCGTGGTGAAGCGGATCCTGCCGCACCTCGCGGAGAACGAAGACTTCATCCAGATGTTCCTCGACGAGGCGCGCATCGCCGCGCGGCTGTCGCACACCAACATCGTGCAGGTGTTCGACCTCGGGCACCTGGACGACTCGTACTTCATCGCCATGGAGTACATCCACGGCGAAGACCTGCGGCGGATGTGGCGCAAGGCCGAGTCGCGCGGGGAGCTGTTGCCCATCCCGTTCGTGCTCCGGGTGATCGCGGACGCGGCCAGCGGGCTGGACTATGCGCACAAGCGGACCGACAACGGCCGGCCCCTGAACATCGTTCACCGGGACATCTCGCCGCAGAACATCCTCGTGTCCTTCGAGGGCACGGTGAAGG
>CAZQVZ010000293.1:0-7638 GCA_964596895.1 uncultured Myxococcaceae bacterium
GCCCCGCTATGCCGCCGGCGCGTACCATCCGGTGGTCAAGCGCATCGACGCGTTCCTGGACGAGCCGATGGAGGAGGCGCTGGAGGTCCGCGAGGAGCGCGCGGACAAATTGCTCCTGCTCGACGACAAGGTGGCGGCCGTGGTGGACGCGCTCAAAGCGAAGGGGCTCACCAGCCCGTACCTCAAGAACTTCGTCGTCGCCCGGGTGAACTTCCTGCGCTTCAAGAAGGGATCTGACTTCGACTTCGACGAGACGGTGGACCGGATGATCGAGCTGGCGTCGAACTTCAACACCGAGAAGGTCACCCGCGACGACCTGGCGAAGATGGGCGGCGGGGGCGGCGCATCCTCCGACGGCGAGGAGTAGCCGCCCCAGCCCCTGGCGCTGCGGCCGTGGGACCTAGGCGAACCGGACGCTGTAGATGGGCGGCAGGTTCTGCGCCACCGCCCGCCACGACTCGCCGCGGTTCTCGCTCACGTAGAGGTTCCCGGTGGTGCTGCCGAAGGCGAGCACGTCTCCGCTGTTGTGCAGCGCGTGGCGCAAGACCACGTCATAGGCGTGCTCCTGGGGCAGGCCTTCGCGCAGGTCCTCCCAGGTCTCGCCGCCGTCCTGGGTGCGCGCGACGAACAGCCCGCCTCCAATGGTCATCCGCTGCATGTCGCTGTGGCCCGGCACCACCCACGCGGTCTTCCCGTCCTTGTCGTCCGCGGCGATGGGGAAGCCGAAGTTCACGCCCTTCTCCTTCTGGCTCACCTTCTTCCAGGTCTTCGCCCCGTCGGAGCTGAAGAAGACGCCCACGTGGTTCTGCTGCCACAGGCAGTCCGGGTCCGCGGCGCTGGCGGTGATGAAGTGCGGGTCGTGACCCCACTCGGCCTCGGGGTCGGGCAGGTAGTCGTTGGTCATGCCCTTGTTCTTGCCCTGCCAGGTCTTGCCGCCGTCGGTGGTCTCGAGCACGCCGGCGGTGGAGATGGCCACCAGCATCCGCTTCGCATCCCGCGGATCCACCACGATGGAGTGGAGGCCCGGCGCGAACTCACCCTCCGACGCGGGGGTCCCGAACCAGTGCGTCTTCCCGGTGCCGTCTCCCGCGAAGAGGTCCCCGCCGCGCGACGCGTGGTTCCACAGCCCGCGGTTGAGCGAGAAGGACTCGCCGCCGTCTTCGCTGGCGAAGAGGCCGCCGGGGATGGTCCCCACGTAGACCTGCCCGCGCCCGCCGAAGCCAATCACCCACAGCTTGAGCAGCGTGGCGGGCTTGATCACCGTGGGGCCTGCGGACTCGCCGGACTCATCCGGCATGGGCGGCAGGAGGTGGCGCGCGCCCTCCGGGTATTTGATCTGCGGCGCGTCCTGCCAGGTCTTCCCACCGTCGGTGGAGCGGGAGAGCTTGGCGCCCCAGTGCCCGTGCCCCAGCGCCGCCCACAACGTGCCGGTGTGCGGGTCTTTGGCCACGAAGTTCGAGCCCTGCCCCGCGTGCCCCGCGAGCCTCGGCGCCCACTTGCCCCCCACCTTCTCCACGATGAAGGTGCCCTTCCGCGTTCCCACCAGGATCGTCTCTGCCATGTCGAACTAGCCCCCGCTCAAGGCCTGCATGATGAAGACGCGCTCGCCCGGCGAGACCTTGTCGCTCAGGCGGGCGCGGTCGGCGATCATCTCCTCACCGACGAAGACGTTCACGTGCCTGCGCAGCCGGCCGCGTTCGTCGCACACATAGAAGGCGAAGCCCGGCGCCCGCGCTTCGAGCGCCGAGACCACCTCCGCCACCGTCGACGCCTCCACGCGCAGCTCTTCCCCTTCGAGCTGGGGAAAGAAGGTGAACAGGTGGCGGGTCAGGGTCACCGTGATCATCGGCCGCGCATCCTAGACATGACCGGAGGCACGCTGTCGCGCTCGCCGAAGTCCCACATCCTGCGACAACCCGCTCATCCTTCGGGGACCGGCGCACCTCGCGCGGCCGCGTTAGTGTCTGCGGCGGGGGGGTTCATGACCACGAATCCAGTCGTTCGGAGGGACTACTTCGGACTCGGCAGCCGGCTGGCCATGGCGGCGGACGAAGAGGAGGTCTTCCGCATCGCCGCTGCCACCTTCGCCCCGTCCGGGGTGGAGCTGCGCTGGTGGCCGCATCGGGAGGCGCCCGCACAGCTCGTGGCGCGCCTCGAAGGGCCCACCAGGTTCTTGCCCGAAGAGCGGCTGCTGCTGCTTCGCGTGGAGGTGCGCGGTGCGCCGCGGGCCGTCGTCGCGTTGGGCGGCGTTGGGCTCTCGGAGCAGGAGCTCGTCTGCGCGGAGCTTCTGGCCGGGCAGCTCTCCCTGGCGTGCGAGGCGGCGCAGACCATCTGGGCGCTCTCGCGGCTCAACGCGGAGCTGGCCATGCGCAACCGGCTGGCGGAGGCGGCCGCCAACATCCCGGAGCTGCCGCGCTTTCTGCGGGCAGCGGTGGCGGAATTGCGGCGGCACCTGCGCTGCGACGGGCTGTCCTTGTACCTGATGGATGAGGCCTCGGAGCAGCTCGTCCTCACCGACCACGTGGGCGGCAGCGACGAGGCAGAGGCCGCGTTCGGCCGCGTGGAGATGGGGAAGGGGCTGGTCGGGAAGGTGGCGAAGGACGGCAAGGTGCGCTGCTGGCACCCGGAGGACTTTGGCCCGGTGGCCCGGCCCGTCATCGAGCGGATGGGGTTTGGCACCGGGCTGGCGGTCCCCCTGCGCACCCGCGCGCGCCTTCTGGGCGTCATCAACCCGGCGTGGTTCGCGCGGCGCGAGGTCTCCTGGGACGAGCGACAGACCGTGGAGGCCCTGGGCAGCCACTTCGCCGCGGTGATCGAAGCGCAATTGCTGACCGACCAGGTCCGGCTGCACGCGGGCGAGTTGGCCGAAGCGCAGGCGCGGCTGGTCCAGCACGAGCGCAGCGCCGCGGTGGGCGAGATGGTCGCGCTGGTAGCGCACGAGGTCCGCACGCCGCTGGCGGTCCTCTACAACGCCATCGCCTGCCTGCGACGAGGCCCCACCACCGAAGACGCCACCTCCTTGATGGAGATGGTGGTGCAGGAGGGGGACCGGCTGAACCGGATGATCGAGGACCTGGTGCGGCTCACCGAGCCTCCGCGCCCGCAGCCCTCCCCCACCGATCTGCCGGCGCTCCTGCAGCGGGCGCTGGAGGCGGTGGGTCCACACCTGCCGCCCGGGGCGCAGCCGCTCGCCCTGGAGTGCCCGGAGGATTTGCCCGCGCTGCCGCTCGACGCGCGGGTCCTGGGATATTCGGTGGAGTGCCTGCTGCGGAACGCGGCGCAGGCGGTAGGCCCCGCCGGGCGGATCCGGGTGAGCGCCGCCCGGGTGGACGGCCCCTTCGGCGCCGCGGCCCAGATAGACATCGCCGACGACGGCCCCGGCGTGGAGGACGAGGTGGCCGCCCGCATCTTCGAACCCTTCTTCACCACGCGGGCGTCGGGCGCGGGGCTCGGGCTGCCATTGGCGCGCCAGCTCCTTCGCGGCCAGGGCGGGGACGTGACGCTGGTGGACGGCAGGAGCGGGCGCACCACCTTTCGCCTGACGCTGCCGCTCACGCAGGTGCCGCCTGAGGGGCGGCGCTGATACCGTCCGCGCGCACATGCCAGGGAAGAACCACCCGCACCAGGAGTTGAGCGCGCCATGACCCAGGGGGCTTTACAGGGACAGGGGCAGGGCCAGACGACGGTGCTGGTGGTGGACGACGACCGCGCCAACCAGGAGTCGGTGGCGCGCATCTTCCAAAGAGAGGGGCTCGCCACCCTGGCGGCCCCCAACGGCAAGGAGGCGCTGGAGCTTCTGCGCCGCCCCGAAGTCGCGGTGGTGGTGACGGATCTGATGATGCCCTTGATGGACGGGCAGGAGTTGCTCCGCCACGCGCGCGCCATGCGCCCGGACGTGGAGGTGGTGCTGATGACCGCCTACGCCACCGTGGAGACCGCGGTGTCCGCCATGAAGGAGGGCGCGTACGACTTCATCACCAAGCCGCTCAAGCGCCACTCCCTGGTGAAGGCGGTGCAGAAGGCGCTCGAGAAGCAGGCGCTGGTGGCGGAGAACCGGGATCTGCGCGCGCAGCTGGAGGCGCTCGGGGGCTCTGGCGCGCGCTCCATGGTGGGCCAGTCCCCTGCGTTCCGCGCCTGCGTGCAGACGCTGCAGCAGGCAGCGCCCGCCACCGCCACGGTGCTGCTCACCGGGGAGTCCGGCACCGGCAAGGAGCTGGCGGCGCGCTTCATCCATGATCATTCTCCGCGCGCGCGCGGGCCCTTCGTGGCCATCAACTGCGCGGCCTTGCCGGAATCCATCCTCGAGGCCGAGCTCTTCGGCGTGGAGAAGGGCGCGTACACCGGCGCGGTGGCCCGGCGGGAGGGCCGGTTCGAGCGGGCCAGCGGCGGCACCCTCTTCCTGGACGAGGTCGGCGAGATGCCGCTCTCAGCGCAGGTGAAGCTGTTGCGGGTGCTCCAGGAGGGGGAGATCGAAAGGCTCGGCGGCACGCAGGTGGTGAAGGTGGACGTGCGCGTCGTGGCCGCCACCAACAAGGTCCTGCAGACCGAGGTCGCCGAAGGCCGCTTCCGCGAGGACCTCTACTACCGGCTCAACGTGGTGTCGGTGCGCATCCCGTCTTTGGCCACGCGGCGGGAGGACATCCCCCTGCTCGCGGACTTCTTCCTGCGCCGCTACGCGCAGAAGAACGCGCGCGCGGTGCGCGGCTTCTCCACCGAGGCGCACGCCGCGCTCGAGGGCTACGCCTGGCCGGGCAACGTCCGGGAGCTCGAGCACGCGGTGGAGCGCGCGGTGGTGCTCTCCCGGGGGGACGTCATCGAGGCGTCGGATCTGCCGGAGACGGTGGTGCAGGGCCCGCGCGGCGCGGCGGGAGCGGTGGTCATCCCCATTGGGACGCCCATGGAGGAGGTGGAGCGCCGGATGATCCACGAGACCCTGCGCCACACCCGCGGAGACAAGACCATGGCGGCGCGGCTTCTGGGCATCGCGGCGCGGACCATCTACCGCAAGCTCGAGCGCGAAGAGGGTGGGCCGCAGGGCGCCTCCTGAAGGTAGATTCCGCGCCGTGAAGCGGACGACGACTTTCGGGGTGCTGGCCTTGTGCCTGTGGGGAATGGCCGGCTGCGGCGGGGAGACCCTCTGCCAGCGCGCGGACCGCACCAACGTGGCGCTCGCGGACAAGGGCCGCCACGGCGGGTGCAGCGCGCCGCGCGTGTACAACGTGGACAGCTGCGAGACGCGAAGCTCAACCTGCTCGGACAGAGACCGGCAGCTCCTCGAGACCTCCTTCGAGTGCCTGCGCCCGCTGCAGTGCGAGGCCTTCAAGGACGCCGAGTTCGAAGACGCCGTGCGCGAGTGCCGCACCCCGCTCCGGGACGTGTCGGCTGACTGCCCGCTCGTCGTGCCGTTCCTGTAGCGCGGGCCCTGGAGCGGTCCGGCGCGCGGCGGGGGCGCACGGGCTGACAGGCCGTCAGGCGGTCCCCGGAGCGCTTTGACAATTTGTCCCACCCGCCGCGGCGACCACGCTCCCCTGCCTGCCCAGCGTGCCGAGATCCGAAACAATTCCGCCAGCTTGGCCGTTCCGTCGGAGCAGAACTGGCGGGCGGTGATGGCACCACCCTTGCTGTGCACCCACATCGGCGGCTCATGGAACTCTATTTCCGAAAGTACTTCTGGACGGTCAACCTGGTGTTCATCGCCCTGGTGGCGTTGATCGTCGCCCGGACGGCCAATCTCTTCGTGGAGACGAAGTTGGCGCCGGTGCCGCAAGCGTCCGCTCCCACGTCGCAGGCGAGGCCGAAGCCTGCTGCGCCCACCGCCCGGCTGGACATGGAGCGGCTGGCGAACCTGACTGGCCTTCCCCTGCCCATCCCGGAGCCCCCGGTCACCGAACCCACGATGCCGGTGGTGGACCTGAGCGCGGACCCGGTGAAGAGCGGCATGCGGGTGAAGCTGCTCGGGACCCTCGTGGCGTCCCAGCCGGAGTGGTCCATCGCCTCCATCCAGGACGTGGTGCAGAACACCTCCGTCACCTACATGGTGGGGGACAAGATCCAGGGCGCGGACGTCCTCGAGATCGAGCGCAAGCGGGTCATCATCCTCAACAACGGCCGCAAGGAATACATCGACGACCAGCCGGGGACGGGCGCAGACGCGGTGGCGGTGGCGCCGCCCATCACCTCGTCGCCGGTGGCGCGCGCGGAGCCGAAGCCGGACAACAGCCTGGGCAACGGCATCCGCGCCCTCAATGAAAACGAATACGAGGTCCCGCGGGCGGAGATCGACAAGACCCTGTCCAACCTCAACGACATTGCCATGCAGGCGCGCATCGTCCCCGCGTTCAAGGACGGCGTGGCGCACGGCTTCAAGCTCTTCTCCATCCGTCCGGACAGCATCTATTCGAAGATCGGCATCCAGAACGGTGACGTGATCAAGCGCATCAACGGGTTCGACCTCAACAGCCCGGAGAAAGCGCTGGAGATCTACGGCAAGTTGAAGGAGGCCTCGCGCGTCGACATCGAGATCGAACGCAACGGCGCCTCCATGCGCAAGACGTACTCCATCCGCTGACGCAAGGCGGACCTTCCTCCCCAGAGACCTGTGAATTCCACTCGCCTTCGCCTCCTCGCTGCCGCCACCTGCGCGGTGCTCGTCTCCTCCCCCGCCTTCGCGCAGCGGCGCCCGCAGGTCCCCGGCGCACAGCCAGGCCAGATAGAGACGACGCCGCAGCGCCCCAGGCCTCCGCCGCCCACCCGCCAGACGCCGCAGCAGCAGGCGCCGCAGCAGCCCGCGCAGCAGACGCCGGCGCGGCCGGGCACCACCGGGACCGGGGCCGGGGCCACCACTGTGCAGCCCGGCGGCGCGGACGATGACTCGGTGGCCATCGAGCGGGCGCGGGCCAACTGCCGGCAGATCCGCCAGAAGGCGCGCTTCAACATCTACTTCGACAAGGTGGAGATCGAGAAGCTGGTGCAGACGGTCTCCGACGCCACCTGCAAGACCTTCATCCTCCCGGAGAACGTGCGCGGGAAGATCTCCATCATCGGCCCCGAGGCGGGGCAGGTGTCGGTGAGCGCGGACCAGTTCTACCGCGCGTTTCTGGCCGCGCTCGACGCCAACGGGCTCGCCGTCTACGACCACGGGCAGTTCGCCAAGATCGTCGACAAGCGCAACGCCAAGCAGACCAACATCCCCACCATCGTCGACCCGGACGGGAGCTACACGACCGCCGAGCAGATGGTGACGAAGATCTTCAAGGTGAAGTACGTGGAGATCGAACCGCTGCGCGGCGTGCTGCAGCAGCTCGTCTCGCAGAACGGGGACACCATCCCGTTCCCGCCGGACACGATCATCATCAACGACCTCGGGTCGAACATGCACAGGCTCGAGCGGATCATCAACCAGCTCGACAGCCGCACCGCGTCCGAGGAGATGCGGGTCATCCAGGTCAACTTCGCCAACGCGCAGGAGATCGCGGACAAGATCCAGAAGCTCTTCCAGCCGCAGCAGGGCCAGCCCACCCAGCAGCGCGGCCGCCCCACCCGCGGCGGCGTGACGCCCCCTCCCCCGCCGCCGGGAAATCCGGGCGGCGCCGCCAGCGACGCGCTCCAGGGCACCGAAGAGACCGGCGGCGCGGTGAG
>CAZQVZ010000294.1:0-7615 GCA_964596895.1 uncultured Myxococcaceae bacterium
GACCAACTCCGAAGAGCTCTGCGGCTCCCTCACGCCGAGCCGCCCCGGCTCCAGCTCGCTCTCCGAGGTGATGGCGCGGAAGCTCAAGATCCGCCCATGCACGTGGGAGAGCGGGTAGCAGACGACCTTCCCGTCCGCGAGCGCCGCCACCAGGATGTCCCGCGTGGGGACCTCTCCACGGATGGGCGCGTACAGCGCAATGGTCCGCGCGTTCTCGTAGTACGGCGTGGCCAGAAAGCGCGCCTGCACCTTGAGCCCGCGGGTGTCGAGCACCTGCGGCGTCAGCGCCTTGCGCTTCTGCGTCAGACTCTCCCGAAGCGTCGCCTTCTGCGCCGCCAGATCCACCACCGTCGTCGTCATCCCCTCACTCACGCCCATCCCCCCTCACTCAAAAAAAGTCCCCCGCCGCATGGCCGTGTGGGCAACATCCATTGAACCCGGAAAACCAGGTGGGACCCGAAACCAGAACACCTCAGGCTTCCCTCTACGAGGAGGGCTTGCACACAGCGCCCGGACCGACTCCCGATATGGACGTATAGGTTCGAATATCTGCTGCCCATCACGCACCCCGCAGGGGACAGCCTGTCCGAGGTGTTGCTCGTAACTCCTTGAAAATCCTATAAAAAACAGATGTTCCGCGCCAATATGATAGGGACGGCCCCCCAGGCGGTCAAGCCGGCCTGCCGTCGTTTACAAGCTTCGAAGAAAGCTCTTATGATGCCGGCCGCCCGCCCCCGCAACTGATGGCTCAAACCCTTGGAAATACACGCGTTCTGGCGCTCGCATTCCTGGCGGCTGCGCCGGCGTGGGCGACGGGTCCGGCCGCTCCCGTCCAGGGGCAATACCGGGGCGCCCAGGGCTCGCTGCGGTTCTCGCCTGCCTCTGGAGGCGCTATCCGTGGGGTCGCCGAAGGCGGCGGCGCGTGCAACTGGACCCGCGGGGACGTGATCTTCGACGGCGCCCAGGAGGGGAGCGTGCTCGTCGGGCAGCTCAAGATCTGCCAGACCGGGCCCGGCTGCGGCATCAAGACCCTGCCGGTGATGGTCATCCACGAACCCGGGGACAACGTGCTCAGCGCCCACCTGCCGCCCGAAGGGGGCTGCCAGGCGACCGGGCTCAAGGACCGGATGTACCTCCTCACCGGAGTGGCCTCCGGACAGGTGCAGGTGGCGCAGGCCCAGCAGGTGGCGGCGCGGCTCTTGTCCAGGGAGGACGCGCAGGCGGCGGAGAAGGCGTTCCTCGCCGCGGGGAAGTACCTGAACCAGCGGCAGTACCGGAAGGCGGCGGATGAATACGAACGCGGCCTGCGCTTCCACCCGTCGAACTACGCGGCCCACATCCAGCTCGGCGTCGCGCGGATGAAGCTCGGCGAACCGGAGCTGGCGCTCAACGCCTACGCCAACGCCCGGACCTTCGCGCCCGAAGCGCACCCGGTCATCCACTACAACATGGCCTGTGCGCACGCGCGGCTGAAGAACCGGGAACAGGCCCTGGCGCAGCTCAAGCTCGCGGTGGAGCACGGCTTCAACAACGCGGACGTGATGCAGCGCGATCCGGACCTGAACGCCCTCTTCGGCGAGGACGAGGCCTTCCTCGCGCTCACCGCCGCCGCGCGCGCGCAGAAGCGCGGCAAATAGCGGGGATTCGTGGCCGAGCGCTCCGCGAAGATCTTCGGAAACTACGAGGTCCTCTCGCTGCTCGGCCGCGGCGGCATGGCGGAGGTGTTCCGCGCCCGCGTGCGCTCGGGGCCTCGTGAGGGATGGGCGGTGGCGCTCAAGCGGCTGTTGCCGGAGTTGGCCACCCACCCGGACTACATCGCCGCGTTCGCCGCGGAGGCGGACCTCACCCGGCTTCTGGATCACCCCAACATCGTCCGGGTCCTGGAGGTGGGCGTCCACGAGGACGTCTCCTTCATCGTGATGGAGCTGGTGGACGGGCGGGACCTGGGCCAGGTCATCCGGAGGTGCCGGCAGCGAGGCATCCCCCTCCCGCTCGACTTCGCGCTCTTCCTCGCGCGCACGCTTCTGGACGCGCTCGCGTCCGCGCATGACGCGAAGGGGCCGGACGGCGAGCCGCTGGAGCTCGTCCACTGCGACGTGTCGCCCTCCAACCTGTTCGTGTCCCGGGTGGGGGAGATCAAGCTGGGGGACTTCGGCGTGGCGCGCGCGCGGATGAACGCGGGGCCCGAGGGCGGCTTCCACGGCAAGCCCTACTACGTCTCGCCGGAGGTGCTGGCGGGCGAGGTCACCTGGGAGTCCGACCTGTGGGCGGCCACGGTCACGCTGTACGAGCTGCTCACGCTGCAGCGCCCGTTCACCGGGGAGACGCCGGAGGCGGTCTTCGCAGCGGTCAGGCGGGGCGACTTCCGGCCGCCGTCCACCTTGCGTCAAGACATCCCGCAGGAGGTGGACGCCATCGTCGCGCGGGGGTTCTCCGGGGACCGGACGGCGAGGTTCCCCTCGGCGCGCGCCTTCGGCCAGATGCTCGAGCCCCTGTACGACGAGCGGGTGGGAAACCCCATGGCCATCGCCGCGGTGGTCCGCGGGCTCTTCGGCGCCGGCGAAGATCAGTCCGGATCCGGCAGCAGGTCCGCGTAGGTCACCTCGACGTCGAGCGGGTCCGGGACCGCCGGCCTGTGCAGCTCGAGCGTGAGCGTCTGGCCTGGCACTCCTGGGATGGGGTCGTGCCCCAAGAGCGGCTGCCCGCCGACCCGGGTGATGACATCCAGGGGGAGCACCCCTGCGTCCCGCGCCGGTGAGGTGCCGAGGAACCCGTCCACGCGCACCCCGGGGGGCGACGTGGAGGGGCTGCGCAAGATGCCGATGCCGAGGAACTCCCGCGGCCCGTGGGATGGGTCTTCGTACCGGTCGACCGAGAGGGTGCCGTCCGCGAAGGTGAAGGCGAACTCCCGCAGGAAGCTCCAGCCGAGCAGCCCGTCCACCCGCTCGCCGTAGTCAGCGGCCAGCCTGTCCAGATATGCGTCCGCCGGGACGGCGGAGAGCAGCGGGCTGTTTGTCGCCTCCGCGTCCGCCACGCTCGACGAGCGGGCGCGGATCGCCGTGGCGGTGAAGGCGCCGGCGAAGCCCGTCTGCACACGCAGGCCCGTGAGCTGGGCGCGGCCGTCTGCGGCGAGCGCGTCCGCGTGCGCCGTTCGCACGAGCGTGAGCTGCGCGCCGGTGTCGAGCAGCAGGCGCAGCGGCCGTTCTTCGACCTGTGCGTCGACGACGAGCGCCACCGGGCTCTGCAGCGCGCAGGCGCCTGGGCGAAGCCGCGCCACCGCGTGCCCACCGGGCGCCGCGTCCGCCAGCAGCGTCACCGTGCGTGCGCGTGCATCCATCCGCCAGGCGAGCTGCGCCAGGACGTCCGCGCCGACCACCGCGTCGATGCCCAGCGCCTCCGCGAAGGCAGGGTCCAGGACCCGCGGAGGCCAGGGGCCGCTTCGGGCGCCGCCGAAGGAGAAGGTGGCCCCGCCCGCTCCCAGCCGGGAGGCCACCACCGCCGAATGCGGATAGCCGGTGTCGAGCAACAGCCGCGCGGGCGCGCCGTTCAGCTCACCGCCAACGATGGGGATGGGGACGGGCGCCTGGAGCCACGGCAGCGTGGCGTCCTGCGCGGGCCGCTCCAGCGGTGGGAGCGCGCAGTCTTCGCTGCCGCCGCCGCAGCCTGCGGACCACACCGCCACCAGCAGGAGGAGGTGGAGGAGGAGGAGGACGACGACGAGCGCGCGCACGGCAGAGAGGATAGGCGGTCCCCAGGGCCCCGACGTCAGGCGGCGGCGCGGGCGCGGGGGACCTGCTCCACCAGCGCGGCGATGACCCTGTCCACGTCGGCCAGGGTCGTGGTGCGGCCCAGGGACAGCCGCAGGCTCTCGTGGGCCTGCTTCGGCGACAGGCCCATGGCGGAGAGCACGTGGCTGGGCGTCAACGAACCCGAGGCGCACGCGGCGCCGGCGGAGACGCAGATGCCGGCCAGATCCAACCCGATCAAGAGCGCCTCTCCGTCCGCGCCTTCGAAGCGCAGGTTGGCGGTGTTGGGCGTGCGCGGGGCACCTTCACCGTTCACGAACACGCCGGGGATGCGCGCGCGCACCTGTTCCTCCAGCCCATCGCGCAGCGCCGCCAGCCGGGACCGCTCCTGCTCCAGGAAGGAGGGCTCCGCCGAGAGCTCCAGCGCGCGCACCAGCGCCTCGATGTAGGGCAGGTTGTGGGTGCCGCCGCGGCGCCCGTGCTCCTGGTGACCGGGCACCAGCGCCGCCACGTCCACGCCGCGCCGCACCAGGAGGAGCCCCACGCCGGCGGGCCCGCCGAACTTGTGCGCGGACAGGGACAAGAGGTCGCAGTCCGCCTCGCGCAGCGTCACCGGCACCTTGCCCACCGCCTGCACCGCGTCCGTGTGGAAGCGCACGCCCTGCTCGCGGCACGCGCGGGCCACCTCCGCCACCGGCTGCAAGACGCCGGTCTCGTTGTTCGCCCACATCAAGGACGCCACCGCCGCGCCCTCGAGCTGGCAGATGAAGTCCTCCGCCGCCACCCGCCCGTCCGCGCGCGGCGCCACCCGCACCACCTCTGCGCCCTCCGCCTCCAGCTGCTTCACCGTCTGCAGGATCGCGGGGTGCTCGAGCTGCGAGGTCACCACCCGTCTGCGCCCCTTGTCCGCCCGCAGCGCGAAGGCGCCCTTGAGCGCCAACGCGTCGGACTCGGAGCCGGAGCCGGTGAAGCAGACCTCCTTCGGCTCGCAGCCGAGGATCCCCGCCGCCCGCTCCCGCGCCGCGTCCAGCCGCGCGCGGACCGCCCGGCCGCCCTGGTGGACCGAAGAGGGGTTGCCTGGCCGCGCCGTCGCCGCCTCGAACGCCTCTGCCAGCGCCCGCGCCACCTCCGGCAGCAGCGGCGTGGTGGCGTTGTGATCGAAGTAGATCACCTCGCCGGGCCTTCGTACTCGAGCAGCGGCTCCGCGCGGTTCCGCTTCACGCCGAAGTGCTCGAGGAAGTCCCGGATGAGCTCCCGCTTGAGCGCGGTCCTCTGCGCGCGCTTGCCCCACAGCGGGATGCGGGCGCCGGCCATGCTGCCGTGGCCGCCGGACGAACCGCTGCGGCCTTCGCACACCTCGCGGATGAGGCGGCCGGCGTTCATGCGGCGGTCCTTCACCCGGAGCGAGAAGTAGAGCTGGCTGCGGTAGCTGCCGCAGGCCAAAGACCACTTCATGCCTTCGAGGTACATGAGCCGCTCGGCCACCTCCGCCACCATGTCCGGCGAGTAGACCTCTCCGAGGTCGGTGACGATGGTGGTGTCCTCGTACACCTTCGCCCGCTCGTAGGCCGTGTGGTAGAGCTGGAAGTACCTCGCCGGCAGATCCGGGTGCTCAATCTGCGAGAGCAGCCGCTTGTCTATCCGCGGGAACAACCACAGATACGAATCGATGTCGGTGCTGGTGGTCTCGCGCCCGAGATCCCGCGTGTCCGCCTTGATGCCGTAGAAGAGCGCCGTGGACAGCTCCGGGTCCGGCTCCAGCCGCGCCGCGCGCAGGTACTCGGCGAGCATGGTGGAGGTGGCGCCGTAGTCCCCGCCCACGTCCGCGTAGGGCGCGCGCAGGCTTTCGTCGCGCAGCGGGTGGTGGTCGATGACGATGTCCGCCTGCGTGGTGGCGGGCAAGGAGTGGTTCCCCACCGAAGGCTGCGTGTCCACCAGCGCCACCAGGTCGTAGTCCGAGAAGACGATCTGCGAGACGGGCGCCACCGGCAGCTTCAGCACCTTCACGAAGGCGATGTTCTCCGCCCGGCCGATGATGCCGCCGTAGGCGACCCGCGCCTCCACCGAGGTGCGGTGCTCGAGCAGGAACGCCAGCGCCACCGCCGAAGCCAGGCAGTCCGGGTCCGGGTTGTCGTGGGTGAGCACCAGCGCCCGCTTCTTGCCCTTCGCCTGGCGGTACAGGTGGTCCAGCTTCTCCCGGAAGTTCATCCGGGCCACGTGACCTGAGGGGGGCTCCGCTCTGTCCTGCACCGCCTTCATCCCGGATCCTTTTAGCTGCGCTCGAACGACCTTAGAAGCCGAATGGCGGACGCGCAGTCCAGGGCCTTCTGCCTCAGCGCCGCGTCATCGGTGGCGAGGTGGGTGAGGTAGCTGCCGCGGGCAATGGCCCAGAGCCGGGTCCGCTTCGCCTCCGCCTGGAACAGGCGGCGCTCGTCGTCCGCCAGCTCCGCGTCCGTCCAGCCGCGGGCGTTGCGCCTGAAGATCTGGATGGCGGAGGCGCCGTCCGCCTCCCCTCGGGCGAAGGCGCGCGACACCCCGCCAGCAATGGACTGGTGCGCGCCGAGGATCATCCCAGCCCGGGCTAGTTGATGGCCCGGTACTTCCGCGACTGGTCCTTGAAGTACTTGATCGCGTTGTCGAGCGAGTTCTCCATGGCGTCCATCAGGAGCGTGCGGAAGCCCGAGACCGGGCCGCGGAGCGCCTCATAGTAACGCTGCCGGTCAATGGAGTGGATGATGCACGGCAGGTAGTTGTGCCGGAGCAGGATGAGGTTGGTCCCGGTGCGGCCCACCTTCCCGCTGTGCTCGGTGAACGGGAAGATCCGCATGAAGTCATGCTGGAACGTCGCCGCCTGCTTGATGGGGTGGTACTCGCGGAACTCCGCGGTGGCCGTGAAGTCCACCAGCTTCTCGAGCAGGGCGGGGATCTTCGCCGGCTGGGCGATCTCGTGGAAGTAGGTGCGGTGCAGCGGCATGTCCCGCCGGTAGCCTGCCTTCTCCTTCTCCTTCTCTTTCTCCTTCTCGCTGCGCTCCCGCCGCTCGTGCAGCGCGCGTGCAGCCTGCGCCTCCGGCGTGTTGCCGCTGAAGAGGTCGTGCAGCCGCTTGATGGTGGTGAGCGTGACCTGCGCCTGCTTCTTCCCGCCGGCCTTCGCCTCCGCCCGCGCGAAGTCCAGCGCCGCGCGGTGGTTGCGGATCTCCCAGACCACCGGGAGCATGGACGCCTCGGCCGCCACGGTGCCGGGCTTCAGCGCCGCTTGCAGCTCCTGCGGGTTGTACACGGTCCCTTCGAGCGCGCTGTCATGGTAGATCCAGCCCATCTCGAAGCGCTCGAGGAACTCCGGGGCCTTGGGGTGGTTCTCCAACCAGTCCCGGAGCTCCTCGGACTTGTCATCGATTTCCTGGTAGCGCTCTTTCACGTCCGTCCGACTCCTCGCCCGCGACCCAAAACGGGGCGGGGAGAGTAGAAATTTCGGTCAGTTACCGCAAGCGAATCCGGCGGGCTACAGCTCTACGAGGAACACCTGGCACGCCTGGTCGAGCAGGTCCTTGGAGAGCGCGGGGGGGATCTGCCGGTAGCGGGCGGTGTCCTTGATGAGCTGCACCAGGTCTCTGGGATGGCAGGCGCGCAGCTCCATGCTCCGCGGCTTGTAGTAGTGCTCGATGAGGTAGGTCACCGCCTGATCGACGTAGGGGATGCCTGCCGCCTCGCAGACCCGCCGGAAGATCTCCCGGTAGTGGTCATCCGAGGGGTTGGTAACCTCTATCTTGTACTTGATGCGCCGCAGGAACGCTTCGTCCACCAGCTCCTTCGGGTCCAGGTTGGTGGAGAAGACGATGAGCTGGTCGAACGGGATCTCGAACTTCTTACCA
>CAZQVZ010000295.1:0-7603 GCA_964596895.1 uncultured Myxococcaceae bacterium
CGCGGCGCCTACAGCATCCGGGCGGTGCAGGTGGAGCACCGGGTGAACGCGCTCGGCTACGTCCTGCAGGAGGTGGAGCGGCCCGGCCGGTTCGACCTCGAGAAGGCGAAGGCGCTGGGCGTCTCGCCGGGGCCGGACTTCGGGAAGCTGCAGCGGGGCGAAGCGGTGGTCACGCCCGAGGGGCGGACCGTGAACCCAGCAGATGTGCTGGGGACCTCCCGCCCCGGCCGGAAGATGGTCGTCTCCGGGGACACCCGCCCCTGCCAGAAGCTCATCACCGCCGCATCGGGCGCGGACCTGCTCATCCACGAATCCACCTTCACCGACGAAGAGCAGACCCGCGCCCTGGAGACCCGCCACTCCACCAGCCGCGAGGCGGGCCGCGTCGCCCGCGAGGCGGAGGTCAAGCGGCTCATCCTCACCCACCTCTCCTCCCGCCATGACGTGGACCACGCCCGGCTGCTCGCGCAGGCGAAGGAGGAGTACAAAGGCCCGGTGGAGGTCGCCTTCGACGGCCTCACCTTCGAGTTGCCCCTGCGCGAATGAACACCCCTTCGAGACCCGACCTTCTGGAGGTGGCGTACGAGGTGACCCTCGAAGACGTCACCGCGTTCGCGCTCTTCCACCACGCCCACTCGCCGCACCTCAAACGCCGCCGGCGGATCCTCCAGGTGGGGCTCGCAGGCGTGATGGTGTTGGTGGCCGCGGTGGTGGCGGCGGTGGCGAAGGCGCCCCTGCTCGGCATCGTGGGGCTGGCGTTCGCGGTGGCCTTCTACTTCATGTTCCCCAAACGCTATGAGCGCGGCCTGCGGGACTCGGTGGCGAAGATGTACGCGGAGGGGAAGAACCTCGACGTGCTGGGGAAGACGAAGCTCGTGATGGACGACGACTTCATCCTCGAATCCACCCCCACCCGCGACGTGCGCACCCGCTGGTCCGCGGTGGAGGGCGTGGTGGAGACCGAGCAGCACGTGTTCGTCTACGTGACCGGCTCCACCGCGCTGGTGGTCCCCAGAAGGGACGTGCCGGAGCCCTTGCTCGCGCAGTTCGTGGAGAGGGTCCGCGGACACCTGCCGGCGTGAAGCGGCCTGCCGCTGGGGCCTCAGGCCTGGGTGTTCTCTTCGTGGAACTCGTCGTCGAGCGCGTCGAACTCGGGGACGGGGCTTCGGCCCTCCACCCGGTCCCGGTGCAGCCCCGCCCGGACGATGAGCAGCAGCGTCACCGGTGAGGTGACGAAGAGGAACACCAGGAGCAGCACCTCCTGGATGACCAGCCGCCCCTCCTGCAGCGAGAAGAAGAGGATGGACGCGCCGAGGATGCAGGCCGCGCCGCCGGTGGCCCCCAGCGTGGGGGGGTGGACCCGGTCATAGAAGGACGGGAGCATCAGAGGCCCGATGGTGCCCAGGAGCGTCAGCGCCGAGCCCAGGACCAGGAGCACGGTCACCACCACCGCCGCCCAGACCGGCAGGTCCACGCCGCTCACTCAATCACCTCGCCGCGCAGGAGGAAGCGCGCCGCCGCCACGGTGCCGGTGAACCCCAGGAGGGCGACGATGAGCGCCACGTCGAAGAAGATGGCGGTGCCCGCCCGGATGCCGGTGACGACGAGCAGCAGCATCCCGGAGAGGTAGAGCGTGTCCAGCCCCAGCACCCGGTCCTGCGCCCGGGGGCCCACGAACAGCCGCCACGCCGAGGCGACCATGGCCAGCCCCAGGAGGAGCCGGCTCACGTCGAACGCGAAGTCGAGGATGGTGGGGCTCATTCGAAGATCTCCATCACGCGCTTCTCGTAGCGGCCCTTGATGGTCTGCCGCCAGTGGGCCTCGTCCACCATGTCGAAGACGTGGAGCAGGAGCATGCCGCGCTGCTTGTTGAAGCGGCCCCAGACGGTGCCGGGCGTGGACGAGATGATGGCGGCCAGAAGCGCCAGCCCCCAGGGGTTCTTCAGGTCCAGGGGGATCATCAGGAACCTCGGCGTCCCCTTGCGCCTGCTGCCGCGCAGGACGAGCCACGCCACCGCCAGGTTGGAGCGGACGATGTCCCCGAACACGAGGACCACCAGCTGCACCAGCCTCAAGGGCCGGCGCAGCCTCAGCGGCGGCAGCTCCAGCCTTCCCACCACCCGGGCCCCAAGCACCGCGAGCACCAGGCCAATGAGGAGGTGCCCGGGAGAGAGGGACCGGTTGAGCACCAGCCACAGGGCCCACAGCCCGAAGACCAGCGGGAGCTGGGAGAGGACGCGGCTCACTTCGCCTCCCCCAGGACCGACTGGATGTAGACCTCGGGGGCGTGCAGCGCCTTCGCCGCGCCATCCAGGTAGCGCATCACCGGGCCCGCCTGCAGGGTCAGCCCCACGCAGAGCAACAGCAGCAGCGCCACCGGGAGGACCTCCAGGAGCTTCACCCGGGGGACCTCGCGCTCCAGGGGCGACCAGAAGGTGCGGATGCCGGCGCGGATCATCGCGATCAAGGTGGCGGCCCCGGAGCCTACGAGCATCCCCAGGATGACCCAGGCGCTCTGCGCCACGGGGCCGCCGCCGTCAGAGGCGCCCAGAAGCCCGTCGAGGATGGCGAACTTCCCCAGAAACCCCGGCAGGGGCGGCAGGCCGGACAGCAAGAGGGCGCAGGCGAGGAAGCCACCACCGAGCAGCGCCAGGGTCGCCGGGATGGCCACGCCGGACTCCGCTTCGTCCTGCTCCATGCCCTCTTCGCCGAAGGCCTCCAGGGTCACCGCGAGCATGTCTGCGCCCACGTCCCGGCCGCGCTCCACCAGCTCGATGAGGAGGAAGAAGGCGCTGATGCCGAGGGTGGAGCCCACGAGGTAGAAGAGCGCGCCGCCGGTGGCCTCTGCCTTCCCCGCCCCCACCACCGCCAGGAGGGTGCCTGAGGAGACGAGCACGCTGTAGCTGGCCAGCCTCGAGAGGTTCTGCGTGGCCAGCGCGGCGATGGACCCGAAGGCCACCGTGGCCACCCCGCCCCACAAGAGGAAGCCGCTCTCCAGCCCGGAGAGGAGCGACAGCCGCAGGAGCACGTAGACCCCCACCTTGGTCATCACCGAGAACATCGCCGCCACCGGGGGCGCGGCAGACGCGTAGGTGCCCGGCAGCCAGAAGCTCAAGGGGTACATCCCCGCCTTCACCAGGAACGCCACCGCCAGCACCGCGGCGCCCGCGTGCAGCAGGGGCCGGTCCCCCGCGGCCACCTCCGGGATGCGCGCGGCGAGGTCCGCCATGTTGAGGGTGCCGGTGACGCTGTAGAGGAGGCTCACCCCCACGAGGAAGAGGCTGGAGGCCAACAGGTTGATGGCGATGTAGTGCAACCCCGCCTTCACCCGCCGCAGCTCGGAGCCGTGCAGCACCAGCCCGTAGGAGGCCGCGAGCAGCAGCTCGAAGAAGACGAAGAGGTTGAAGAGGTCCCCGGTGAGGAAGGCGCCGTTGAGCCCCATCAGCTGGAACTGGAAGAGGGTGTGGAAGTGGGTGCCGGCCCGGTCCCAGCGCGCGAGCGAATACAGAAGCCCGCACAGGCCGAGCACGCCGGTGACGCCCAGCATCACCGCGCTCAGCCGGTCCGCCACCAGCACGATGGCGAAGGGCGCAGGCCAGTCCCCCAGCCGGTAGACGGTGGAGACCCGCTCGTCCGGCGCCCCGGCGGTCACCACCAGCAGGGTCACCGCCAGCCCCATCATCCCCAGCGCCGAAAGGATGGACAGCCGCTGCTTGAGCGTCCGCCGGCGCTCGTCCACCCACAAGAGCAGCACGCCGGTCACCAGCGGCAGGAGGATGGGCAACAGCGGCAGGTGCTGCAGCAGGCTCAAGGCGCAGGCTCCTTGCCGTCCACGTGGTCCGTCCGGGTGAGCCCGCGCGAGGCGAGCAGCACCACCAGGAAGAGGGCCGTCATCGCAAAGCCGATGACGATGGCGGTGAGGACCAAAGACTGCGGCAGCGGGTCATCGTAGTTGGCGAGGCTGCCGACCTCGCCCGGCTGGAGCAGCGGCGCCTTCTGCAGGGAGAGCCGCCCCATGGAGAAGATGAAGAGGTTCACCCCGTAGGAGATGAGCGAGAGCCCCACGATGACCTGGAAGGTCCGGGGCCGGAGCACCAGCCACACCCCGGACGCCACCAGCACCCCGATGTACACGGCGAGCGCTATCTCCATCAGTCCTCCTCCGCCGCGACCGGCTCGCCCGCCGCGCGGTGGGTGCGGATGGACTGGTGCCCCAGCGCCACGAGGATGAGCACCGTGGCCCCCACCACCAGCAGGAACACGCCGAGGTCGAAGAAGAGAGCGGACACCAGCGGCACCTTCCCGAACAGCGGCAGCTCCGCGTACGAGTGGTAGCTGGTGAGGAAGGGCCGGCCGAAGAGGAGCGCCCCCGCGCCGGTGAGCACCGCGCAGGAGAGCCCGGCCGCCAGCCACCGCACCGGGTGGATGCGCAGGCGGTCCTCCACGAAGCGCGTCCCCTTGGCGATGTACTGGAGGATGAACGCCACCGAGAGGGCGATGCCGGCCACGAAGCCGCCGCCCGGCAGGTCGTGCCCACGCAGGAACAGGTACACCGCCACCATGCCGATGACCGGCAGCATCAGCCGCAGCGTCACCGACGGCACCCGCATGTCGCTGCGGACGGTGTGGGCGGCGAAGGCGGGCCTGGGCGCGCCCAGGCTCTCGGGCGCGGGGCGGAAGCGGCGCAGGAGCGCGAACACGGTGAGGGAGACCACGCCGAGGACCGTTATCTCCCCCAGGGTGTCGAACCCGCGGAAGTCCACGAGGATGACGTTGACCACGTTGGTGCCGCCGCCCTCCGTGTAGGCGCGGGCGAGGAAGAACTCGGAGAGGGTGTTGGGCAGGGGCCGGGTCATCACCGCCCAGGCCACGAACGCGGTGCCGCCGCCGGCGACGAGCGCCACCACCAGGTCCCGCGCGCGCCTCGCCCGGATCCGCAGGGTCCGCGGGGCCGCGAGCTCCCGGCGCTCCGGCAGCCAGCGCAGGCCGAGGAAGATGAGCACCGTGGTGGCGATCTCCACCAGCAGCTGGGTGAGCGCGAGGTCCGGGGCGCTGAACCACACGAAGGCCAGGGTGGTGACGAGCCCGGCGCCGCTCATCAACATCAGCGCCGTCACCCGCCGGTACTTGGCGAACCACGCCGCTCCCACCGCGCAGGCGACGCCCACCGCAGAGAGCAGCACGAAGGCCAGGTCCAGCTCGAGCGGCGGCTTGCTCCCCCGCTCCAGCCCTCCGCGCAGGGGGAGCCAGGCAGCCAGCAGCGCCGCCAGGACCACCAGCAAGAGCTGGGGCTGCAGCCGCTTCGTCCCCAGGCGGTCCTCCAGCGTCCGCGCCAGCCGCCAGGAGAGGACCACCATGATGCGCTCGAAGATGCGGCGGCCATTGAGGAAGCGCAGGAGCGGTGGCCCGTCCACGCCGCGGCGCAGCCAGGGGATGAGCGCGAGGTACAGCAGCACCCCGCCCACCAGCGCGGTGACGCTCATCAGGAGCGGCAGGTTGAAGCCGTGCCAGAGCGCGAGGCTGTATTCGGGCAGGTGCCCGAGCGTGCCCTGCACCGCGTCCTCGAGCACCCCGCCCACGAGGTAGGCGGGGAAGATGCCCACCAGCACGCAGGCGAGCACCAGGAGCTCCACCGGCAAGCGCATCCAGCGCGGGGGCTCGTGCGGCTGCCGCGGGAGCTCCGATGGGGGGCGGCCGAAGAAGGTCTTGCGGATGAAGCGGACCGAGTAGGCGACGCTGAAGATGCTCGCGACGGTGGCGACCAGCGGCAGCCCCACGTCCAGCGCGGTCCCGCGGCCCAGGCTCAGGGACTCGGCGAGGAACATCTCCTTGGAGATGAACCCGTTGAGCAGCGGGACCCCCGCCATGGCCGCAGAGGCCACCACCGCCAGGGTGGTCGTGTACGGCATCAGCCGGCCAAGCCCGGTGAGCTTCCGCATGTCCCGGGTGCCGGCCTCGTGGTCGATGATGCCGGCCGCCATGAACAAGGACGCCTTGAAGGTGGCGTGGTTCATGACGTGGAAGAGCGCCGCCACCATGGCCAGTTCGCTGCTGAGCCCGAGCAGCAGGGTGATGAGCCCCAGGTGGCTGATGGTGGAGTAGGCCAGAAGCCCCTTCAGGTCCTGCTGGAAGATGGCGGCGAAGCCCCCGAAGAGGAGCGTGGTGATGCCCAGCCCGCCCACCAGCCAGAACCACAGGTCCGTCCCCGCCAGCGCTGGCCACAGCCGCGCCATCAGGAAGATGCCGGCCTTCACCATGGTCGCCGAGTGGAGGTAGGCGGAGACGGGCGTGGGCGCCGCCATGGCCTGCGGCAACCAGAAGTGGAAGGGGAACTGCGCGCTCTTGGTCAGCGCCCCCAGGAGCACCAGCACCACCGCGGTCGCGTACAGGGGGTGGGCGCGGATGAGATCCCCGGAGGCGAGCACCACCTCCAGGTCGTAGCTGCCGGTGATGTGCCCCAGGACCAGCACCCCGGCGAACAGGCTCAGGCCGCCCAGGCCGGTCACGGTGAGGGACATGCGGGCGCCGTCGCGGGCGGCGGCGCTCTGGTACCAGTAGCCGATGAGGAGGAAGGAGAAGAGGCTGGTCAGCTCCCAGAAGAAGGCCAGCATCAGGAGGTTGCCCGAGAGCACCACGCCCAACATGGCCCCCATGAAGGCGAGCAGATGGGAGAAGAACCTGGGCAGGGGGTCCTCGGCCGACAGGTAGTAGCGGGCGTAGAGGACCACCAGCAGGCCGATGCCGGTGACCAACACCGCGAACAGCCAGGAGAGCCCGTCCAGCCGCAGGACGAAGTCGAGCCCGTGCTCCGGCATCCAGGGGACGTGCAACCGCAGGGTGCCGCCGTCGTCCGCGACCCGCCCTTGAAGGTAGACCGTCACCGCCAGGCTGAAGAGCGCCACCCCGCCCGCGAGCCAGGCCGAAGCATTCCGCGCACGCTCCGGCAGCAGCGCCGCGGCGGCGCTGCCCACGAAGGGCGCCGTGAGCGTGGCGGTGAGGAGCAGCAGGTCCATCATCGTCCGGAGGAGAGGGAGAATGGGGCGGAGGGAGCGCGGCCCTTGTAGCCAGTCGGGTCCACGCCGCAACCCGAAAATCGCCCTGAAGCGCGCGGGGGAGGTACAAATTCGCGAGGAGCGCGAGCGGGTCGGGCGCGCAGGTGGAAGGCAGGGGCGATGGTCTGGTTCCTGAGGCTGGCGGGCTTCCTCCTCGGCGGCGCGCTGGGGGTGTTCCTCCCGCCGCTGCTGTTCACCCTGGTGAGTCCCCAGGTCAGCTACGAGACCGTGCTGGGGTGGTGGTGTCTGTCCGTGCCGGCGGGCTCCCTGGTAGGTGCCGTCCTCGGCGGACGGTTCGCTGCGAAGAAGTGGCCGCCCGGCTCAGGAGACAGGGACGGCGGCTCGGAGGGGTGACGCGCGGGGGTCAGCCTCACCGCGGCGCCGACGCAGCGATGACCGACGGCCGACGCTGCGACGGCCGACACCGCGACGACCGCCGACCGACTGCCGACGGCCGACGACCGGCTGCCGACGGCCGACGACCGGCTGCCGACGACCGACGACCGACGACCGACGACCGACGACCGACGACCGACGACCGACGACCGACG
>CAZQVZ010000296.1:0-1186 GCA_964596895.1 uncultured Myxococcaceae bacterium
GCATCTCCGGCGGGACGCGCTTGTTGAGCTTCACGAAGGCCTCGAAGACCGAGTGGACCGAGCGCACCAGCGCCTCAATCTCCACCGACTTCTCCGAGACCTCCTCCACGTCCTCTGCTTCGACGAGGAAGAAGTTGTCGTTCCCGATGAATTTGCGGATCTTCGCGCGCCGCACGCCCTCCACCAGGACCTTCACCGTGCCGTCCGGCAGCGGCAGAAGCTGGATGACGTGCCCCAGCGTGCCGTAGTGGAAGATGTCTTCGGGTGAGGGGTCGTTCGTCTTGGCCTTCTTCTGGGCGGCCAGGAGGATGAGCGCCTTGTCGTCGGCGCCCTTCCGGGCGACCGCCTCCTTCAGCGCCGCAATCGACTTCTCTCGCCCGACGAAGAGCGGGACCACCATGTGCGGGAACACGATGATGTCCCGGAGTGGCAGGAGCGGGATCTGTTGCCCCTTCTTCCCGCTCTCCTTCTTGTCGTCTCGTCCAAAGAACATTCTGGGATCCCCTTCCGCGACTACTCTAAGCACCGCCCCGAAGACCTTTGCCCCGCCCGGGTGAATCTACAACAGGGCCCCCTGCCCCCGGGCTTCCCAGCCGAGCGCACCTCAGCGCTGCGCGGGGCTCATTCCGAACTGCTTGAAAAGGAAGGCGTACTGGTCGGCGTACTGCTCGATGGCCTGCCGAACCTGATCCGCCCCGCCGTGGCCCGCGTTCCGCTCGATGCGGATGATGACCGGAGCAGGCGAAGAGGTGGCTGCCTGCACGGCTGCCGTGAACTTGCGCGCGTGCATGGGGTCCACGCGGTCATCATGGTCGGCCGCCAGCATGAGCAGCGCGGGGTAGGCCGTGCCCGGCTTCACATGGTGGTACGGCGAGTAGGCGTGGATGTACCCGAACTGCTGCGGGTCCTCGGCGGTCCCGTACTCCGGGATCCACGTCCGGCCGCTGCCGAAGAGGTGGTAGCGCACCATGTCCAGCAAGGGCACCGCGCACACCACCGCGCCGAACAGGTCCGGCCGCTGCACCATCGCTGCCCCCACCAGCAGGCCGCCGTTGGAGCCGCCGTGGATGGCGAGCGTCTCGGGCTTCGTGTAGGCCTCGTCCACCAGCCACTGCGCCGCGGCGATGAAGTCGTCGAACACGTTCTGCTTGCGCGAAAGCCGCCCCGCTTCGTGCCAGTCCTTCCC
>CAZQVZ010000296.1:1196-7576 GCA_964596895.1 uncultured Myxococcaceae bacterium
GTCCAGGCGCCCGGCCTCGTGCCACGCCTTGCCGTATTCGCCGCCGCCGCGCAGGTTGGGCATGGCGTAGACGCCGCCCGCCTCCAGCCACGGATAGAGCGAAGACCGGAACCCGGGCGTGAGCGACACGTTGAAGCCGCCGTAGCCGTACAGGAGCGTGGGGTTGGACCCGTCCTTCTTCAGATCCTTCCGGTGCACGAGGAACATGGACACCTGGGTGCCGTCCTTCGACGGGTACCAGACCTGCTCCACCGTGTACGGCGACGCGTCGATGGGCAATTCCACCTTGCCCCACAGCGTGCTCTCGCCGGACTTCACCGACGTCTTGTAGACCTGCCGGGGCGTGGTGAAGGAGCTGAACTGGTAGTACGCGTCGTCCAGCTCCGGCAGGCCGTACGCGTTGGACGCGGAGCCAATGGCCGGCAGCGAGGTCTGCCGCACGAAGGTGCCGTCCGGCGTGTGCAGGCGCAGTTCGCTGGCCGCGTTCTCGAGGTACTGCAAGGACAGGTGCCCGCCGATGACGGTGAAGCCGTCCAGTGACGCCTCCTTGTCCTCGGGGATGATCTCCTTCCAGTTCGCGCGGGCGGGGCTCTTCGCCGACACCTTGAAGATGCGCTGCCTGGGCGCCCCTTCGTCGGTGAGGATGTACAGGTCGTCCTTCCAGGCGGTGACCATGTACCGGGCGCCCTTGCCCTCGGCGATGCGGACGAAGCCCTTCCCGCTCTCCTTCGCCGAAGGCACCGCCTTGCCGAGCCGCTTCATGTACACGTCGTTCTCGGACCAGCCGCGCAGGACGTAGACGAACAGGTACTTGCCGTCCTTCGAGAGCTGCTGCGCGAGGAAGGTCTTCGGGTCACCGGTGCGCGGGTGGATCTGCACGTCCTTCGTCGGGTCGGTGCCGAGCCGGTGGTAGCGGATCTCCGTGTAGCCGGGGCGCTCGTCCACCTTGATGTCCGGGTCCGAAGGCAGCCACTCGTAATAGAAGCCGCTGCTGTCCGGCGCCCAGCTCGGGTCGGCGTACTTGCCGCCGGGGATGACGTCCACCCTGGACCACTCGCCGGTGTCCGCGTCCACCACGTGCAAGGTGGCCTCGTCCGCGGCGTTGGGCTTGTACTTGAAGACCACCTGCTTGCCGTCCCAGGACGGGAACCAGGCGCCGAGCGAGATGGTGCCGTCTTCGCTCCAGGTGTTCGGGTCGAGCAGGACGCGCTCCTTCCCGTCGTCGCCGTCCTTCACGTAGAGGATGGCCTTCTCCCGGTCCGCGTGCGTGCGCGCGTAGAAGAAGCGGCGCACCGGCTCTGCGCCCTTCGCCGCGGGCAGCAGCCGCAGGGTCGGCACGCCCACCGAGTCCACGTAGAAGAGCTCCTTGAAGCGCTTCGCCAGCGCGTCGCGGCCGGGGAGGGCGGAGAGGTGCGCGCGCGCGAACTCGTCCTGGACCTTCATCCAGGCCTGCACGCTCTCTTCCTTCTCGGCCTCCAACCAGCGGTAGGGGTCAGGCACCTGCTCACCGTGCAGCGTGTCCACCACGTTCTGCACGAGCGTCTCGGGATACTGCGGCTTCGCCGGCTCGCTGTCGGTGGGGGGCACGGTCTGCTCGGCGGCCTCGGCGGTGTCTGGCTGCGCCTCCGGCTTCGGAGCCGTGGCGCAGGCGGTGACGAAGAGGGCGGACGTCAGCAGGACGAGCTTCTTCATGACCGCGGACAATGCCCGCCCGGACAGGTCCTGCAAGCCCTTTCATGTGGGTGGAATTTGGCGAGAGGGAATAGGCTTTGCCGGTGCGATTCGCTCTCGTGGGTGCCCTGGCCCTGGGGTTGTTCACCGCCTGCTCCGCCGAGCCGGAGCGCCCCGACGGCGGGCTGCCTGCCGACGCGGGCCCACTTGCCGATGCGGGCGTGGAGCCGGACGCGGGGCATGGGCCTGACGGCGGTGGAGATCCGGACGCGGGCCACGAAGAGCCGGACGGCGGTGGGGATCCGGACGGGGGCCACGAAGAACCGGACGGCGGGACGGTGTATCCGCTCCCGGGCTTCGGAGAGATCTCCGGTGACTGCGACGTGCTCGATGAGGAGCTGACCTCCCTGGAGCCGGCCTTCTTCGTCAATCACATCGACTTCGGGATGGACCCCTATGACCCAGAAGACTTCCCGAAGCTGACCCCGGGCGGGCAGGAGATCATCTCGGACGGCAACGCCGGCGGCAGCTCCCTTTATTCGGAGGTCTTCTCCTTCGAGTTGCTCGCGCGCTGCGAGGCGGCGTCGCTGCTCAAGACCGAGACCGAGATCATCTACGACACCCAGGGGAAGTTGACCGACCTGCTGGTGGAGCTGGACGGGCTCAAGGTGGGCGTCAGCGTCACCCGCGCGGTGGCCTTCCCCTTCCAGAACCCCTACTCGGTGGCGCAGGCGAAGACGCTCTTGGAAGGGAAGCTCTCGGACATCCATGTCTCCAGCGCCAACGTGTCGGCAGAGGACGCGTGGGTGAAGCAGATCCTCTACGTCATCGCCTACGGGGAGGGGCACGCGGCGTCCCTGCAGGAGGCGTTCGAGCAGATAGACCCGGCCATCAAGGGGGACACGGTGGTGATGGTGGGCGTGAGCGACGGCGACGACGCGTTCTTGTACTGAAGCGCCTTCAGTCCAGCCCCTTGCGTCCCCGGAAGCGCTGCCGCAGGAACCTGCGCGCGTGCCCTTCGGCGACGAGCCTTTGCGCCTTGCGCACCGTGGCCTGTGCGAACTCCAGCGTGACGTCGCCGCGCAACAGGGCGTCCGCGAGCAGGCACTTGTACGCCGCGCACTCGGAGGGACGGTCCGCGTAGATGCGGCAGTCCCGCCCCTCCAGCGCCCCGCAGCGCTGCGGCAGCACCTGCGCGCCGCTCCGCCGGGTCTGGAGCGGGATGCCCAACGCGCGCAGGCGCTCCACCTCTTCGGCCTCCAGCGGCACGTGCGTGAACAGGCTCCCGTCGCAGCACAGGCCACAGCTGCGGCACAGGGTGCCCAGCTCGGCGTCCTTCGCCGCGTCCACGGACGCGTCGTCCCCGCGTTCTTCGGCGACTTCCGGGGCTGCTTCGGGGGTCGAGACGTCACTCACCCGTCTTGAGTATGCCCCCGGGGCCCTCGGCGCTCGCGTGAGCGGCCGGCCAGGCGAGCGGTCGCGCCAGGGCTGCGCGCCACGGAGCTACGAGCCAGACCGCCCGGCCTGCGCCATCTCGAGCGCGCTGCCGAGGTCGCTCGAGGAGAAGTCTGCGACGCGGATGCGCTGGTCCTCGCGCCACTGCACCGCAGCAACGGAGCCGAGCACCGAGACGACGACGAGGATCACCAGGAGCACGTTGTTCATCATGGCGCCAATGTAGGCGAACTGCCTACAGGCGCCAGTTTTGTGCCGGCTCGCCCGAGGTCCCCCTCCCGCGCGGCTCCGGGTCGACCCGGCTTGGCTGGCTGAGGGTCGCCTTCAATTGGAGGAGGTCGCCACGATGATGGGCGTTCCGACGGAAGACGCCGTGGTGTGGCTGGAGACGAACGGGTTTTCTCGGCCGCTCGAGGTGATCCGGCTGCCTGCGGATGAGCGCAGGGAACGGCTGGCAGCAATTACCGTAAGGCGGACCGCGGGCGCAGTGTCCTCGCAGGACGACGAGGACGGCATTCGGCGCGAGGTCCTGGCGTCGCAGCGGATCGAGGACGTTGACGCCAGACCGTGGCTCCCACCGGCAAAGGCATAGAGATCCCGCAGGGGGATCCGTCCCGCGAGTATTCGCCGGATGAGCTCCGTCGGCTCACCGAGAACCTCACCGGACTCGTGCGTGAAATCCGGGCCGGCACCTTCTCATCGAGGCGCATCGACACCTCGCTCGTTCAGGACTTTCACGCCACCGTGTTCGCCGGAGTCCGGGGCTTCGCTGGACGCATCCGGTCACGCCTCCCGTCGCCTTCGAAGCTCCGAAGCAGGAGTACCTCGAGTGCCTGAACACCTACTTCATGACGCGAGACGAAGAGCCGATGTTGTCCCTGATTCTGCGTCTGTTCGCGCGCTAGACCGAGTCGATCGCCGCGAAGCCTTCGCGGTAGGTCGGGAACTCTGGCGCCCAGCCGAGCCCGCGCAGCCGCGCGTTGGAGACGGCCCGGTCCCCGCGCAGCGTTGGCGGCGCTTCGTCGAGCGGGACGGCGGCGGGCGGCGGCAGGTTCATGTGCGCGCAGAGCCAGCGCGCGACCTCCCCCAGCGGCGCCGCTTCATCGTCCGCGACGTTGTAGACCGCGCCGGGCTCACCTCGAGCCAGCGCCACCGAGATCGCCTCCACGAGATCGTCCACGTGCACCCGGCTGATCCGGCCTGCGCCCTCCGGCAGCTTGAAGCTCCCCGCGCGCAGCCGCTCCTGTAGCCCTCGGCCGGGGCCGTAGATGCCCGCCACCCGCAAGGTGACGGCGCCCAAAGGACGAAAGAGCCGCTCTGCCTGAAGGCGCCCGGCGCCGTGGCCCCCCTCCTCCACCGGGGTCTCTTCAGTCACCTCCCCGCGCGCGGCGCCGTAGACGCCGGTCGACGAGAGGTAGACGAAGCGCCCAGGCCGCGCGCGCGAGAGCACCTCTGCGGCCTCTGCATCGAGGTTTGCTTCGGGCGGCACCGAGTAGACGACGTGTGCGTCCCGGGCCTGCGCGGCCAACGCCAGCGCGTCCGGGGACACCTCCACGCCGGCAGCCTCCAGCAACCCTGCGCGCTGGGCATCACGGGTGGAGGCCTCGACGCGGCGTGCGCCCGCCTCGCGCAGGGCGAAGCGGGTCAGCGTGTAGCCACAGCCAACGAGCAAGAGAGGCGGGGATGGAGACATCGACCGCAGGATGCGCCGGCACGCCCCCCGGCACCAGCAGCACCAGCAGCACCGCCAGGCGCCCTCGAGCGCCCTGGCCTGTTGGGCCCTTCGTCGCGGGTCACTGCGCCGGGGGGATGACGTACTCGACGAGGATCTCGGTGCGCGGCCCCTCCTCGCGGACCTTTCCCACGCCCGGCACCAGCCAATACAGCCGCTCCCACTCCGGCTTGTCGGTGCGGACGCGGCGCACGCGCAGGGCCTCGGGGAAGTCGCCCGCGGGCGTGGAGATGGACTCCACCGCCTCCACCACCCAGCGGAAGCTCTTCTGCTTGTCGTCCATCACGTCCCCTGCCGCGCTCCGGACGAGCTCGCGGACATCCTCTTCGTGCACGAACCCCGGCGCGACGATGGCGCCCAGCGACTTGGTCACCGCCGGCGTCCAGGTCATCACCTGGTCCAATTGACCCAGCCGGAGGTCCTCCTCGCGAAGCCGCAGCGCCACGCCGTTGGAGAACACCTGCCAGCTCCGCTCTTCGCGCTCCGGCTGGACGGAGGTCACCACGATGCCGCGGCCGCCGTTGGTGCCGGGGATGTCCTCCTCCCCGCGCACGGTCACCTCCTTCTGGAAGATGCCGTCGGTGTCCGACTCGATCCGGTAGACCCAGCGGCTGCCTTCGATGAGCGGCCACAAGGTGTCGCGAGACGCCTCCGCCGGGTCCACGTCCGTGGGCACCTCCGGCTCAACGACCGGGTGTCCCTCTTTGGGCAGCCCGCCCGCTGGCCCGCACCCGAGCGCCAGCGCCATCGCCATCGCCATCGCCACCGACATCGCCGAGTACCCCGCCACGCCCCACACCTTCATCGCGCCTCCTCCACCGCCTCGGCCGGCGGCTTCGCCGGGCTCAAGGTCCACTTGAGTTTCCGAAAGGGGCCTGCAGCATCCGCCGCGAGCAGTTGCCCCACCTGCGCGAGGTCCGCGCCCTCCACGTCCACCTCCAGCCGGCGGTTCGGGAAGTCCAACGCGCTCCGCTTCATGACGATGTTCCGGTCACTGAACGCCTTGCGCAGCGCCACCTCCGCAGCCGCCGGATCGTCCGTCTCCGCGGCGAGCGTCATCGCCGGGGCCGCTCCCTGGACCTTGTCCCTCTCCTTCTTCCCGTCCGCCTTCCCGCCGAACAGGTCCAGCAGGAGCAGCAGCACCGCCACGAAGACCGTCCCCACGAACGCCAGCCCCAAAGCGCCGTGGCCGCACGCCATCCCGAGGCCAATGAGCAGGAAGAGGATGGCCGCGTCCCGCGGGTCCTTCAGCCCGGAGCGGAAGCGCACGAAGCTGCCCAGGCCCACCAACCCAAACGCCTTGGCGAGGCTGTCGCCGATGACCGCGGTGATCACCGCCGCCGCCGCGCACAGCAGGATCTGCGCGTGGATCATCTCCGTCTTCGGCAACGGCCGCCGCATGAGGAAGCGCCACGGGCGCAGCGAGATGAAGGTGCCAATGGCCGCCGCCACCACCATCCGCGGCAGCATCACGTCCAGCTTGAAGTCGACCGCCTCCGAGGCGGCCTGCTGCAGCAGGGAC
>CAZQVZ010000297.1:0-7572 GCA_964596895.1 uncultured Myxococcaceae bacterium
CCTGCACCTCCACTGCCGCGTGGGTGCCCGGGGGCTCGTAGGTGCAGGACAGGTTTGTCACCGCGCTCTTCGCCAGCCCTACCTGCACCTCCACTGCCGCGCTGGTGTCCAGGGGCTCGTGGGAGCAAGACAGGTTCGCTTCGGCCCTTTTCGCCCGGCGCGGCCTCGCGCCCATCCATCAAAGTTACGTTCGACCGAGCAGATCTCCCCAACGCCCCTTCCGCCACTTCCCCGCCCGCGTAAGCGCCCGATTCTTCGATGGCGCATGCGTCCGGCCGCGCCCGCCCCCGCAACTGCTCGGTCAAACGTAACTTTGACTGCCCACCGGCCGGCTTGCTGCCCGGGACCGCGGAGCGCAGGGCGCAGGGCGGGCGCAGGACAGGCGGGCCCTTCGCGGGCCCTGCACTGAGTCAGCCGACAACTCCTCCGCCGTTCGCGAGCCGACTGGAGCTGCGCGCTCACCACGGCGCTTCGCCCGGGGCCCCGGGTGCCGTCGCGGCTGCACTTGTGGTGGGATGCCCCCGTGCCGTCCGCCGCCTTCGCGCACCGGGAGCTGAACGGAGAGATCCTGCTCGAAGAGCTGCGCGCGCTGCGTGAGGCGCAGGTGCGGCAGCGGCACCTCGAAGACTGCGCCCAGGCGCTGCGCGGGCTCGAGGGCATGCGCGTGGGCGAGGCCAGCCGGCGCATCCGTGACATCGCCACGGGGCGCTTCACCGGACAGCCGGCGCTGGCGAGCCTGATGGTCCGCTGGGCCGCGAAGCTGCGCGCGGAGGATGACGTGGTCGCGCTCTCGCAGCACTTCCGGAGGCTCGCGCTGACCGCGGCGCTCGTGGGCGCCCTGCGCCGCGGCGGCGGCGGCGGCGAGCGCGTCGTCGGAGGTCCAGGATGAGCGGGCGCCGCACCAGGACCACAGCGGAGGGCGAAGCCGAGACCACCGCGCCGCCCGAGTCGGACTTCCTGCACCAGGAGGCGGGCGCGCGGGTGGGGAAGTGGTCGAAGGACGAGCGGCGGCTGTTCCGGGAGTTGATGGAGGACGCGGTGACGTCGCTGCAGCGAGAGGTGCTCCTGCGCGCGGCGGCGGCGGGGCGGACCTCGTCCGAGGTGCACGCGCTCGGCGATGAGATCCGCGGCATGAACGACGAGGCGCTCTTCGCGGCCTGCAGCGTGGACGGCAGGCGCGATGTGCCGGTGACGGATCTTCTGCGCGCCCAGGCGGATCCGCTCTTCGCCCTGGAGCTGAACGGGCACCGGCTGACGCCGAAGCTGGAGGACGATCCGGGGCCCGCCTACGCGCGCGCGGACGGCAAGCCGAGGCCGCAGTTCCGCCCGCCGCCCGCAGCGCTGTTCGCGAAGGACCCGGTCGCAGAGTCGTTCGAGGCGTCCCTGGCGCGGGGCAGGCCGGCAGGGCGCAGGGAGCTCGGCGTCAGCGAGCCCGCTGGGACGGCCACACTCGGCACCTCCCGCCGAGCGCTGACGCAGACCGAGACCGCCGCCGCGCCGCTCCCGCGAGATCTCTCCGGGCTTCTGGCAGACGCAGTGGCGCCGTTCGGCCTGGAGCTGCGCGAGGCGTGGGCGGATTTGCCGGGCGGGCGGGGGGAGGGGCTGTCGCTGGAGGAGGCGCTGGAGGCCGCGGCGAAGGCGCTCGAGCGCGGCTGGCCGGTGGCGGTGGCCCTGGGGCGAAAGGTCGGGGAGCAGGGGAGGTGCGTGCTCCTCTTGCAGACCTCGCGGACGGCCAGGTCGCGGGCGTTTCAGCTCCACGACCCGTTCGCCAACGAGACCGTGTGGGCGAACGAAAAGGACCTGGCCGGGCGCAAGGAGCTGCCCTTCTCGGGCAAGCAGTGCCGGCGAATCACGAAGGTCTGGCTGCCGTTCGGCGCGAAGGGCCCGGGCCGGTAGACTCCCGCGCATGGTCCGCAAGGCGCTGTCGTCGTCCATGATGCTGGTGCTGGTGCTGTTCCCGCTGGTCGCGTCCGCGAACGCAGTGGACGTGGGGTTGAACGGGCGCGCGCAGCTCGGCAAGGGGCTGCCGGAGCTCCTCATCTCCATCAACGAGCCCATCGCCGGGTTCGAGGTGACGCTGCAGCGCAGCGACGGGAAGACCCTTCATCAGAAGGGCGGTGGCAAGCCGGGCGTGACGCGCAGGCTCGCGTTGCAGCAGCCGGAGGGGAAGTTCACGTACACGGGCGAGCTGGTGGTGGTCTTCCCCGACCGGACGAAGCAGAAGATGCCGCTGCAGTTCGACGCCGAGCTGTGGGGCACCCTGAAGATGTCGCTCGACACGTCGAAGGACGTGGACGTGGAGGGGCGCAAGGTCCGCTTCCGCACCAGCCGCCCGGTGGTGAAGGCGAAGGTGGAGGTGCTGATGGATTCAGGCGCTGTCGCCTTCAACGGCGAGGTGCCGCTGGAGCCGCGGGTGGCTTCGGAGTCCTACGAAGTCACCTGGCCGGAAGCGGAGGGCCGGGTGATGCGCATCGCCATCCAGGCGTTCGACGAATCGACCTACTTCACCGGCGTGCAGCTCTTCCCGTGGCAGGTGGACATCCCGCATGAAGAGGTGCTCTTCGACTCCGGCAAGGCGCAGGTGCGCAAGGACCAGGAGGCGAAGCTGGAGGAGAGCTACGGGCTCATCGCCGAGGCGGTGCGAAAGTTCGGGAGGCTGGCGCCTTTGCGGCTGTACGTGGCCGGGCACACCGACACCAGGGGGGCTTCCCAGAGCAACCGGGCCTTGTCGCTGAGCCGCGCGAAGGCGCTCGGGACCTGGTTCCGCAGGCGGGGACTGTCCATCCCCATCTTCGTGGAAGGCTTCGGCGAGCAGGCCCTGATGGTGTCCACCGAGGACGAGACCGACGAACCGAAGAACCGCCGCGCCGAGTACATCATCGCGGTCGAGGACCCGGTCATCGCGCGCAGCGAGCTGAAGGCGAGCTGGAAGAAGCTCTAGATCCGTTCTCCGCGGTGATCATGCCCCGGCGGGAAACAGCAGCGCCCTTCCTCCCTCGAAGATGAACTGCACGGCGATCGCGGCGAGGATGAGCCCCATCACGCGCTCCAGGATCGCCACGCCGCTCTGCCCGAGCACCCGGTTCACGAACGACGCGCCGCGCAGGATGAAGTAGCTCGCCATCATCGTCAGCAGCACCGCGAGCATCACCGGCAACACGGTCCCGAAGAACGATCCCTCCCCCTTCGACATCAGCACCATCACGGTGGCAATGGCCCCGGGACCGGAGAGCAGCGGGATCGCCAGCGGCACGATCGCGGCGTCCTCCTTCGTCGCGCCCTCCGCGGCCTCTTCGGGGGACGTCCGCGTGCCGGCGGGCCGCGCGTTCAACATGTCCAGCGCGGTGATGAGGAGCAGCAAGCCGCCGGCGACCCGGAACGCGCCGAGCGTCACGCCGAACACCTTGAAGATCACCCCGCCGAACAGCCCGAAGAACAGCAGCATCGCGGTGGCCACCACACACGCGCGCAGAGCGGTGCTCCGCAGCTTCTCCTTCGAGTCCCCCTTCGTGATCGCCAAAAAGATCGGGACGATGCCGATCGGATCCACCACGAAGAACACCGCCGTCAGGGCGACGATGAAGAAGGAGAGGACCTCAGGCACGGCCTTGGGTCCTCGTCGTAGCGCCGCGCCCGGGTACAGGGGGACCCTCGCCGCGCGGACGCCCGAGCTCCTCAAGACCTGGAGACCTCGTCCTCAACTCTCGAGGACTTCGCCCGGCCGCGCGCGCCCCCACCCCGGACCTCTCCCACAGGGCGAGAGGAGCTCTCACGCCCGCCGCCCTCACACCGTGAGCCGGAGCTTCCAAACCATGGTCAGCGCTTCGAGGAAGATTTTCCGGCTCATCTTCGACTGACCGACCCGCCGGTCCTCGAAGACGATGGGGATCTCCTTCACCCGGAACCCGGCCTTCAAGGTCCGGTACGTCAGCTCAATCTGGAACGCGTACCCGGTGCTCTTCACCGCGCCCAGGTCGATGGTCTCCAGCACCCTCCGGTTGAAGCACTTGAACCCGCCGGTGAGGTCCCGGATGTCCACGCCCAGAATGCTGCGCGCGTACAGGGACCCGCCGCGGCTGATCACCTTCCGGCCCGCGCCCCAGTTCACCGTCCCGCCGCCCTCCACGTACCGCGAGCCGAGCACCAGATCCGCGCCGGCCATCCCCTCATCCAGGAGCCTGGGCAGGTAGCGCGGGTCGTGGCTGAAGTCCGCGTCCATCTCGACGATGAAGTCGTAGCCTTCATCCAGCGCCCACTGGAACGCGTGCAGGTATGCGCGCCCGAGCCCCTCCTTCTTCTCGCGGTGCAGCACCCGCAGGCGCGGCTCCTTCGCCGCCAGCCCGTCTGCGATTCGCCCGGTGCCATCCGGCGAGTTGTCGTCCACCACCAGCACGTCCACGCGCGGCTCCACGCCGAGCACCGCCGTGGTGATGGGCTCGACGTTGTCCGCTTCGTTGTAGGTGGGGATGCAGACGAGGGCGCGGTTCATTTCGCGGCGGGCATAGCACGGTGGCCCTGCTCGTCGAGCAGTTCGAGCACCGCCTCCGCCGCCCTTCGCGACGCGCCCGGCTCGCCCAGCCGCGCGCGCAGTTCGCCCAACCCCGCCTCGGCCTCCGCGCGCGCAGGTCCCTCCCAGAGCCGGTCCACTTCCCGCGCAATGGCTGCCGGCTGCATGTCGCCCTGGAGCAGCTCCGGCACCACCTTCCGGCCCACCAGGAGGTTCACCAGCGAGACGAACGCGACCTTCACCAGGAGCCTCCCCACCAGCCACGAGAGCGCCGACACCCGGTAGACCACCACCAGCGGCCGCCGCATCAGCCCGGCCTCCAGCGTGGCGGTGCCGGACGCGACCACCGAGACGTCGCTCGCGGCCACCGCCTCCGGCGCGCGGCCATCCACGAACAGCGGCGCAAGCCCGCTGCCAGCGAACCGCGCCTCCACCGCCGCGCGCGAGATGGACGGCGCCACCGGCACCACCACCTGCATCCCCGGGCGCCTCGAGGCCACCTCCCGCGCGGCGGCCACCATGGCCGGCAGGAGCTTGCGCACCTCCGCCATCCGGCTGCCGGGGAGCAGGGCCAGCGTCGGCCGCTGCGGATCCAGGCCCAGCGCGCGGCGGTGTGACTGCGCATCCAGGGCCGGCGGCAGGTGGTCCAGCACCGGCGAGCCCACGTACTTCGCACGGACCCCGCGCTCCTGGTACCAGGGCTCTTCGAACGGGAGGATGCACAGCATCCGGTCCACGTCCCGGGCAATGGCCTTCACGCGCGAAGGCCGCCACGCCCAGACCATGGGGCTCACGTAGTAGGCGACCCGGATGCCGCGCGCCTTGAGCCTGCGCGCGAGCCGCAGGTTGAAGTCCGGCACGTCCACCAGGATCGCCAGCGCGGGCTTGCGCTCCTCCGCCGCACGCACCAGCCCGCCCAGCACCTTGAGGATGCGGGGGATCTTCGGCAGCACCTCGGTGATGCCCATCACGCTGATCTCGTGCGCGTCGAAGAGCAGCCGCACGCCCTCCTGCGCGAGCCGGCTGCCGCCCATCCCGAAGAACTGAAGCGCCGGCCTGCGCGCGCGCAACTCGGAGACCAGCGCCGCCGCGTGCTGGTCGCCGGACGCCTCGCCTGCCACGACCATGATGTCCTGCCCGCTCATTGGGCGGCGGACTGTACGTCACTTGCCCGGCGGCGCAGCGGCCCACGTTGCCAGCCTGGCCCTGGCCGTGCCTGCCGCCGCGGGGTGACGGAGTTCTGGACCCAAGCCCGGGACCTCCGCCGCTTCCCGGCGCTGCGGACCCCAAACCCGCTCGTCGGGTGAGCGGGCGCCCTCATCCGGCCCCTCAGGATCAACCCAAGACCCGGGCGCCACCCCGCGCTACAGTCCGCCCCCGTTGAAGACGATCCTCATCGCAGAGCACCACCGGCCCACCCTGGAGCACGTCTCCGGCTCGCTGCGTCAGGCGGGCTACGAGGTGCACGGCATCACCGAGCCCTCCACGGCGATGGAGCACTTCCTCGCCGAGCATCCAGACGCGGTGCTGGTGGCGGTGGACTTCCCGCGCGTGGACGGCTCGCACCTCGGCCAGCTCATCCGCGCCAACGAGCGCGGCAACCGCCTGCCGATGCTCGCCATCGACAAGGGGCACCTGGGCCGCGCGCGTGGGGTCTCGGCCATCCTGGAGATCAAGGCCAACGGCTACGTGGCCGACCCCCTGAAGGCCACCGAGCTCACGCAGAAGCTCGCCGCGCTGCTCCAGACGCTCGCCGCGCCCTCACAGCAGCAGGCGGATCCCACCGGGCTGCAGCTCACGCTGTCCCGCCCGCCGGTGATGTCCGGGGAGCTCAAGGGCGCGCCCCTGCCCGCGGTGCTGCACTCGCTCTACCGGCTGAAGCGGGACGGCGTCCTGGTGGTCGCGTTCCGGGACCTCACCCGCCGGGTGTTCTTCCTCACCGGCGCGCCGGTCAACTACGACTCCACGGCGCGGCAGGACCAGTTCCCGCACTGGCTCGTCGAGCGCGGAGACCTCACCGGGCCCCAGGCCGAGCAGCTCCACGCCGCGCTCGCCTCGGGGATGCGGGTGGGCGCCGCGCTCGCCGAATCCGGCAGCGAGCTCGCCGGCGAGGAGCTCCTGCAGCGCCTGCGCGACTTCACCCGCGAGAAGACCGCGCAGGTGGTGGGCATGCGCGACGGCCGCTACGCCTTCTTCGCCGGCGACGAGTTCCGCAAGAAGGTCGCGCAGGTGGACGTGGCCGCGCTCGCGCCCATCCTCGACGGCGCCCGCCGGACCCTGCCGCTGAAGTACTTCGCGCAGGGCCTCAAGGGTCACCTGCCCGAATACCCGCGCCGCGCGCCGCAGTTCGCGCAGGACCTGGCCGCGCTGGGGCTGGACCGGCAGGACCTGAAGGTGGCCATGCAGATGAATGGCCGGATCTCGCTCGGAGATCTCATCGCCCATGGGCGCGGGGATCTGCGCCAGGCCTGGAGCCTCCTGTGGTTCCTCAAGCTGTCGGGCGTGGTCTCCTTCGACAAGACCCCGGCCACAGGGCCTGACGCCGGGGGAGCGGCGGGGCCGGACGTCATCGCGCCGCGCAAGAAGAGGCCGCTGCCGAAGGAGGAGCTGGACGCGCTGCGCGAGGCGGCGCTGAAGATCATCACCGGCAGCTACTTCCACCTGCTCGGGCTGGACATCAGCGCGGACACCGAGGCGGTGGAGCGCGCCTACCACGACATCGCCGCGCGCTTTCACCCGGACAGCTACCCGGAGCACGACACCTCCGAGATCAAGGACCTGCTCGACTCGGTGCAGGACAAGCTCGCCGCGAGCTACCGGGTCCTCTCGGTGGAGGACAAAAGGCGCGCCTACGTGCAGTACCTGCTCTCCCGGCTGGACGTGGGCGGGCGCAGCGGCCAGGTGAACGTGGACGCGGAGATAAGCCTCAAGCGCGGCGAGGCGGCCATGAAGCGCGGGGACATGACCTCCGCGCAGCGCAACTTCGAGGAGGCGGTGGCGCAGAACCCCCGCGAGCCCGAGTACTACGCGTTCCTCGCCTGGGCCACCTACAAGGCGAAGGGCGG
>CAZQVZ010000298.1:0-7572 GCA_964596895.1 uncultured Myxococcaceae bacterium
CCGGACAACTTCAACTTCCCGCGCTACGCGTTCGACGCGGCGCTGCTGCGGGTCTACGAGGACGACCAGCCGGCGAAGACGCCGGACTACCTGCGCTGGGCGAAGACCCCGGCGAAGGACGGGGACCTGGTCTTCGTCGCAGGCCACCCCGGCGGCACCGAGCGCGTTCAGACGGTGGAGCAGCTCGCCCTGCAGCGGGACGTGGTGCTGCCGTACTACGTGGCGATGCTCGCGGAGCTGCGCGGGGTGATGCTCGAGTACCAGAAGGGCGGCTCCGAGCGCTTCCGCACCACGCGCGCCAGGCTGCGGTCGGTGGAGAACTCGCTCAAGGCCCTGCGCGGACGGCACCAGTACCTGGCAGACCCTGCGGCGTGGGCGCAGAAGGAGGGGGAGGACCAGTCCCTGCGCCAGAAGGTGGGGGCGGACGCGAAGCTGAAGGCGCAGTTCGGCGGCGCCTGGGCGGGGATCTCCGGGGCCACCGCCGCGCACCGGCGGATCTTCCTCGAGCACCGGCTGCTGGAGGCCTCGGACGCCTTCAACTCCGAGCTGTTCGGGCTGGCGCGGGCGCTTCTGCGCGCGCCCGCCGAAAAGGAGAAGCCCGACACGGAGCGGCTGCGCGAGTACACGTCCGCGCAGCTCCCGGCGCTGGAGCAGCGGCTCTTCCGGCAGGCGCCCATCGAGAAGGAGGTGGAGATCCTGACCCTGTCCTTCTCTCTGCGAAGGCTCCGGGAGGCGCTGGGCGCGGACCATCCCATCGTCCTCGAGGTGCTTGGCAAGGAGGCGCCGGAGGACCTGGCGAAGCGGGTGGTTTCGCAGTCCAGGCTGCACGACGCGCGGGTGCGCCAGAAGCTCTATGAGGGCGGGCAGAAGGCGCTCGCCGCGTCGAAGGATCCGATGATCCTCCTCGCCCGGGCGGTGGACGAGCGCGCCCGGGCGCTGCGCCGGACCTGGGAGGTCGACGTGGACGCGGCCCTGAAGCGGAACCACGAACTGCTCAACAAGGCCCACGTGGCGGTCCACGGCCAGAGCGGCTACCCCGACGCCACCTTCACGCTGCGGCTCTCATACGGACAGGTGAAGGGCTGGAAGGAGGGGGACAGGGAGATCCCGCCGCTCACCAACCTGGGCGGCCTGTTCGACCGGCACACGGGCCGCTTCCCCTACGCAGTGAAGACGAGCTGGCTGCGCGCGCGGCCGAAGCTGGACGCGGCCACGCCCATGAACCTGTCGTCGACGCACGACATCATCGGCGGCAACTCGGGCTCTCCCATGGTGGACAAGGAGGGCCGGGTGGTGGGCCTCATCTTCGACGGGAACCTGCACTCCCTCGGCGGGCGCTTCGGGTACGACCCGCAGAAGAACCGCGCGGTCGCTGTGCACGGGTCGGGGATCCTCGAAGGCCTGCGCAAGGTCTACGGTGGCGCAAGGCTGGCGGACGAGATCACCAGGGCCAGGGACCCGTAGCCCCGCCCGGGCTGTCGCCTCTGCGCGTTCGTCCGTAGAGGCGGCTCCTGGTGGAGAGCGGACTTCCATTGCCGTGGACGGGTGCCGCGCGCGCTGGTGGGCAGTTGCGGCGCGGCGGCGGGCGCCGGATGGCACGTCTGTGCTCGCCCGTCGGTCGCACGAGGATCCGTCCGTGCAGGGCGCGGGAGGTTCGACCTCCGCGCCCCGGGCGCGACGGTCTGACTCCACGCGAACCTCGATGAGCTCGGGGCGCAGGCGCCGCAACGCCTGGCCCCGAAGCACCCCTGTCTTGGCCGCGCGCCGGCAGAAGTCCTCGAGACCTGGGGAGCCAGTCTCCAACTCTTGAGGACTTTCGCCGCCGCCGCGCGGGAAGGAGGGCCTCCCTGGCGCGCGGCCGGAGAGGACCTCCGGGGGCCAAAGGCGCGTCAGCGCTTCAGCCAGGCGCCCACCTCCGGCAGCGCCCGGTCGCGCAGGTCCACCTCCAGCCGCAGCCGCTCCAGGGTCTGCGCGCTGGCCTTCTCGATGGCCTCGTTCGGGTTCGCCCGGAGGTGCGCCTCCACCTGCTCGAGGTGCCGCCGCTCGCGGAGGTTGCCGAAGCCCTCCACCACCCGCCGGAAGATCATGGGCGCGTTGGCCACCTTCGCCTCCACCTTCTTCCAGTCGCCCCGCAGGGTCTCCCACGCAGGCTCGCGCGCCGCGGGGTTCGCCAGGAGCGCGGAGAGGAACCACGCCAGCTCCTGAAGCGCGACCTCGCCGCTCATCGCCAGCTCCAGCGCGCGCTTCGCCAGCGCCGGCTCCTCGAAGGACGCCAGCCCCATCAGGTAGCGCCGCTTCCAGGCGGGGTCGTTCTCCGCCTTGTTCGCCTCCCGCAGCCTGTCGAACAGGGCGGCGTCTCCGGTCCGCGCCGCGGCCGTCACCGCCAGATCGTGCAGGTTCGGCTCCAGCGCCGCGCGGTCCCCGTCCAGCACCTTCAACAGCCGCGCCCGCAGTTCGCCCTGTGCCCCCTCGTCGCGCCCCACGCCGGCCACCGCTCGCGCCAGCGCCGCGCGCCGCAGCCGCACATCCCCGGGCTCGTCCGCCGCAGCGTCGAAGCCGATCTCGCCCAGGGCCTTCCGGAACAGCGCTCGCACGAAGGCGCGGAAGGCAGGCTTGTCTGCCTCGTCCACCAGCCGGTAGTCGATGGCGCCGAGCCTTCCGACCAGTTCATCGAGCACCGCCCAGTCCCGCTCTCCTTCGAGCTTCTGCGCCAGCGTCAGGAAGCTCCCCACGCTCGCCTCGCCGGCGCGCACCAGCGCCCAGGTGTCCGCCAAGAGCGAGATCCGCTCGGACGGCTCCAGGGCCGGAAGGTCCGAAGCCAGCGCCTGCAGCCCGGCAGCGTCGTAGGCCACGCGGTAGAAGCCCGTGGACCCGCCATTGCCGAACACCCAGGAGACGTCGCCCGAGCCTTCGAGCTCCACCCGCTGCTCGCGCGCCTCCAGCAGGACCCGCTGCTCGCGCACCGCGCCGCCGGCTTCGCGGAAGCGCAGCACCATGGGCACAGGCCAGGTCTCGCCGGACTTCATGCCCGGCCTGGCCCAGAACCGGCGCTGGCGCAGGGTCACCGTGCGGCCGTCGCGCGTCACCGACACCAGCGGGAAGCCCGGCTTGCCAATCCACGCGTTGGCCAACTCCAGCACCGGCGCGTCGGACGCCTCGCCGAGCGCGCGCCAGAGGTCGTCCGCCACCGCGTTCGCCCGCGCGTGGCGCTTCATGTACGTGCGGATGCCGTCGCGGAACTTCTCCGCGCCGAGGAACGCCTCGATCATCCGCAGGACGCTGCCGCCCTTCTCGTAGGTGATGACGTCGAAGTTCTCGGTGGCCTGCGCGGCGTTCTTCACCTCCGCGTGGATGGGGTGGGTGGACTCCAGCGCGTCCAGCCCCAGCGCCGCCGCCTTGCCGGTGTCGAAGTCGAGCCAGATGCGCCACTCGGGCCGCCACTGGTCCACGATCTTGAAGGCCATCCAGGTGGCGAAGGCCTCGTTCAACCAGAGGTCATCCCACCAGACCATGGTCACCCAGTTGCCGAACCACTGGTGCGCGAGCTCGTGGGTGATGACCTCCGCCACGCGCTTCTGCGTGGGCAGGGACGCGGTCTTCGGGTCGAGCAGCAGCGCCAATTCGCGGTAGGTGATGAGGCCTGCGTTCTCCATGGCCCCGGCTTCGAAGTCCGGCGCGCCCACCTGGTCCACCTTGCCGAAGGCGTAGGGCAGCCCGAAGTAGTCCTGCAGCATGGGCAGCACGTTCAGGGCCACGTCCTGGCCCCAGGCGGTGAGCGCCACCTTTTCGGGGACCGACCAGGTGCGGACCGGGATGCCGGCAGCGCTCCCTTCCTCAGACGGCACGAGGCTCCCCACCACCAGCGCCACCAGGTACGAGCTCAGAGGCTCCGTCTCGGCGTAGCGCAGGTGCTTGCGGTCACCGCGGATCTCCTCGTGCTCGATGCGCCCGTTGGAGAGCGCCACCGCGTCCTTCGGCACGTCCACGCCCAGCGCCCAGCGCGCCTTGAAGGCGGGCTCGTCGAAGCAGGGGAACGCCCGCCGCGCATCCGCGGCCTCGAACTGGGTGATGGCCACGCCGCCGCCGAGGTACATCCCGCGCAGCCCGTCACAGAACCGGCCCTTCCACTTCAAGGTCAGCTCGTAGTCGCCGGCCGCCAGCTCTTCGTCGAACGAGAGCACCACCGTCTCGCTCACCGGCCGCACCGCCAGCGCCGCCGTCCGCTCCTTGCCGCCCGCGCGCAGGACCGCGAACTGCACGTCCAGCTCTTCGCCAGCGTGAAGGATGAGCGCGCGCTCGGGCTTCGAGAGGTGGAGCGTCACCGTGGCTTCGCCCGTGAACGCCTTTCCCTGAAGGTCGATGGAGAGGTGCGCGCCGTAGCGGCCGGGGCGGACGTGGAGCGGGAGGCGGAAGTCGCGGTCGTCGGTCGGGGCGGGGGCGGGTGCGTTCATGGCGCCTTCGTGTAGCGAGCACTTCGCCACCCCGCAAGCCGCTCGGCGCTGCACTGCTTGATCTGTGTCGTGGCGCCCGCGCCTCGGCTAGCGTCCTTCGCCCATGGCCGTCACCATCCTCTACTGCAACGCCTGAGGCTACGAGCCCAGGGCCGCCCGTGCGGCGGCCGCCTTGAAGGAACAGCTCGGCATCGACGCCGAGCTGGCGCTCGGCCACGGCGGCGTCTTCCAGATCCGGGTGGACGGCAAGGTCGTCGCCGAGCGCAGCTTCTGGTCTTTTCCCTCCGAAGAGGAGATCGTAGGGGCCGTGTCCAGGGCAATGGGAAGATGAGGAAGCTGCAGCTCGACGACGTGAACCACCCCGAACCGCTTCGAGGGGGCGCCACGGACCCCGACCCTGACCCGGCGCTGCAGGCGCGGCCCGTCCTGAACCTCCCGCAGCGCATGCGCCGCAAGTTGGGCGCAGCCGTGGTGGACAACATCTTCCTGCAGGGCGCGCGGCTGGGGCGGCTCCTGCCCATCTCCGACCCGCGCTTTCACCGCATCGAGGTCACCCCCGACGTCCCGTACACCGACTCGGGGCTCCCGGAGCACACCCTGGACGTGTACCGCCCCAGAGGCGCAGCCGGGAAGCGGCCGGTGGTGCTCTACATCCACGGCGGCGGCTTCCGGTTCCTCTCCAAGGACACCCACTGGCTCTTCGGGCTCTCCTACGCGCGCCGCGGCTACGTGGTCTTCAACATCAACTACCGGCTCGCGCCGCACCACCCGTTCCCCGCGGCCATCTCGGACGCCTGCGCGGCGTACGCGTGGGTGGCGCAGAACGCCGAGCGCTTCGGCGGAGATCTCTCGCGGCTCGTCGTGGCGGGGGAGAGCGCGGGCGCGAACCTCGCCACCGGCGTGACGTTGGCCTCTTGCTACCGGCGGCCCGAACCCTGGGCGCGCGCGGCCTTCGACGCTGGCGTCACGCCCAAAGTGACGGTGCCGGTGTGCGGGATGCTCCAGGTGAGTGACCCCGAGCGCTTCTTGCGCCGCCGCAAGCTCCGGGCCGTCGTCCATGACCGCCTGGCGGAGGTCACCGACGCGTACCTGCAGGGGGTGACGCCCACCTGCCGCGAGGACCTGGACCTGGCGGACCCGGTGTGCCTGCTGGAGCGGGGCCTTCCGCCGGACCGGCCCTTGCCCGCGTTCTTCGCTCCGTGCGGGACGAAGGATCCCCTGCTGGATGACTCCCGCCGGCTGGCGAAGGCGCTTCAGAAGCTCGGGGTGCCGGTGAGCGCGCCCATCTTCCCGGGGGAGCTGCACGCCTTTCACGCCCTGGTGTTCCGGGCCAGCGCGAAGCGGTGCTGGCGGGACCTGTTCAGCTTCGTGGACGCGCAATTGCACCCGCGGTGAGCGCTAAGGCGCCCACTTGTCGCACTTGACGCAGTTCTCCTTCTTGCTGCCGAAGCCGCAGTTCCCGCACACGAACGCGCGCGCCTTCGACGAGCCCACCCACTTGCCGCACCGCGCGCAGTCGTCTCCCTTCGAGCCGAAGCCGTGGTCCGAGCAGAGCCTCGCCGGGACGTGGGTGGAGCCGCGCCACCTGCCGCACTTCGCGCAGTCGTCCTTCTTCGAGCCGAAGCTGCAGTCCCCGCACAGCTTCGCCGGGTAGTGCACCGCGCGCGCGTCCAGGGGGACGAACAGCACGGCGGCGGGGGCCAGCGCGAAGAGGTGGAGGAACCTGCGGCGGGAGCGCGTCATGCCCTCATCAACCCCCGACGCGCAACGCGGGTGCAACGAAATGTGCAGGTGTTAGGTTCCCGCGCCCATGAAACGCTCCCTCCTGTTCTCGTCCCTCGCGGTGATCTCGGCGCTCGCCGTCGCCGCCTGTGCCAACAGCGGCTCCCAGACCCGGAACGACCGCCCCGGGCAGGGCCAGGCCCCAACGCCCGCCCCCGAAGACCCGAAGGCCTTCGTGGAGCGCGTGGACCGCGAGCTTCGCGACCTGTGGACCCGCGCCGCCACCGCGGAGTGGATCAAGTCCACCCACATCACCGACGACACCGAGCAGAACGCCGCCTGGGCCAACGAGGCGGTGATGGCCTACGTGACGAAGACCATCCACGAGGCCAACGGGTACCGGGACCGGACGGATCTGGACCCCGAGACCGCGCGGATGCTGCACCTGATGCGGCTGTCCACCACGCTGCCTGCGCCCACCGACGCCGAGAAGCGCAAGCAGCTCGCCGAGACCGCCGCGAAGCTGGAGGGCATCTACGGCAAGGGCAAGTACTGCGGGAAGGACGGCAAGGGGAAGTGCCGGGACCTGCAGCAGCTCTCCAGGGTGCTGGCCGAGAGCCGCAACTACGACGAGCTGCTCGAGGCCTGGGTGGGCTGGCGCACCGTGTCGCCGCAGATGCGGCCGCTGTACACGGACCTCGTCAACCTCTCCAACGAAGGCGCGAAGGAGATCGGCTACGAGAACCTCGGGGACCTCTGGCGCATGGGCTACGACATGAAGCCCGAGGACTTCGAGCAGGAGACCGACCGGCTCTGGGAGCAGGTCAAGCCCCTGTACGACGAGCTCCACTGCTACGTCCGCGCGCGGCTGCAGAAGACCTACGGCAAGGACAAGGTCCCCGACGGCAAGCCCATCCCCGCGCACCTGCTCGGCAACATGTGGGCGCAGGAGTGGGCCACCATCTATCCGCTGGTGGAGCCATTCAAGACGAAGACCAACCTGGACGTGTCCGCGGCCATCAAGGCGAAGGGCTGGGACGCGAAGAAGATGGTGCAGGTCTCAGAGGACTTCTTCGTCTCCCTGGGCATGGAGAAGCTGCCTGAGCAGTTCTACCAGCGCAGCCAGCTCACCAGGCCGCGGGACCGGGACGTGGTCTGCCACGCGTCCGCGTGGGACGTGACGTACGCGGGCGACTACCGGATCAAGATGTGCATCGAGCCCACCGAGGAGGATCTGATCACCATCCACCACGAGCTGGGGCACATCTACTACTACGTCTACTACCACCAGCTCCCGGTGCTCTTTCAGACCGGCGCCAACGACGGCTTCCACGAGGCGATTGGTGACGCGCTGACGCTCTCCATCACCCCCGGCTATCTGCAGAAGCTCGGCCTGCTC
>CAZQVZ010000299.1:0-2327 GCA_964596895.1 uncultured Myxococcaceae bacterium
GCCAATTCATTGCTCCCCTTCGCCAGCATGTTCCACAGCAGCACCATGGCGATGCAGCGCGCGAGCCCGATGAGGATGAGCCCCGTCCGGTAGTGCGGCAGATCCGGCAGGAGCAGCCACGCCAGCCCGAACATCAACAGCGGCCCGACGATCCAGTTGAGGAACAGCGAGGTGGCGAAGAGCTTCCGCCGCGTCCGCAGCCTCCCCAGCTCCCCGTACCGGACCTTCGCCAGCACCGGGTACATCATCCACAGAAGCCCCAGGGCGATGGGCAGGGACACCGTGTCCAGCTTCACCGTGTCCAGGGTGGCGCCGAGGTCCGGGAACATCCGCCCGAGCCCAATCCCCCCGCCCATGGCGATGAAGATCCACAGGGGCAGGTACCGGTCGATGAAGGAGAGGTTCTTGACGATGGCCTTCGCGTCCGGCCGGTCGTTCGCGGCGTGCTTGCTCATGGTGTCCTTCGGTGCTCCGACAATCAGCCGACGCAGGCGTTCGGCCCGCGGGTGGCGACGAGGCGCTCCACATCTCTTCTGAGCGCCTCCTGCTTGTTGAACGCGGCGACCAGCGCCCGCAGCTGCCGCGCCCGCTCCTTCGACTCCTGCCCCGCCAGCCGGTAGTAGACCCACCCGCCCTGCTTGCGGCCCGTGACCACGCCCGCGTTCCGCAAGACCGCCAGCTGCTGCGACGCGTTGGGCTGGGTCAAGCCGAGCGCCTCCTGCACGTGGCACACACACAGCTCCCCGTGCGAGAGCAGCGCCACGATCCGCAGGCGCGTCTCGTCACCGAGCGCCCGGAACAGGCGGCTCATGGGCTCGACCTTCAGGGCAGCGGCGGCAGAGGGCATGCGGAGGTATTGATATGCGAATCTTCGCATGTCCACCAGCGCGGACGCCGTTCGCTGCGAGGCCCCGGGCTGGACCGGCTCGCCTCCCCTCCCGCGTTCACGCCGAGCGTTCGCGCCGACGGAGCGGCGGGCGCCGGTTCAGCCCTGTGCGTTGCCCGTCATGCCCGTCACATCCGATGGACGGAGGCGGGGGGTGCGCGCTAATCGCCTTCCCATGGGCGAGCACCTGGCCAACTTCGACGCGTTCGCCGGCACCTGGGTCCTCATCCCGGAGCTGTCGAACTACCAGACCGGCCAACCACCGAAGGCCGCCACCTACCGGATCCAGCCCGGAGATGGGGACGTGGCCTACGAGGTGGAGTGGACCACCGAGAGCGGCGAGCAGAAGTCGCAGGCCTTCCGCACCCGGCTCGAAGACGACGGCGAAGATGGCGCCTGGTCCGCTCTCACCTACCCGCGCACCCTGGCCAGCACGGTCCGCGAAGGTGGGGTCGTCGTCGCGCACGCGCGCCGGATGCTCAACTCCGACGGGTCCCGGCTGGAGGTCCTGCAGATCGCCTTCCACGCGGATGGCTCGGTGGCGTCGCAGAACCGCAGCGTTTACCAGCGCGCAGACGCGGACCCAGAGTCGGCTTCCGTCGGCGGCTGAGCAATCCGGCCGCCGCTTTCTGGGGCGAACCGCCGCCATTGCCCGCCGTCTTGCGCTCCAGGCGCACAGTTCTGGACACCCTTCCTGGGGCCACCTGTCCCATCAGGGCAGCGGTGCCTACCTCTGGGCTGCGATGGGCCAAGGACGGGTGCTCGAGGCGCTCCCGCCGCTCTACCGCCGCGTCCGCGCGCAGTCCGCGGAGCGGCTGGAGCAGCGAGTGGCAGCCTCGACGGGGGACGGGGGCAAGGTGGGCGCGGCGGCCGCGGTCGCCGGCTTGCGCGCGGCCATCGAGGACGTGGCGCAGAAGGCGAAGGGGCTGGACCGGCACCTTGCGGACCTCACCCGCCGCTTCAATGAAGCGTCGGACACAGACGCGCGCCGCGAGGTCCTGCGGGCCCACCTCCACGAAACCGTCTCCCACCCCGCCACCCGCCGCGCCGACGAGAAGGCGCTGGAGCGGTTCCTGGACTTCGACGCCCTGCGAGAGCGGCTCGAGCGGCGCCGGCGGCTGCTGCTGATTGATGAAGAGACCGCGGCCCGGGCCCTCAAGGGCATCCTGCGCGCGGCCACCGACGAAGAGCGGCCCCGCCTGCGCGCAGAGCTGCCGGGGCTGTGTCAGACGCTCCTTCTGCGCGCGGTGCAGACGCCGCGGCAGATGAACCGGGTGGCGCTCCTGGAGGCGCTGGCCGGGGCGGCGAAGCTTGCGCCCTCCCTGCTGGGCGAGCGGCCCGAGGACGTGCTGTCGCTCCGGGCGCTCGCTGACGAGACCGCGCAGGGGCCCTGGGTGCGCGGCGCGGCGCTGGACGTGCTGCTCGTCGCGGCGCCAGGGGA
>CAZQVZ010000299.1:2427-7556 GCA_964596895.1 uncultured Myxococcaceae bacterium
CCGCGGCGCTCCTTCACGAGGTGGTGTCGCTCGAGACGGACGCGCTGGTGCTGCGCATCGCCTGCGAGCAGCTCTTCCTCTGTGCGGACCGCTTCAACCCGGCGCTGATGGATCCGCTGCACGCCGCGGCGCACGCGCTGGCGTTGAAGGCGGACGCAGACGGCGCGCTGGTGGAGGCGGCGGCGAAGGCGGCGCAGGCGCTCGCGCGGGCGAAGGATCCGCTCCGCCGCGGGTGGACGGACCACCTGCGCAAGGTGGCGCGGGCAGTCCCCCCGGGCGGCCGCACCAGGGTGGTGGTGGCGCCTGCGCCCGAGGGGCTCGGGGCGTTGCCGGAGGAGGCCGCGTGGCTGGGCGCGGTGCTCGCGGATCTCTCCGCGGACGACCACGGCCTGTACGCCGAGCGGCAGGGGGACGTCATCCACCTCTGGCGCGGAGACACCTTCACCCACCGCGCCTGGCGCGTGGCGCACGAGCTTCTCCACCCCGCGCCCAACAAGCGGCAGGGCCATGGCCACACGGTGGGCCGCCGGTACGAAGGGCGGCTGCGCGCGCACCCCTGGCGGATGGATGAGATCACCCAGACCACCGTCCCAGGCGAGCGCGTCCATGTCGCCGACGACGGCGGCTGGGGCCGGCACCTGCCCACGGTGGATGACCTGCTGGACCTGCCGCTGTCGGGCGAGCCGGTGCAGCTCTTCTCCAGCCACGGCGTCACCACGCTCACGCCGCCTGCGTCCCTGTCGCGGCGGATCAAGAACCGGCTGACGGTGACCCGGCACTACGAGAAGCTCGCGCAGCTTCGGCTGTCCTCCCTGCGCGGGCGCGAGGCGCGGGAGCGGCGCAGGTTCGCGAACGAGGTCGAGAAGGCGCTGGGCGTGCAGGTGGCCTTCAAGCCGTACGTGGGTGAGGCGGCGCCGGGCCGGGTGGGCGCCCTCTTCGGCGCGTCGACTTCAGACGCGCTCAAGGCCTTCGCGGTGGTGGAGGCTGCCTGGCTCACGCAGGTGATGGACGTCCTCGTGGATCGCAGCGACTACTTCTTCGGGACGCGCGGCAACGGGGTGATGGCGCTGGCGGTCTTCACCGCCGCCCTGTTCACGCTCTTTCTGGGAGACGCGTGGCGCAAGCGGGAGACGGTGCGGCGGGCGCGCGCGCAGCTGCCCCTGTGCATTGGCGGGTGGGGCACGCGCGGCAAGAGCGGCACCGAAAGGCTGAAGGCGGCCTTGTTCGCCGGCATGGGGTTCGACGTCTTCGCCAAGACCACCGGCTCCGAGGCGATGTTCGTGCACACCACGCCGGCGGGCGCCTCCACCGAGTTCTTCATCTTCCGGCCCTGGGACAAGGCGACCATCTGGGAGCAGCGGGACATGGCGGAGTTGGCCTCGCGCATGGGCGTGGAGGTCTTCCTCTGGGAGTGCATGGCGCTGCAGCCGGCGTTCGTGGACCTCCTGCAGAACGAGTGGATGCACGACGACTTCGCCACCCTCACCAACGCGTACCCGGACCACGAGGACATCCAGGGGCCGGCCGGCAAGGACGTGGCGGAGGTCATCACCCGCTTCATGCCGGAGGGCTCCACGGTCATCACCACCGAGGACCACTTCCTGCCCCTGTTCCGCGAGGCGGCGGCGAAGAAGAACACCCGGCTCGTGCACAGCCCGTGGTGGGAGGCGGAGCTGATGCCGCAGGAGCTGCTCGGGCTCTTCCCGTACGACGAGCACCCTCGCAACATGGCGCTGGTGGCCACCCTGGCCTCGGAGCTCGGCGTGTCGCGGACGATGGCGCTGGGGTTGATGGCGGAGCACGTGCAGCCGGAGATCGGCGTGCTCAAGCAGTTTGGTCCTGCGCGCGTGCGCGGCCGGCAGCTCACCTTCATCAACGGCCACTCGGCCAACGAGCGCACCGGCTTCCTCAACAACTGGAAGCGGTCGGGGTTGGACAGGCGCTCACCGGACGGCCACCCGGGCCGCGCGGTGGTCACCGTCATCAACAACCGCTGGGACCGGGTGGCGCGCTCCGAGGTCTTCGCGCGCATCCTCGTCGACGACGCGGCGGCGGACCGGCACGTGCTCATCGGCACCAACCTCGAGGGGCTGCAGAAGTACCTCCGGGCCGCGCTGGACGCCGCGCTGGACAGCCACGAGGTGGTCACCCCCGACGACCTGGCCGCGGGGGAGGACGGGCTGGCGCGGGCAGGGGCGCGGCTCGACGAGCGGATGGCGTTCCTGCGCGTCCCGAAGCCGTCTCGCGCGGCGTTCTTCGCCCGGGTCGCCGTGTGGGCGAATGGGGCCGGGCTCGGCTTCGCGCCGACCGAGGCGCTCGCCCAGGCGGTGGACGGGGCGCTCTCGGAGGCGAGCACCGAGCTTCGGCCCGGGCGCGTGCGCGAGGCGCTCACCGAATCTCTGGGTGCGCTTCTGGACGCGTCTTTGCCCAACGCCGCGGCCGCGGAGGAGCGGGGGGGCAACGCTGCGCCAGAGGCCGTGGAGCCCGCGACCGCCGCGGAGCTGAAGACGCACGCGCTGAGGGCCCTTGCGCGGATGGTGGTGGCCGCGAGGCTGCGCGCGGCCCTGCCTCGCCCGGGTGAGCCAGACCCCCAGCGCGCCTGCCGCCGCTTCCACCAGCTGTACCGGACGGGCTACCGGGAGCTGTTCCTGGAGGGGCTCGTCGTCGTGCATGACCCCAAGGCGAAGGGTGATCAGATCATCGACGCCTGCGCGAAGGCGGTGCCGCCGGGCTGCGAGGTCAGCATCATGGGCGCGCAGAACATCAAGGGCACCGGGCTCGACTGGGTGTACCGCTGGCTGGCCCTGGACCGGGCCGTCCGCTCGTTGAACACGCTGGAGCGCGGCGCCGGCGAGGACCGGCAGCGCGCCATCGAGGCGCTGGAGAGCGCGGGCGACCACGGCATCCTCGACGCGGCCCTCTGCGCAGCGCGCCTGCCGTCTTTGGCAGAGCGGGCGCAAAGCCACGCGGAGGCGGAGCGGCTGCGGGCCCTGGCCTCGCGGATGCGCGCCTTGCATGAGGTGAAGCTGCGGCAGCTCGAGGCGCAGCGGGGCGGGACGCGCGCGGAGAAGTGGGTGGCCGCGGCGGAGCGGATCTTCGACTACCTGGACTCGGTGCGGCGAAGGAAGCTCGCCGAGCGGCTCGTCGAGGATCTCGTGCACGAGCGGGTGTCGCACGCGCGCGCGGCGCTGGAGACGCGCAGGCTCTACGAAAGGCAGAAGGGCGGCTGGCTCTTCGCGGGCCGCAGGGCGAAGGCGGCGGCGCTGGCGGAGCTGTCCGTGGCTGGAGGGCCGTCGCCCCTCGCGGAGGGAGGCGGTCCCACGGTGCCGGTCCCGCAGGAGGGCGGCCGCGCCGGCATCCCTGCTCACCGCGACACCGCGCAGAACGAAGCGGACGACCCGCGCCAGTAGGGCGCGGCGCGTGAAGTGCTGCGCCCCTCTGTGCGCTGCTCTCCTCCATGAGCCTGATGCGAAGCCTGTCTGGAGCGCTGTGCAGCGCCTACGAAGCCGCCCCCAGGCTGGCGAAGCTGGGCTGAAGGCGCCTCTCAGCGCGAAAGGCCGTGTCCCCCCAGAGGCGTGGTCTCGTAGCGCTCGCCGAACCCGGTGATGAGCGGCCGCCCCTGCGCGATGGCGGCCTGCACCGACGGGAGCTTCAAGGAGGCCTCGTGGCTCTCCTTGTTCGCCCACACCTCGGTGACCCACAGGGCGTTCGCGTCGGTCGGGTCCTCCGCAATGATGTAGCTGAGGCAGCCGGGCATCTGCGCTGTGCCGTCCAGCAGGATCTTCGCCAGCGCGGCTCTCTGCCCCGGGGCCGCCAACATCTTTCCAATGAGTCCGTACATGGGCGCGGGAAGCTAGCAGGGAGACGGACGGTCCACGCGTGACTTGTCTGTGACCTCCGCCGGCCGCAGACTCCCGCGGATGTCTCGCCTGGTCATGGTGTTCGGTTGCGCCCTGGCGCTGGTTGCGCTGCCTGCCTTCGCCGGGGACGAAGCCGCCGAACCGGCCACGCCAACCTACCTCGAGCTCTCCACCCCCGAGCGCCGGGCCGCGCTGACGAAGCTCTCTCGCGAAGAGCAGGCAAAGCTCCTGGCGAAGACGAGCGCCACGGAGCTCCTGTCGCTCGGACAGCGGCGCGTGAAGGAGCTTGGGACCTACCGGCTGCGGCTCACCAAGGAAGAGCGCGTGGACGGGGAGCTTCACGCGCCGCAGATCATGTCCCTGCTCATCCAGTCCCAGCCGCTGGCGGTCCGCGGGGACGTCGTCGCCGGGCCTTCGAAGGGCCGCCGCTTCCTCTACAACCATGCGATCCGCCCCGGGGAGCTGCGGGCGCGGGAGCCGGGGCTGTTGGGGCTGGCCGGCGCGGTCTGGGTGGACGTGGACAGCAAGATGACGAGGCGGGACACCCGGCACCCGGTGACGAACCTCGGCTACGGGCCGGTGCTGGAGATCTTCCAGAGCGACATCCGGAAGGCGGCGGCGCACGGGGGCCACGCGCGAGAGGACGAAGGGTTCGACGGGTCCGGCGCTTACTGCATGAAGTTCGTCGCCCCGAAGGCGGCGAAGGACCTCTACGCCCGGAAGGCGCGCATCTGCTTCGACGCGGTGGATGGCCTGCCCGCGAAGATCGAGGTCTGGGACGCAGAAGGCCTGCTCGAGCGGCTGGCGTTCAAGCTCGAGAAGTCGTCGGTGCCCGGGGCGGCGGTGGAGCTGACGCCCGAAGGTGCGGGGCTGTAGGGCTCGGTCGGTCGCCCGGCCCGGGCGCATAGACGCGTGGGGGCAGGTCCGTTACCTTCCCGCGGCCGATGAGCTACCTCGTCCTCGCCCGTAAGTGGCGCCCGCAGAAGTTCCAGGACATGACCGGACAGGAGCACGTGGTCCGGACCATTGCCAACGCCATCGCCTCTGACCGGGTGGCGCACGCGTACCTGTTCTGCGGCCCGCGCGGCGTGGGAAAGACCACCGCGGCGCGCCTTCTGGCCCGGGCGCTCAACTGCGAGCAGGGGCCCACCGCCAGGCCCTGCGGCACCTGCCAGGCGTGCACGGAGATCACCTCCGGCACCAGCGTGGACGTCGCGGAGATCGACGGCGCGTCCAACAACGGTGTGGAGAACGTGCGCGAGATCCGCG
>CAZQVZ010000300.1:0-7551 GCA_964596895.1 uncultured Myxococcaceae bacterium
GCGCATCGACGCGCACTGGGTGGAGCTGGCGGTGGGCCTGGCCTTCATGTGAGCGAGCGCCACGAACGCCGAAGGGCCTGAACCACCCGGTCTCCCGAGGGTTCAGGCCCTTCCACAGCGCGCGATGCAGGAGTCGAACCTGCGACCTTTGGCTCCGGAGGCCAACGCTCTATCCAACTGAGCTAATCGCGCAACGCTGAAGCGTGAAGCGGGCGGCGTAGTTAGCTGAAGTCACCCACCGACGCAAGCAGTGACGCGGCCCTGACGTCCGCCCCGGGCAGCGGGTCACAGCTCGTCGAGCGACTTTGGCCAGTCGTCGTGCAGGAGCCGCGAGAGCGCCCGGTCCGCGAGCAGCCGGCCGCCGGTCTGGCAGCGGGCGCAGTAGTTCGTCTCATTCTCCGCGTGGACGATCCGCTGCACCGGCGCGCCACACTGGGGGCAGGGCTCCCGGAACTTCCCGTGCACCGCCATCTCCGGCCGGAACGCGGTCACCTTCTGGGGGAACTTCCCCTTCGCCTCCGCGCGCAGCCGGTCCGTCCACTCGAGGAGCACCGTCTTCGTCGCCTGGTGCAATGAGGCGTACTCCTCGTCGGTGAGCTTCTGCGTCAGCTTCAGCGGCGACAGCCGGGCCCGGTGGAGGATCTCATCTGAGTAGGCGTTGCCAATGCCGCTGAGGATCCGCGGATCGGTGAGTGAGCGCTTCAGCGTGTGGTTCTCCGCGCGCAACACCCGCGCGAACGTCTCGGTGTCCACCTCCAGGGGTTCGACGCCGCCGCGGTCGAACGCGCGCAGCGCCGAGTCCCCTCGCACGAGGTGCAATGACGCCCGCTTCTTCGTCGACGCTTCGGTGAGGATCAACGTGCCCTCCGGGAAGTCGAAGGCGCACAGGCCCAGCTTCCCCGGCAGCTTCGCCCCCTTCGGCTTCCACTGGAGCCGCCCGGCGATCATCAGGTGGAGCACGAGGAACAAGTCGCCTTCGAACTCGAAGATGATCCGCTTGCCCAGCCGCCAAAGCCCCACCACCCGCCGCCCGGTCAGCGCCCGGAGGGGTGGATCCGCGGTGCGCACCACGAAGGGGCTGCCGAGCCGCACCGCCTCCAACGGCTGCCCCGCGATGCGCGGCTGCAGCGCCTCCACGTACACGGTGATGTCCGGGTACTCCGGCACGGAAGGCCCCGGGCTACCCGCCGCTGCCCAGCCGTGCTTCGACGTCTGCGCGCACTGCCGCCAACTCCGCGCGGGCCTCGGGGGTCAACTGCCCGCTCTCCGCCGCCGCGCCCACCTTCGAAAGCCGCTCCGCCATCACCCGCTCCCGCTCGCGCAAGGCGCCGATCATCGCGCTGAACAGCTCGAAGAGATCCTTCAGTTCGTCCCCGGGCCGAAGGCCGTAGCTGGGCGGGACCAGCCTGCCCTCCATCACCTCCCGGATCATCCGCTTGAGCCGGAACACCGGCCCCACGATCCGGTGGGTGAGGACAATCATCAGCGCCGCCCCGCTGGCCACCAGCCCCAACAGGGCGATCACCAGCGTGATCATCGCCACCCGCTGGCGGGTCAGGAGCTTCTCCCGCTGCGCGAGCACGCTCTTGCGCTCGGTCTCGTACTCCGCATCGATGCGGCGGCTCTCCGCCTCCAACTCCTCGAGGAACCCGGGGTCCTCGAAGCGGACGAGCAGCTCCCGGCTCAGCACCGCGTTGCCCACCTCGCGGCTGGCGTCTGCCGCGCGGGAGCGGGCCGCCACGGCCTCTTCGGCTTCGTGCGCCAGCGCCGCCTGGGACCGCCAGACGAACAGCCCGGTGAGCAGCCCGATGACGCCGGTGAGCGCCACCATCCAGGCCACGTACTTGAGCTGCAGCGGCGCATCCAGGATGTAGTTCTTCAGTCGCCGCTGCCCACGTGCGGTGGTCATGGCGCACCTCCCCATTCGAAGGTCGCAGCGGCTTCCTTGAGCACCCCCGGGACGAGCGCGCGGATCAGCGCCGCCGCATCGCCTCCTTTGGCCCGGGCACTCACCTCACCCTGCAGACTCTTTTGCGGATAGCTGAAGCCGAGCAACGACAGCCGCAGCGCCCCGTCCTGCGACTGCAGCTTCGGCACCAGGTAGTAACCCTTCAAGTTCCTGGCCTTCATCACCGCTTCGGCCTTCTTCGCAGACTCCTTCGACGGCGCGAACACCGCCCCCATCTTCTGGAGCTCCTGCCGCAGCCGGTCTTCGGCGAGCTTCGCGGTCACCGGGTCCTTGTCCCCGCGTTCGTCCACCAGTCCATCCAGCAGGACGTAGAGGACCGGCGTGACGTCCCGGAGCTTCTGCAACGTCGCCGACGCGGTCTGGATGGCGGCGCGGGCCTCCGGGTGCCTCTCGGAAGAGGCACCCTTCAGACAGTCGATGGCGGAGACCTCGCCCAACTCCCCCAGCGCCTTGGCGGCCGCGCTGCGGACGATGGGCTCCCCGTCCCCGAGCGCCTTGCACAGGGGCTCCACCGCGGTGCCTTCACCGGACGCGCCGAGGATCAGCGCCGCCTGCGCCCGTCCGCGTGGATCGGACGCGGACTCGAGCCGCTTGAGGAGGAACTTCATCCGGGGATCGCCCTGCGCAAGCGCTGGCGCGGCGAACGCGAGAAGGACGAGCCCGGTGAGCCAGCGCATGCAGGCCGGCATCCTAGGAGACTTCGCGGGTAGGCGGGGTGCCTACCGAGGCGTGAACGCGTTCAGGGTGACCGCGGAGTTGCCGTGGGCGTCGTAGCTGTAGGCGTACCAGCGATACGGCGCGTCCAGGTCCAGCCCGGGTCCGTCGTACGCCACCTGGGTCACGGCGCCCCCCACCGCCTTCGTCCAGACGCGCGCGTTCTGCCCGTCGAGGATGCTGACCTGGCCGGCCACGACCTGGGGGCCGCTCTCGGGCAGAGACCACGCGAAGGTGGGCGCCGGCTCGGAATTTCCGAGCGGGGCCAGACCCACCGGGGCGTCGTCGAACACGCCGGTCACGTGCGCCTGCAGCGCCTCGGTGGTGCCGTCGTCGTAGGTGAAGGTGAAGGTCCAGGCGTCGTCGATGCCCGGGCGCAGGCGCGCCATGTTGAGGGTGGTGGAGAGCTCGCCGGGGACGTTGAAGTCCTGCCACAGATCAATGGGCGAGAGGATGCCGGGGCCTTCGCTCACCGTGGCCGCCACCACGTTCCTGGCGTTGGACCGCGCGGCGAGCTCCAGCTGCCAGAGGTTCCCGGCGCTCCACAGCCAGCGCGCGGTCACCACCTGCGGGGAGGCGTGGGTGGTGGGCAGCGTGACGAGCAGGTCCTGTGCGTCCTGTCCCTGCGTCAGATCCGCGCGGGTGCCCAGATGCTTGCCGAGCGTGGTGGGATCTCCGAAGCCGATCTCCCCGTCCTCGTCCTCGTCCACCAGCACCTCCACCTCGTACTCGGAGGCGAGCAGGCCGCTCACGCTCCACGCTTCGGGGCTCTGGGCGCCTGCGAAGGTGGTCATCCGGCCTTCCGTCGCGGACTTCACCACCACGTAGCGGCTGCCGCCGGGCGCGTCGCCCGTCCACTGCACGGTGCCCGAGACGGAGAGGCCCCCTGCGCCAGGTCCAGGGGTGATGGGGCCTGCCGCGGCGGACACCGGGCCTTCGACGGTCCCGTTCAGCGCCCGCGCCGAGAAGTAATAGACCGTGCCGGAGGCGAGGCCGCGCACCAGCGCCACCGCGCCCGCGCGGACGGTCAGGCTGCCTTCGGCGGAGGAGGGCCCGGGGTTGGACGACTGGCTCCAGTAGACCGTGTAGTGGGAGGCGACGAGGTTCCCGCCCGGCCCGGTGAGCACCGGCTCCAGGAAGAGCGCCGCGGCGTCTTCACCGGGGATGACGAGCGGGGCCGCCATCTGCGGAGGCGTGGTGGAGAAGAACTCCTGCACTGCGACGTTCACGTCCGTCACGTTGGCGCTCAAGGGCACGTTCTGCACCGACCCCAGCGGGCTGTGGTTGGAGACGAACGCGCCAATGCCCGCAGCATCCCGGTACGCGTAGACGGTGGCCGTCCCTCCCGCGACCACGCCGCGCACCGTGTACGGCCCCGGCCCTTCGATGCTGGTCCCGGCGATGTTCCCGGTGCTGGTGACCACGGCGATGTACACCCGCCCCGACTTGCTGCCGGTGTAGCTGACGTTGCCGCTGACGGTGACGGTGCGCGGGACCACGGTGATCTGCGCCTCGGCCGTGCGGGACGGGTCCACCTTGCTCCGGGCGATGAGCGTGTACTGGCCCGGATCCGCCGGCGCGGTGAACAGCCCTGCTGCGTTGATGTTGCCGCCCGCGTTGGGCTCGATGCTCCAGGTCACCTCGGTGTCGAAGGTGCCGGTGACCGAGGCCTCGAACTGCTGGGTGGCCCCGGCGGCAAGCTTGAGGGTGGACGGCGACAGGCCCACGTTGATCTTCGGCGGCACCACGGTGACGGTGGCGCGGCCGAACGCGGTGGGATCCTCCACGCTGGTGGCGCGGACGTGGAAGACGCCCAGCTCCCCGCTCGGTGTGTAGACGCCGTTTGCGTCCACCGTGCCGCCGAGCGCGCCTTCGTCCACCGACCACGTCACCTCCTGCGACTGCGCGTTCTTCACCAGCACGGCGAACTCGGCGTAGCGGTGCGCCTCCAGCTCGAGCTCGTCGGGGAAGAGGATGACCTCGGTCAGCAGCGGGCGGACGGTCACCTGCGCGGTGGCGGTGGCGCCCTCGGCCTCCTCGGCGAGGCTCTCGGCGACCACCGTGAAGGTGCCCGGCTGCGCCGGCGCCACGTACAGCCCCGCGGTGTCGATGCTGCCACCGCCCCCCTCCCGCACCGACCAGCGCACGCGCTGATCCAGCGTGCCCGAGACGACCGCGGTGAAGCGCTGGCTGTCGCCGTCGTTCAACTCCACGGCGCCCGGGGTGATGGTGACGGTGACCTCGTCCCCGCCCCCGCCACAGCCGACGAGCCAGAGGAGCGAGACGAACGACAGGAGCGGAAGGGGGCGACGAGGCGACATGACCCACGGTGTTCGCACGGAGGGGGCGTCCGTATCAAGTCGCCCGGCCGAGGCGTGGGCCTCAGACCCTGAAGCGCCGCTCCGCCAGGATCCGCCCCCCCGCCGCGCTCCAGCGCACCCGCACCTCCCCCGTCTCCGGGTCGAGCCGCAGCCGCGCGGTGTGCTCCTGGGGGCTGGAGAAGAGGTACTGCGCCCCGCGGCAGAAGTGCGTGAGCGGGTTTCTGTTCCGCACCGCCACCGCGCCCACCAGCACCTCCCACAGCGCGCTGCCCGGTCCCCGGGCAGAGACCTTGCCCAGGCAGGCCTGGTGGAAGTCACCGCCGAGGAAGAAGACCCCGGGCAGCTTCGCGTCCTCGAGGAACTCCAGCAGGGCCCTTCGCTGCGCGGGGTAGCCCACCCAGCGGTCGCGGGTGAAGGGGAGATAGGGCCCGGGGAACTCGCCGATGGGCACCGAGCTGACGATGATCCGGAAGCGCGCAGAACTCGCGAGCAGCGCCGCCTTCAGCCATTCCAACTGCCGTGACGAGATGTACTCGGCCGAAGGGTCCAGCCGGCGCTCCGGGGTGCGCTCGCTGCGGACGTCGAGCACGAAGAACTCCGCGGTGTCCCCCCAGCGCAGGCTCCGCCAGAGCTTCTGTTCGCCGGAATCCAGCAGCGGGGTGTGCTCGAAGAAGGCCGCCTTGCCCTCGGACACGCGCGCTTCGCCGAGGTTCAGGCCCGCCCAGTCGTTGGAGATCTCATGGTCATCCCACGTCGCGATGATCGAGCGCGCCGCGCGCAGGGCGCGGTATTCGCCGCGGCCGAGGTTCTCGCTCCATTTGTCGCGGAACTCCTCCCGCGTGAAGGAGCCGTCCGCGTAGGTGGTGTCCCCGAGCAGCAGGTGCAGGTCCGCATCCACGTCCCGCGCCGCCACGTCCAGCGTCCGGAAGGAGCGGCCGTTGCGCGAGCAGGCGCTGGCGGTGAAGACCAGAGGCCGCTTCGTGCCCGGGGCGTCCGCGGCCCGGAAGGCCCCCACCTGCGCCTCGCCGCCCCTCTCCCGGAAGACGTACGCATAGCGTGCGCCCGGTGAGAGCCCGCGAAGGGGCAGGTGCACGAAGCCCCCGTCCGAGACCTCCGGTTCGCCGTACCAGAGCGCGTCGCCTTCGCCGGACGCCGCGAACACGCCGGCCTCCAGCGGCGAAGAGCCCAGGTACCGCGTCCACAAGACGGCCGAGTCCGAGGTCACCTCACCGCTCGCCACGCCCAGCGGGAAGGCGGCGGACTCCAGGAACGGCGTGGCAAAGGCCGCTGAGGGGCGCCCGTACACCGCCAGGCTCCCGGCCGCGCCGAGGAGCACTTCACGTCGGGAGAGCGGCAGTCGCATGGTGAGAGTGCACGAGGAGGGACTCGAACCCTCACGACCCCTTCGGGTCTGCGGATTTTAAGTCCGCTGCGTCTACCGGTTTCGCCACTCGTGCGCCGCGGGCGTGGATCTAGAACACCTCGCGCCCGGATGCGCGAAACAGCCGACATGCCGCGCACGGTTTGCGCGGCTTCGCGGCCTGCTCAGCCGGACAGCCCGGCAGCCGGGCAGGCGCGGCACGAATCCGCGCCCCCCGTGACCGGTTCCCGAGAAATCCCCGCTGCGACGCGTTAGTGAGCCCGAAGCCATGACCGAGCCCTCCGACACGCCCAGGCCCAACGCGCAGAAGGCCTCCGACGCGAAGGGACCCGCCGCCGGCCCACCCCCGCCCTGGCGCACCGAAGGCCTGCCTGAAGAAGCGAAGGGCGAGCCGCCGCAGCCACCCCGCCGCAACTGGGTGGGCCTCATCCTGCGCGGGCTCATCATCTACGGCCTCATCTTCGCGGTGCTCACCTGGTTCGACGACGCGCGCAAGCCTGCGCCCATCTCGTACACCGAGTTCGATCAGCAGGTGACCGCCGGCAACGTCGCCGAGGTCTTCGCGCGCGGTCACACCATCGAAGGGGAGCTCAAGGCGCCCAGCGCGCTCCCGGACGCGAAGGGCAGACCCGCGCCCGAAGGGGCGACCTACCAGCGCTTCTCCACCGAGCGCCCGGTCTTCGCGCAGGACAACCTGATGGAGCGGCTGGAGCAGACGCGCACCGTGGTCCGCGCCACGCCGCTGGTCACCCAGCGCGGGATGGGGATGAACCTGCTGCTCTCCTTCGGGCCCCTGCTCCTGCTCGTCGGGTTCTACTTCTGGCTCCTCCGCCGCCAGCAGGCCGCCATGTCCAACATGGGCGGCGGGCTCGGCGGGCTTCTGGGCGGCAAGAAGAGCAAGCCGGTGGACCCGGAGAAGGTCCGCGTCACCTTCGCAGACGTGGCCGGCATCGACGAAGTGGAGAACGAGATCACCGAGATCGTCGACTACCTGCGCGATCCGGGGAAGTACGCGGACATCGGGGCGCGGGCCCCCCGGGGCGTGTTGCTCGCGGGCGCGCCCGGCACCGGCAAGACGCTGCTCGCCCGCGCCACCGCCGGCGAGGCCCAGGTCCCATTCTTCTCCGCCAGCGCCTCCGAGTTCATCGAGATGATCGTCGGCGTGG
>CAZQVZ010000301.1:0-7502 GCA_964596895.1 uncultured Myxococcaceae bacterium
CCCACCTGCAGCACCGGGACGTTGTCGGGCCTGAGCACCACCATCATCGGGGCGTCCTTGCCGTCGCGGGTGGCCAGCCTGCCCAAAGACGGCAGGAAGGTCTTGAACAGGCCCGTATTGAGGATGCCGAAGTTCGCGCTCGACAGGTTGATGCACAAGCTCCCGGACTGGTGGGCATGGTGCATGGCCAGGTCGAGGAAGCTCGTCGCGACGCCTACCCCCACGTGGTACTGCGCGCCTCCTGGCGCCTCCCCGTCGAAGTTCGGGACGCTCATGGGCTGAAGCTGCGGCGCAGGCTTCATGGGCACACAGGCCGCGGTCTGCACCGAGTTCACGCCGGCGCGGGTCCCCAGCAAGATCCCCTCATCCACCACCACCGAGCTGCCCGCTGCCACCGACAGATCCAGCTGCGCGTCGGTGGGCAGGCCGAAGCCGCTGAGCATCAGCCCCGGGCTCATCCGTCCCTCAACGCCCAGGAACCGGGGCACGCACTTGCTGGTGCCGGGGTCCACGCACACGCCGTCGGTGCAGGCGGAGACCACGCCGTCCGCGTTGGTGGGGCACGCCGGCAGGCCCTGGCCGCAGGCCATGCAGGACTGGCTCGCAAGGACACCATCCACCATCCCCCGAAGCTGTGGCTCGAGCAGCCCGAACACGAAATCCTTCACGAAACCGATGTTCGCGAGCCCGCACCAGCCATCTCCACAGGTGTTCTCGCCGCCGAACTGGAGGTCGTCGGTGTCCAGGCACTGTGGCTGGCCCGGCGTCCCGGAACCACACTGCTGCGTCCCATCGAGCTGGACGACCTCGAAGCTGAGCAACTTGTCCCACCGGGTATCGATGCTGAAGCGAATCTGTGCAGCGAGCGTGTTGACGTCGAACCCATCGTCGTCGTGCGCCGTGTTGAACCGCAGGCCGCACTTGATGGCCGACGCGCAGCCGCACACGCCCCGATTGCGCGTGGGTGGGTTCTGGTAGAAGGGAAACCCGTCACAGTAGGTTCCATACGCCGAGGAGAGGTAGATCCGGCTCGTATCGATCTCCACCGAGATCGAGGCGCGCAGCCGGTCCGGCCCCTGCGGTACCAGGCTGAAACCGACGATCTTGATCTGAACGTCCTGCGGCGTGTCGACGATGGAGCTGGTGCACCCGTTGCTCGGCCCAGAGGCGCCCGTGCAGCACCTGCCATCCATCCGACCACACCCTTCGCCGCTGCACGGGGTCCCGTTGGCCGCGGTGCGTCCCTGATCTGCGATCACCAGGTCGCCCACAGCGGTGACGTTCTGGATCATGCACCCCACCGGGAAGGTGAGCGTCTGCCCCGGCGCGAACGTCTCGATGAGCGTCGCCCAGTTCTGGTTCAGGTAGTTGATGCCGTGCGGCGAGAGCCGAAGCGTGACCGCGTTGTCCGTCTTCGGGCCCTCGTACCGGCCGGAAGGGATGGGCGCGAGCGCAGAGCAGCCGGAAGAATCCGAGCAGGCGGTGATGACCAACGCGGCCAGGAGGACCAGCGCAAACGCGGGGCGTGGGGGATTCGACGGGCGAGTCATGCGGGGGAAGCCTCCGGCGGCCCAGGGGGCATGCAGGCGGACGATTGTACGGAGTGCCCGCACCCAAAGGCAAAGGGTGTGGCTACCCCGCGACCAGGGGGAGGCGAACGCCCGCGGCTTCGTTCAAGCGGCCGCTACGGAACGGCTCCAGATCCACGGTGGCGAACTTGAAGCCAGCCGCCTTCACCGCGGACAGCGCCCGCGCGCGGAAACCTGCGTCCGCGAACCGTCCCAGCTCCGCCTCCGCCACTTCGATGCGGGCGATCTCGTCGTGCAGCCGCACCCGGAACACGCGCAGGCCCAGGGCGCGCAGGCCGCCCTCCGCCGCGCCAATCCGCTGCAGCCGCTCCTGCGTGACCGAGGTGCCGTAGGGGATCCGCGACGCGAGGCACGGCGCCGCGGGCTTGTCCCAGGTGGGCAGCCCGAGCGCGAAGGACCAGGCCCGAATTTCATCTTTGCTGAGGCCCACCTGCGCGAGCGGCGAGAACACCGCCCGCTCTCGCGCGGCCTGCTGACCCGGCCGGTGGTCCTTCACGTCATCCGCGTTGAACCCGTCCGCGACAGTGGCCAGCCCCAGCTCCACGCGCTTGAGCTCGCAGAGCGAATACAGCTCGCTCTTGCAGAAGTAACAGCGGTTGGTGGGGTTCTTCGCGTACTCGGGGTTGGACAGCTCGGAGGAGTCCACCTCCACATGCCGGACGCCGAGGCTCTTCGCCAACTCGCGCGCGAACGCCTTCTCCTCCGGGGCCACCGAAGCGGAGATGGCCGTCAGGGCCACTGCCCGCTCGCCCAGCTCCTCCACGCAGACCTTGAGGACAAACGCAGAGTCCACGCCGCCGGAGAACGCCACCAGGACCGACCCCTGCGAGCGCAAGAGCGCCCGCAGCGCGGTGAGCTTCTCCCGCGACGACTCCCGCAAGAACTCGAGACGGGCTTCGTCGAGCATGCCGCCGGCTCTACCCGACAACGCTGCTTGCGCCTAGCGCTTCCGCTTGGCGGAGGCCTTCTTGGGCTTGGCGACGCGGGCTGCGCGCGCGGCCGGGCGGGCCTTGGCCTTCGCGGGCTCCTTCTCCTTCGAAGCGCGCGCCTTCTTCACCGGCTGGGCCTTCATCCGCTTGCCGGTGATGACCTTGAGGTCCTCGGCGGTCACGAAGCCGAGATCCAGGAGCGACTGGAAGATCTTGAGGCCGGACTCTTCGACCGCTTCCTGATCCGAGAACACCGTCACCTCAGGGGCCCCGGGCGGCTCGTACGGTTCGGTGATCCCGATGAAGTTGGGGATCTCTCCGTTCAGCGCCTTCTTGTACTTGCCGGTGGTGTCCCGCTGGATCAGCCGCTCGGTGGGGCAATCCACGTAGACCTCGATGAACTTGCCGATCTGCTTGCGGTTCTCGTCGCGGCCGGCCTTGTAGGGGCTCACCGCCGCCACCAGCACCGCAGCGCCGTTCCGGGAGAGCAGCTGCGCGACGTAGCCCAGGCGGCGCACGGAGACGACGCGCTCCTCCTTGGAGTCACCCGCGCCCTGCCAGAGGACCTGGCCGACCTGCTCTTCGTCCAGGATCTCGACGTTCTTGCCCACCTGGCGCAGACGTGCGGCGATGTAGTTCGCCAGCGTGCTCTTGCCAGTACCGGACATCCCCGTCAGCCACACCGTGAAACCGTTCATGGAGGCCATTTAAGTCGCGGCTCCTTTCGTGCAAGCCCGCGTAATCCGGCCACAAGCGCCCCGCGGACCCTGAAAAAGTCGAGGCGTTATAGTCGATCCCCCGGGCCTTTGACAAATGGGTGCCTACATTCCCGTAGATCGCCCACTCGCTCAGCATGCAGGCGAGCGTCTCCTACCCGACCTCCAGGGGTACGTCTTCGCCCTCGAAGCCGCTCCCGGTCCACCGGTAGAGCTTCGCGGCCGTGGTCCGGCCCCCGTTCACCGCCACCACCAGCCAGGCCACGCCGGGGAACAGCGGGAGGCCCTCCGGCGCGGCCTGGGCTTCGTCCTCCGCGGAGAAGTAGGCGCCCACCTCCACGTGGGAGTGGAAGATGCAGACCGTGCGCTCGCCCCGCGCCTTCTGCTCCCGCTCCACCGCTATCTGCTCTCTGGCCGCGAACGCGTAGGCGGTTCGGGACGTCCTGGGGTAGCGCTCGGGGTCTGCGGCCCGGTACCGGTCGTACGCGTTCTCCATGGGGCGCACCCGCAGCCGCCCCGTCCCATCCCGGAGCACGAGCCCACACCCCTCCTTCGGCCAGGCGGCCTCGAGGTGGGAGAGCACCTCCGACAGGTCGTCAGGGAGCACGCCGGTCCGCTGAAGGGGCTTCACCCGTGCGCCTCGCAGCGGGCGAGCGCCCGGAGCGCGCCGGGCAGCCCGCCGTCGTCGAGCCCCAGGACACCTTCCGAGGGCTCGTGCCCCAGGACCAGACGCTGCGCCGCCAGCGCTGCCAAAGGTGCGCCGAGCCCGCCCCAGTCCCCAGGCGGCGGCCCCCAGCGTTGCACGGTCCGCGCGAGGCACCCGGCGCAGGCGCTCCCCCCCGCGAAGGCGATGGCGAGTTTGCCCCCCTCGGGGTCCATCCCGACGAGCACCAGCCCGCCTGTGGGCATCACCGGGCTGCTGGAGGCGCCGGCGCCGACGGCGCGCACCTCGACCCCTGCGGGCTCCTCCGCCGGCGAAACCTCGAACCGCGCCAGCGCCTGCCCCAGCGGCGCGCCCGCCTCACCGGCGAAGCCGCGCTCCTGCTCGCCTACCAGCCGGTCGGTGGACGAAGCGGCGATGGGCGATCCACCCGCGCCGAGCCACACCGCGACCTCGGGTGCGCCCGCCACCCGGATGGGCGTCTGGCAGAGGCGAAGCTGGCCCCTGCCGCCGACCTCGCGCAGGAGGATCTGCCGGGAGAAGCGGACGATCTGCTCTTCGGTCAGGGCCAAAGGGCCACCTCCTCTCTCACTTCTCGATCACCAGCCGCCAGGTCCCGTCGCCCTGTGGCAGCGGTTCGAGGGAGAGCACCCGGTGCCCGTCGTCCTTCACGCTGCGAGGCACGTTCTCGAGCGGCTCGTCGCCGCGCAGCAGGACCTCGAGGCTCTCGCCGTCATTGAGCGCCTCCAGCGCGAGCCTGGTGCGCACGTAGGTCATCGGGCAGACCTCGCGGGTGATGTCCACGGTCTTCATGGCCGCGCCTCGCACATCCCGCAGTCCGAGCGCCGCGTCACCGTCACGCTTCGCCCGCGCATCGTCCTTCCGTCGAAGGTGTGCAGGGTGGACGCCCGCGCCAAAGGCCGCGCGCCCTTCAGCCAGTCACAGGCGAGCTGGGCCTGCATGGCGCCGATGATCCCCGGCAAGGTCCCCAGCACCCCGGCCTGTGCGCAGGTGGGCGCATCGTCCGCGGGCGGCGGCGCTTCGAAGAGGCAGCGCAGGCACGGCCCGCCCGGCCACAGGAGCATCACCTGGCCGCTCATCCGCAACACCCCGCCGTAGACCAGCGGCACCCCCGTCCTCACCGCCGCGTCCGCGAGCATGAACTTGGTCTCCACCCCGTCAGTGGCGTCCACCACCAGGGCGTGCGCGCCAAACCAGGCGTCCACGTCCTCCGCCGTCACCTTCCCTTGCAGCGGCTCCACCTTCAGCGACGGGAAGGCGCGCGAGAGCTTTTCGGCTGCCGAAGTCACCTTGGGGCGGCCCACGTCTTCAGGGTGGTGCCACAACTGCCTGTGCAGGTTGGAGGGCTCCACCACGTCCGGATCCACCAGCGTCACCGCCACCTCCGGCAGCCCCGCTCGCCCCAGCGCCTGGGTCACCGGACAGCCGAGCCCTCCGGCACCGATGACCAGGACCTGCTTGTGCGTCGAGAGGTTCGAAGGGCGCATCATGGGCTGGACGGGCGGGAGGCATTCTGTTGAAGAGCCCCTCGTGCCCGCCATGAAATACCTCGCCACGGCCGCCGCCGCAGCCTGCGTCTTCCTCACCGGGTGTCCGAAGGGCTCGGCTCCCCAGCAGGCGACCGCTGCGCCACCGCCGCCGCCCGCCGAGGTCGAGCGCGCGCCGCTGACCGGTTCAGACCCGTCGGTGGGCTCGGCCGAGTCCTGCGTGGACGCGTGGCTCGCCGAGCGGAAGCTGGACGCCTTCGGGCACGACGAGGGCACGATGTACACGGGCGGCACGCCGCTCTTCGACGAGCGCACCGGCGAGTCCACCGACCGGCTGACGTACGTCTTCCGCCGCCACCCCCAGGCGAAGGCCGCGTGCGCGCCCGACGCGGGCGTCGTGCCTGACCGGCTGCCGGAGCAGTAGCCGTGGGCCGTCGACCCGGCGTGACGCCTGCGCATAGAATCCGCGCACGTGAGTGAACCCGCCGCACTGGGGCAAGAGCGCAGGGCCCGCGTCCAGGCGGTCCTCGAGCGCCGGCGCCTCGAGCCCACCGTCTCCGCCGAAGAGGCCTCCCGCACCTGGGAGCAGGACCGCTTCGTGGCCCGCGCCCGCGCCCTCTTCTACGCGCGGATGATGTTCCTCACCCTGGGGCTCTTGATCCTCGCGGTGCCGGCCTGGTCCGCGTACTTCGGGCTGGCGGGCCCGTGGGCGTTCCTCGGCTACTTCACGATGCTCCTGTACAGCGTCGCCAACCTGCTGGTGATCAACCACGCCGGGGCGGGGCGCTACGTGACGTACGTCACCTTGTGCCTGGACCTCGTCATCATGGTGGTCCTGGTCTCCAAGCCGGTGGTGGGTGGCGGCCTGCAGAGCCCGCTGCTCGCCACGCAGCTATTGTTCACCACGCTCTTCGCCATCCTCTTCCCCAGGCCCCTGGCCATCCTGCCGCCCCTGCTGGCGCTGCCCATCACCACGCGGCTGGACCTCCTGCTGAACCGGACCCCCCAGGCGATCGATGTCCTGACCCTGCTCTGGTACTCGGCGCTGAACTTCATCATCGTCTACGTGGTGGTCTACCTGAACGAGCGCGAGCAGACCGCCCACCGCGAGGTGGTGGAGCTGCAAGGAGACCTCAAGGAATTGGCGGTCATCGAGGAGCGAAACCGCATCGCCCGGGAGATCCACGACGGGCTCGGCGCGTCCTTGTCCTCCCTCATCATCCAGTCCGAATACCTGCAGCAGCTCGCGCCGCGGGACGAGCAGCTCCAGCGGGAGATCCGCGAGCTGAAGACCACCGCCGAAGAGTCCATCGAGGAGCTGCGGCGGAACCTCCGGATGATGCGCGAGGACTTCGAGCTGGCGTCCGCGCTCGAAGATCACATCAAGACCTTCGGAGAGCGCATCCAGCTGCCCATCCGCTTCCAGAAGGTGGGCCTGCAGCAGAAGCTCTCCCCCGACGCGCAGATGGCGCTCTTCCGGGTGCTGCAGGAGGCGCTCTCCAACGCCGCCAAGCACGCGCAGCCCGCGTCCATCGACGTGAAGCTCCTCTTCGACGAGGGCCGCGTGCACCTGTCGGTGAAGGATGACGGCCGGGGCTTCGACACCTCGAAGCTGCCGCCCGGCCACTACGGGCTGCTCAACATGCACGAGCGCGCCCAGAAGATCGGCGGGGAGCTCGTCGTGGACTCGCGCCCCGGCTGTGGCGCGCAGATCTCCTTCTCCGTCCCCGTCAGCGCCTGAAGTGATCCCCCCTCCGGAGGCCTCCCCATGGACCCCACCGCCGAAGCCAGCGCCCCAGCCCCCATCCGCGTCTTCGTGGTGGAGGATCAGACCCGCATCCTCAAGAACCAGCTCAAGCTGTTCGAAGGACAGAACGAGATCCAGATCATCGGCACCGCGCTGTCCGGCGAGAGCGCCCTGGACGAGGTGGCGAAGGCGTCCCCAAGGCCGGACGTGATGCTCCTGGACCTGGGGCTGCCGCGCATGAGCGGCATCGACGTCACCCGGGAGATCAAGGCGAAGTGGCCGCAGGTGGAGATCCTGATCTTCACCATCTTCGACGAGGAGGACAAAGTCCTCGAGGCGGTGAAGGCCGGCG
>CAZQVZ010000302.1:0-7493 GCA_964596895.1 uncultured Myxococcaceae bacterium
CCACCGACGCCTTCGTGGTGGACGTGGCGGGCCGCTGGCGGTTCTACGCCCCGGGGCCGAAGCTGGAGACGAAGCTCGGCGCCGAAGCCGCGCTCATCACCGGCCGCACCACGCAGTCCCGCCAGGACGTGGCGCCCGAGTACGCGCTGCGGCAGTGGGGCGCGGTGGCCAAGGCCTCCGTCCGGCGCGAGGCATGGGAGGGTTATCTGGACCTCGGCTACGCGTCGGGTGACGCCAACCCCTACGATGCGCGGCTGGAGGCCTTCCGGTTCGACGCGGACCACCAGGCGGGCCTCATCCTCTTCCGCGAGGTGCTCGGCTGGCAGACGGCCCGCACCTATGCGCGCGCCACCGACCCGGACGTCGTCGGCGTACCGCCCGAAGGCGCCAACCTGTACCCCACGCGCGGAGCGGTCTTCAACGCGGCCTATGCCTTCCCGCGCGTCCGCCACGCGGTGCGCGACTGGCTCGACATCTACGGTGGGCCCCTCTTCGCGGTGAGCACCTCGGACATGGCGGACCCGTTCGCCACGAAGCTCGCCGGCGGCACCGCGCGCAACGCGCTGGGCGGACGGCCCGGGCGGTACCTGGGCACCGAATTGGACCTCGGCGTTCAGGCCCGCATGCAGCCCGCCCACGGCATGGTGGGCGCGGCCACGCTGGAGGCCGGCTACCTCTTCCCCGGCGCGGCGTTCACCGATGCGTCCGGCAACGCCATGCCCCCCGTCGCCGCCGCGAGGCTGCGGCTGTCGATGTCCTTCTAGATGAGGCGCGAGATGACCCTGCACTCCACCCTTCCGTCCTCGCTCTTTCTGACTCTTGCGCTCGCGCTGGCCGCCTGCCCGGCGCCTGCGCCCGAGGGCCTGCGCCGCACCGACCCGGGCACCGGCGCCGAGGTGAAGTTCGACGTCTTCGTCAAGCCGCTGCCGGACATCCCCCTGCCCAACGACTTCGCCACCCGCTACGACCCGGACTCGCCCACCAGGCGGCGCATCAACGCCAGCATGGTCGCGCCCACCGCGTGGGAGCGGGCGGTGCGCAGTGACATGGCCACGCTGGACGGGTGGGGGACCTTCTCCGCCATCTCCGTCGGCTTCACCGAGCCTCTGGACGTGGAGGTCATCTTCGAACGCCACCGGGACGACTTCGCGTTCTTCAACGACGCGGTCTACCTCATCGACATCAGCCCGGACTCGCCGGACTTCTGCCAGCCGCAGCCGCTGGACATGGGCGCCGGCAACTTCCCGCTCACCCTGGAGCGGACCACCTACTACCCGAACGATCCGCGCAACCACACCAACAACCTCCTCTTCGAAGAGGTGGACGAGGACGTGAACGGCAACGGGCGGCTGGACCCGGGCGAGGACACCGACATGGACGGGGTGCTCGACAAGCCGAACCTGCGCTTCCCGGACGGGGACCCTGTCGATGACCTGCTCACCTTCTATGAGCGGGAGACCAACACCCTGCAGATGCGGCCCTTGATGCCGCTGCGCGAGAACACCACCTACGCGGTGGTGCTGACCCGGCGGCTGCTCGACCACAGCGGCCGGCCGGTGCGCTCGCCGTTCGACTTCATCAACCACACCGCGCAGACCGATCAATTGCGGCCACTGCCGGGGTGCCTGGGCAAGGTGGGGCTGACCCTGGACGACGTGGCCTTCACCTGGCCGTACACCACGCAGAGCATCACCCGGGACATCGTCGCCATCCGGGACGGGATGTACGGCCACGGCCCCATGGCGTGGCTCGCGGACGAGTACCCGGCGGTGGTCTCCCAGATGCACCGGATCCGCAAGGAGGGGGCGGACAACCCGTACATCGTCCCCGGGGACCACTTCCTCTCCGCGGCCAGCAGCGTCATCCCGCTCATCGGCGGGGACAACCCTCAGATGAACAAGGTCATCGAGTCGCACCAGTTCATCGGCTTCCACGCGGTGGGCAGCTTCGAGGCCCCGCAGTTCTTCCCGCGCCACGACGAAGACGGGAACCTCTTGCCCCTGCACCAGCAGGTGTGGCGGGTGAACCCGACCACCGGGGAGGCCTTCCACCGCAAGGAGACGGTGACCTTCTGGCTGACCATGCCGCACAAGACCATCGCCCGGCGGCCGGTGCCGGTGGTGATCCTCGGGCACGGGTACACCGGCAACAAGCTGGACCCGCTCATCTACGGCGGGCACTTCGCGCGCCACGGCATCGCCACCATCGGCATGGAGTGCGTGAGCCACGGCATCGAGCTCCCGGACGTAGACAAGCAGCTCGCGCGCGGGGTCTTCGCCGGCAACGACCTGGAGCTGATGTTCGACGCGATCATGCGGGACCGCGCCTTCGACCATGACGGCGATGGGACCAAGGACTCCGGCGCGGACTTCTGGACGGCGTACGCGTTCCATACCCGGGACGTGGTGCGCCAGTCGGCGGTGGACTACCTGCGGATGATCCAGATCCTCAAGTCGTTCGACGGCAAGAGGACATGGATGCTCGGCACGAAGGAGGGCATCGCCGGGGACTTCGACGGCGACGGCGAGGTGGACGTGGGCGGGACCGGCTCCATCTCCATCAGCGGCGGCTCATTGGGCGGCATCATGAGCACCGTGGTCGGCGGCGCGGAGCCGTTCGTGGACACTGCCCTGCCCATCGCCGGTGGGGGCGGGCTGCCGGACGTGGGCATCCGCAGCATCCAGGGCGGCGTGGCGGAGGCGGTGAACCTCCGGATGATGGGGCCCTTGCTCCTGGGCCTGCGCAGCGAAGCCGGAGCGCTGGAGCTGTGGCAGTACCTGCCGGACCGCAACAAGGTGGGCCGCGCCAACTTCGGACCTCTGGACGACGCAAGGATGCGCGAAGGCGACACGGTGGTGGCGCACAACCTCCGGTCGCTCGAGCACCGCTGCGCGCGGGTGCAGGCAGACGGCCTGTTCCGGGTGGCGGTGTCTTCGGATGAAGGGGACCCGCTGGAGCTGCGGTTCTACGAAGGCGCCCTGCCGCCCGAGGAGCGCTCGGGCTGCCACGTCCCCGAAGGCACCGAGGCGTATTTGACCGTGTCCACGCTGAACGCGGACGTGACCTTCCAGTCGAAGGACTACGCGAAGGGCAGCCCGCTCGTCGCGCTGGGGGACGGCTTCGGGCTGCGGCGGAACTCGGCGGAGACGCGAAGGTTCCACGGCCTGGCGCAGATGATCCTCGACCCGGCGGACCCGGTGAACTGGGCGCCGTTCTTCGAGAACCGCCTTCTGCGCTACGAGGCCGGCGGGGAGGTGCGCACCCGCGCGCTGGTCATCAACACCATCGGTGACATGAACGTGCCGATGAGCACCGGCGCGGCCATCTCCCGGGCGGCGGGCTTCGTGCCGTACCAGACGCGCGATCCGCGCTGGAACAAGACCCCCAACCAGGTCCTCATCGACACCGGTGCGCTGGAGGCGGTCGAAAGGCTCCGGCGCCACGTGAACGCGCAGGGCAACGGCGTCCTCATGGATCTCGAGCAGCTCGCCGAGCTCAACGGCGGCGTGGACGGGCACGACGCGCCGAGGCTACACCCGCCCTTGCGGCTGTGGGGGCCCTCCACGCGGGTCGGCGGCATCACCGGGACCCTCTTTCCGTTCGTCACGCCCACCGGACGCCACGGCTTCGACCCGCCGGATCCTTCGGCCACTTTCGATCTCGGCGCAGTGATGGCCAACATGCTGGGGCGCTACGTCGCCTCCCGGGGGACCGAGCTGCCGTTCGAAGCGTGCATGCACGACTTCTCCTGCGACTGGATCCTCCCGGTCCCGGATCCCCAGGCGCCCTAGCGGCGCGCCACAGGTCAATGGGTGCAGGTGGCGCCTGTCGACGCCACCCGCCGTGACAGGCGCAGCGCCGCTTCTCCATGGCTCCCCCCGGGGCCGAAAAGTGGCTTCCTTTGACGAGGGTGCGCGCAGCTCGCCGCAACCTGCCCTGCAGACGGGTAGGTGTAGAGCAGCGCCCACACGGTGGCGGGCGCTGCCCCCGCTTCGGAGGTGTTCCTCTGCCCCCGGCCGAGTGAAACCTCCGGGTGACGCGGTGGTACGCGCCTTGCGGTGGATCAAGTCCCTCACGGGAGCGCCATGAACAGAGCGTTGCTAGTGGGCCTGGTGGTGGGTGGGTTGGCGGCGGGCTGCGAAGGCAGGGCCCTGTTTCAGACCGGAAGCGGAGCGCAAGGCGGCATTGAATTGCCGAAGGACGCGGAGGTCTCCCCCGGGGGGATGCGCCGGCTGACCCGGGACGAATACGACAACACCCTGCGAGACCTGCTCGGTGACACCAGCGGCGCCGGCTTTTTGCGCCTACCCGAGGACGTGACCGACCCGTTCGACAACGACTACCGGCACCAGCAGGTGTCCGGGGTGCTGGTGGAGACGGTGGAGGTCCTGGCGGAAGAGGCGGCGCAGCGGGTGCTCGCAGATGCGGAGAAGCGCTCGCGCATCGTCCCCTGCACCCCCGAAGGCCCCGGAGACGACGCGTGCCTGCGCGCGTTCATCACCACGTTTGGGCGGCGGGCCCTGCGCGCGCCGGTGCCGGCGGAGGACGTGGAGCGGCTCGCGGCGTTGGGCGCCTACGCGGTGGAGGCCCAGGACTTCTGGTTCGGCGTGGAGCTGGTCCTGCGCGCGATGCTGCAGGACCCGCGCTTCTTGTACCGGGTGGAGGTGGGGACGCCAGTGGAGGGCCAGCCCGGCGTGTTCCGGCTGACCCCGTACGAACTGGCTGCCCGGCTCTCGTTCTTCCTGTGGGGTTCGACGCCGCCTGAATGGCTCCTGGATCAGGCAGGGCAGGGCGGCCTGGACTCGCAGGAGGGGGTGCGCGCCGCGGCGGTGAAGCTGCTCGACGACGAGCGGGCGCGCGCGCGGGTGGACCGGTTCCACGCCCTGTGGTTCGGCTACCACCAGCTCCCGCACTCGGCGGAGTTGACCCAGGCCATGCGCGAGGAGACCGGCGCGCTGGTGCGGCGGGTGATTTTCGATGCGCCAGGTGACTACTTCGGGCTGTTCCGCGCGGAGCAGACGAAGGTGGATGACACGCTCGCCGTGCACTACGGGCTGCCGGCGCCGGGCAGCGGCATCGCGCAGTGGGTGAGCTACGGGGCCTCGGGCCGGCGCGGCATCCTCTCGCACGGGGCGCTGCTGTCGCAGGGGACGAAGTTCTCGGACACCTCGCCCACGCAGCGCGGCATCTGGGTGCGCGAGCGCCTGCTGTGCCAGACGGTCCCCCCGCCGCCGCCCAACGCCAACGTGGACGAGCCGCCGGCCTCCACCAACGGCAGCAACTGCAAGAAGGACCGCTACGCCGCGCATGCCAACGTGGGCAGCTGCAAGGGCTGCCACGAGAGCCTGGACGGCATCGGCTGGGGGCTGGAGAACTACGACCGCCAGGGCCGCTTCCGCGCGCATGACGACGGCGAGTCCGAATGCGCCATCGACGGCCGGGGGGTGATCCCCGAGTTCGGCAGCTTCCAGGGGCCGGGCGAGCTCTCGGAGCTGCTGCTCGACACCGGGTACCTCGAGCACTGCGTGACCACGCAGCTCTTCCGCTTCGCGCACGGGCGGCGCGAAACAGCCACCGACGCGCAGCTCATCGATCAGCTGGCCACGAAGTGGACGGACGAGGGCCGCGCCTTCACCGACCTATTGGTGTCCGTCGCTTCGCACCCCACCTTCGCGTTCCGCAGAGAGGAGGCGCAGTAGATGCCTCGCCACAAGTTCCGGATGTCGAGGCGAGCGGTGCTGCAGGGCGCAGGCGGCGTCACCGTGGCGCTGCCCTTCCTGCAGATCATGGCGGACCGAGGCGGCCGTGCCTTCGCCCAGTCCGCGCAGGCGCCGAAGCGGTACCTCGTCTGCTTCGGCGGTCAGTCCATGGGGGCGGACAACGACCCGCTCCACGACGACTACGTGCCCAACAAGGTCGGCGCTGACTACGACCTCAAGTCCGCGCTGGCGCCCCTGGCCGGCGTGAAGGACGAGGTGACGGTCGTCTCGGGGCTGAAGATCCCCACCGCGTACGAGAACGCCGGGCAGATCCCCGCAGGCGGCAGGCCGGATGACTTCCACGTCTCCACCGCCAGCCCCCTGCTCGCCGGCGTGCGCGCGTCATCCTCTTCGGCGCGGTGCTACGGGCCCACCAGCGACCAGATCGTCGCGGAGGCCTTCGGCAACCCCACGCCGTTCCAGTCGCTGGTCTACCGGATCCAGGCCGCGTGGTACCTGAGCGTGTCCGCGCCGTATGGGCGAGACCTCATCTCCTACAAGCGCGACTCCACCGACAAGATCGTCGGCATCCCCTCCACGGTGAGCCCCCGGCAGGCCTTCTCCTCGCTGTTCGGGAACTTCAGCCCGCCCACCGAAGACGCCGCCGTGCGCGCCCGGAAGGAGCTGCTCTTGCGTTCGCGGCGGAGCGTCCTGGACCTGGTGCGCGGGAACACCCAGCGGCTGATGAAGGAGGTGGGCGGCGAAGACAAGCTGCGGCTGCAGCGCCACTTCGACGAGATCCGCGCCCTGGAGCTGCGCATCGCGGACCTGCCGCCCGCGGCCGAAGGCATCTGCGCCTTGCCCGCGGATCCGGGCGAGGACCCGCCGCTCGGTGGGAACCAGCCGGATGGGCAGTTCACCACCAACAACGGGTATTCGAACGAAGAGGAGCGCGCGCGCGTCTTCTGCGACCTGCTCCACATGGCGTTCGCCTGCGACCTCACCCGCGTGGCCACGCTGCAGTTCACGATGTTCCAGTCGCACCTGAACATGCACCCGCTGATCGGCGTGGCGGATGACCTCCACGAGCTCGGCCACTCCGGCAAGGGCACGCTGGCCATGGCCAAGGCGCAGGCCTGGCACATGAAGCACTTCGCGTACCTCCTGGCGAAGCTGCGGGACACGCCGGACGTGAGCGGGAACATGCTCGACAACATGGCGGTGGTGTTCCTCCACGAAGGCGGCCACGGCTACGACCCGTCGAGCGGGAAGCAGAACAGCTCGCACTCCTCGGAGCGGATGGCGTGTCTCGTCGCCGGGCGCGCCGGAGGCCTGCAGCCCGGACGCCACGTGGTGGCCGAAGGCAAGCACCCCGCGCAGGTGCTCATCACCGCGATGAAGGCGGTGGGCGTGGAGACCAACACCCTGGGCGAGGTGAGCGGAGATCTGCCGGCGCTGCGCGGATAGCGGGGTCAGTGGCCTTCACCCTCGCCCGGCGGTGAAGGTCCCTCCCGGCCTCCACCTGGGACGGCCTGCGAGGGCTGACGGGGGGCCTCCCGCGCGCGGCCGCGCGGACTCCTCAAGACTCCGAGGCTCCTGCGGGCGAGCGGCCTCTGGAGTCTCCAGGTCTTGAGGACTTCCAGCGCGTGCGCGAGCGGAGAGGGTACCGGCTGGCCGGCGTGGATGTGCGGAAGGGGGGCTCCCGCGCGCGGCCGCGCGGACTCCTCAAGACTCCGAGACTCCTGCGGGCGAGCGGCCTCTGGAGTCTCCAGGTCTTGAGGACTTCCAGCGCGT
>CAZQVZ010000303.1:0-7450 GCA_964596895.1 uncultured Myxococcaceae bacterium
CCGCCGGATCGTTGATCTGGGTGGCGGCCTGCAGCACGCCCACGAGCAGGCCCACCCCGAGCAGGGCGAGCATCACCGGCGCGCCCACCGTGGCCAGGAGCATCATCCCCTCGCGCATCAGCGCCGCCGGTACCTCCGGGCTCATCCGCCGAAGCTCCGGGCCAACGAGCCCACCACCAGGTGCCAGCCGTCCGCGGCCACGAACACGCCCACCTTCAGGGGCAGCGAGACCAGCGTGGGCGGGACCATCATCATGCCCAGGGACATGAGGACCGTGGCCACCAGCAGGTCGATGAGGAGCAGCGGAATGAAGAGGTACAGCCCCATCCGGAACGCGGTGGTCAGCTCGGAGACCATGAAGGCCGGCACCGCGATGGACAGCGGCACGTCCTCGGGCTGCGCGGGCGCCGGCGCCCGGGCGATGTCGTAGAACAGCCGCAGGTCCTCCGGGCGCGTGTGGGTGAGCAGGAACTCGCGGATGGGCGCCGCCGCGCGCACCGCCGCCTCTTCGGCGGGCAGGGTCTCGGACAGGTAGGGCCCCAGGGCCCCCTCGTAGACGCGGGTCGCGGTGGGCGCCATCACGAAGCCGGTCAGCGCCAGGGACAGCGCCAGGACCACCTGGTTGGGTGGCAGCTGGGGCGTGCCCAGCGCCTGCCGCAGGAACGACAGGACGATGACGATGCGCGTGAACGCGGTGACGCTGATGAGCAGCCCGCTGGCGAAGGACAGCGCGGTGAGGAGCAGGAACAGCTTCACCGCCGTCGAGCCGCCGCCGAGGTTCACCGACAGGCCGCCGTCCAGCCCCCCGTCCGAGCCCGCCACGGCGCTCGCCACCGCCGTGCCTACCGCCAGAATCCCGAAGCTCACGACGCCGTCCGCCGGACTGCCAGCTTCTCGCGCAGCTCCTGATCTTCGGTCGCCTGCCCGAGCGCGACCTCGAAGAGCGCCGCAGCTTCGCGGCCCCCGGAGCGCGCGGGCGGGGCGCCGGTCGAAAGCGGGGTGGGGCGGGGAGTGGGCGCGCCCGTCTCGCGCGTGGACAGAAGCTGGATGCCGCCGTCGGTGGCGCCGAGCACCAGCGTCTGTGAGCCGAGCTTCGCCACCACCAGCGACTGCCGGGGGCCCACGCGCTGCACCTGGAGGACCTGCAGCAGCGGCACCTCGGGCGCGCGGCGGCGGTGGCGCCTGGCCCACAGCGCGGCGCCGCCCGCGGCCAGCGCCAGCCCCAGCGCGAGGCCGAAGGTGCGCAGGGGCGCGCCTGTCCCCGGCGCGGGCGGCGCCACGGCGCCTGCGACCTCTCCTGCGCCGAACGCCGCGGCCAGGAGCGGATCCGTCCGCGGCGCAGGCGCCCGGACGTCTTCGGAGGGCTCGGCGTGCGTCTGGGGGGGAGGCGGAACGCCGAGGGGACCTGTGGCGAGCAGCGCGGCAGTGATGAACGAGAGCATGGGGGGGGGCTCCTCAGCGCAGCCGGGCGATCCGCTCGGCGCGGCTGACCACGTCGGTGATCCGGACGCCGAACTTCTCGTTGACGACCACGGCCTCGCCGCGGGCGACGAGCCGGCCATTGATGACCACGTCCAGCGGCTCGCCTGCGAGCTTGTCGAGCTCGATGACGGAGCCGGGCGCGAGCGCCAGCAGCTCCTGGATGGTCATCTTCGTCTTGCCGAGCTCCACCGAGATCTGCAGGGGCACGTCGAGCAGGAGGTCCAGCTTGCGGGGCGAATCTTCGATGGCGGCGTCTTCAGACATGTGCGGAGCTCAGGCGGAGAGGGGGGCGGAGGGACCGGACTGCACGACGAGGGCCATGGCGCCGCCCTGGACGCGCGGATGACCCCGGAGCTTTTCGCGGCCCTGGACGAGCACCGGCACCGGCTGGTCCTCGCCGACGTCGAGGGTGATCACCGCGCCGACCTCGAGCGCCATGATCCGCTCCAGGTCCAGGGTGGCGGAGCCGAGCAGGGCGCGCACCTCGACCTCCACCAGCGTCAGCTCGGCGGCGAGCGCCTGCACGAACCGCGCGTCCCCGGCGGCGTCTGCGCGCGGCGGCGAGCTGAGCTGCTTGCGGGCGGGCTCGAGCGCGCTCCAGGGCAGGCCGAGCTGCAGGCGGCCCTCGAAGGCGCCGGAGAGCTCGAAGGTGCACAAGACGGCGGTTTCGTTCCCGGGGGCGATCCCCGCCAGGCGCGGATCCGGCTCGAAGCGGAGCACCTCCGGCGCGAAGGGAAGCAGCGGCGCCCACGCGGTCCCCATGGCGTCCGTGAACACGCCCAGGAGCCGGCGCAGGACGTGCCGCTCCACGGAGGTCAGATCCCGCCGCGGGTCACTGCCCTCCGCATGCGCCCGCGTGCCCGCGCGGTCCCCGAGCGCCGCGGCCAGCAGCGCATCCGCCAGGCCCGGCTCGAGCACCAGCAGCGCCTGGCCCATGCCCTGCCCCAGGCTGAGCAGGGCCACGGTGGCCGGCGGCGCCAGCATGGCGTTGAAGTCCGCGAAGCGGAGCAGGGTGGCCGCGGAGGCAGTGCCCCGGAGGGGCAGCCGGGTGCGGCCCGAGAGCCCCATGGCAAACGCCTGCGCGACCTGCTCGCTGAGCGCGTCCAGGGTGGGCATCTGCCCGCGGATGACCCGCTCCTGGCTGGTGAGGTCATAGGCCACCACCGTCTGGCGGTGGTTGCGCTGCGGCTCCGGAGTGCCAACGCGGCCCTCCTGGATGGCGCTCATCAGCGCGTTGATCTCGTCGGCGTTCAGGGTGGCGGACATGGGCCTTCGCTCCCTCACTGCACGACGAAGTCGGTGACCCACAGGGCGCGCACATCGCCGGGCGGCAGGACCTCGGCGAGCCTCACCAGCAGCTCGGACTTGGCCCGCGCGAGCCCCTCGCTTCCGCGCAGCTCCTCCAGGGTCCGGTCCGACAGGTAGGCGATGATCGCGTCCCGCACCCGCGGCATCCGCTCGGTCAGGCGGCCGCGGGAGGCCTCGTTCGCCAGCTCCAGCTCGAAGGAGAGCCGGGCGAAGCGATCCACCTCGGGGTTGCGCAGGCGCACCACGAAGTCCGCCAGCTTGACGGTGGGCCCCGCGCCCTCGGCCGGCGCCTGCACCTCCGCTGCCTCCGCCGAGGTCGCGGCCGGCGCCGGGCCCCCGCGCAAGAGCACCACGGCGAGCAGGCCGATCAGCAGGAGGCTGTTGAGCCCCAACAGGACAGGAAGCAGGGGGCTTCTGGAGGACGGCGTGGCAGGTGCGGACATGCTCCGCCCGCCCAGAGCAAGCCGCGTGCCCTGCCGGAATCCAACGGCGGCCGAGTGGCGAGCGTCCGCCGCGGGGCCCGGGCGCGTCAGAAGCCTGTCGGTCCCAAAGCGCCGTGCGTCAGGGGACTGACCCGGCGCTCCTGCCAGCCGTCAACGCGCCGCCGCGTCGAGCGCGGAGCCAGGCGGGAGCTCCAGGACCAGGTCCACCCGGCGGTTCTGTTCGCGGCCGCGCGCGGTGTCGTTGGGGGCCACGGGGCGGGCGGCGCCCATCCCTGCCGCGGTGAGGTCCTCTGGCGGGAAGCCGTGCGCCTGCTCCAGGAACGCGGCCACCGTCGCCGCGCGCGTCGCCGACAGATCCCAGTTGTCCCGGAACCTGCCGGACCGGAGCACCTGCTCGTCCGTGTGCGCCTCTATCCGCACAGGCCAGCCATACTCCCGCAGCTCCCGGGCCACCGCGTCCAGCAGCGGCAGCACGTCCGGCCGCAGGGCCGCCTGGGCTGGGTCGAAGAAGCGGGCCGCGGTCAGCCTCACCGCCAGCCGCCCGTTTTCGACCACCAGCGCCACGCCGCCCTCCTGCTTGTGGAGCATGCCGGAGAGCCGCTTCTCGAGCTCCACGCGGACCTGCTCGACGACCTTCTCGCGCGGGGTGAGGCCGTTGCTCCCGCTGGAGAGGGAGAGCGCGCAGCCCCCGTCGGTGGGGGGGCCCTGGAAGAGCGGCAGCTTCCCCACGCCGCCGGTGCCCTCGAAGCTGAGCGCCCAGCGCAGGCTCTCGCTCGCCTGGATCATCTTCTGGGTGTCCACCTTGCTCACCGAGTACATCACCACGAAGAACGCGAAGAGCAGGGTGAGGAAGTCCGCATAGGAGACGAGCCAGCGCTCGTGGTTCTCATGCTCCTCATGCTTCTGGCGGCGGCGGCTCACGCGGCGCTCCGGGCGGAGCCCCCGGCTGGGGCCGCGCCCTGGCCTTGCGCGCCGGGCGCGGGTGGGCCCTTCGCCACGCTGTGGCCGGGGGTGAAGCCCTTGAGCCGCTCCTCGAGGATGCGGGGGTTGATGCCCTCCTGGATGGCGAGGACGCCTTCGAGGATGAGGTTCTTGCGCTCCCGCTCCGTCCCCAGGCGCCGCTTGATCTTGGTGGCCATGGGCAGGAGCACCAGGTTGGAGACGCCCACGCCATACACCGTCGCCACGAACGCCACGGCGATGCCGGGCCCGAGCTTCGACGGATCATCCAGGTTCTCCATCACGTGGATGAGCCCCAGGACGGCGCCGAGGATGCCCACCGTGGGGGCGTAGCCGCCGGCGGCCTCGAAGACCTTGGCGCCCACGGTGTTCTCGTCGTGCTCGACGTCCACCTCGGTCTCCAGCGAGCTGCGCACCAGGTTGGAGTCCACGCCGTCCACCACGAACTGCAGGGCGCGGCGCAAGAAGGGGTCCTTCACCTCGGGCAGCCGCGCCTCGAGCGCGAGGACCCCGTCCCGCCGGGCCACCGCCGCGAGCTCCAGCAGCTCGGACACCAGCGCAGGGGTGTCCGACTTCTTGTCGGTGAGGGCCGCGCGGCTCAGCTGCAGCCCCCGCTTGAGGTCCCCCATGGGGAAGGCCACCATGGTCGCTCCAGCGGTGCCGCCGAAGACGATGAGCGCGGCGGTGAGCTGCACCAGCGAGCCCGCGTGGCCGCCCTCCAGCGCCTGGCCTCCGAGAATGGCGCCCATCGCCACCACGAGGCCGATGACCGTGGCCTTATCCACCGACCACCTCCGCGCCCTCGGGCGGCTGCGGCGGGCCCACCACGACGGGGGGCTTCGCGCGCCGCCGGAAGCTGACCACCCGCTCCACCACCTCCTGCAAGGGCTCGCGGACGATCAGCCGCGCCCCGGAGCTGAGGGTGAGCACGGTGTCCGGGGTGTGCTCGGCGTACAGGATGTGGTCGCAGTTGACGACCAGGGTGGCGCCGTCGAGTCGGGTGAGCGGGATCATCGTGGGGCCTCTGGTCCTCTTCGGCCCGCCCACGCCGGCTCTTCAATCACCGCTTGAGGGTCATCAGCTCCGCCAGCAGCTGGTCCGCGGTGGTGATGGTCTTGGAGTTGGCCTGGAAGCCGCGCTGGGCGGCGATCATCCGGACGAACTCGGTGGCCAGGTCCACGTTGGACTGCTCGAGCGCGCCGGCCACGATGCCTGCCCGCCCGCCCGAGCCCGCCGCGCCGACGTTGGGGTCACCCGCCCCCGGGGTCCGGGCGAGCAGGTTCCCGCCAATGCGCTCGAGCTTGTCCGGCGCGGCGAAGTCCGCCACCGCCACCTGCCCGAGCGCCCGCGACTGGCCGTTGGTGAAGACGCCGATCACCGTGCCGTCCGCCTCGAAGCGGATGTTGGCCAGCGAGCCGGACGCGTAGCCGTTCTGCGAGGAGAAGCTCAGCGCGGATGTGCCGGCGAACCCGGAGAGGCCACCGAGCCCGGTGCCCCCCGCGTCCGTCGGGTCCCCGAAGTTGAAGGACAAGGGCTGCGGCTGCACCGCGCCCACGGGGTTGAAGCTGGAGGACTGGGTATGGGTGGTCAGCCGCCCCTCCGCGTCGAAGGTGAGCGCGCCGGACGCCACCTCCTGCGGGGTGCCTGCCGCTCCGCCCTGCACGCCCGCGCCGTCGGTGAGGGCGTGCCACTCCCAGGTCCCCGTCCCGGTCCGGCGGAAGTACACGTCCACCGTGTGCGCCTTGCCGAGCGAGTCATAGACCGTGGCGGTGCTGGAGAAGTTGGACGTGCCGGAGGGATCCGCGGCGCTCCAGGCGGGCATCACCGTGGCGTCCGCCTGCAGGTTCCCCTTGAAGGTCACCTCGCCCGTGGCCCGCGCCAGCGCCGCCGCATCACCCATGCGCAGGTCCCCCAGCGTCCCGCCCACCGCGCCGGTGGGTGAGGCGGAGAACCCCTGGACCCGCAGCCCCTCCAGCGTCACGAGGAAGCCGTCGGAGTTCAACGTGAACTGGCCGGCGCGCGTGTAGAAGGTGCCCTCCTGGCCGGCGTGCTGTCCGCGCACCACGAACGTCCCCGGCCCGTGCAGCGCCAGGTCGGTGGCCAGGCCGGTGCTGGTGAGCGCCCCCTGGGTGATGATCCGCTGGATGGTCTGGAGCCTCGTGCCGAGGCCCATCCCGCCCGAGCCGCCGATGAGCGACTGCTGCAGCGCGTCCTCGAAGGCGGCGCGCCCGGACTTGAAGCCGATGGTGTTGGCGTTGGCGATGTTGTCGCCGATCACCGACAGCTCCAGGCTGTTCGCCTGCAGGCCGCTGGTGCCGGAGTAGAGGGAGGTCAGGAGGCTCATCGGGTGACTCGCTTTTCGGGGAGAGGGGAAAGCAGAGAGGGAACGTCGGGGGACATCAGGGGAGGGTGGGGTCGCGGATCTCCACGACCTCGCCGAGCATGATCCGCAGGCCGTTGGCGATGAGCTCCGCGTAGCCCTTGTCGAAGGCCACGGCGGAGACGCGCGCGCGGCCCACGGCCTCCACGGCCACGGCGCTGCCGTCCTGGGCTTGCGCGGTGAGCCGGACGGTGTAGGGGCCATCCGGCAGGCGCGCGCCCTGGTCGTCCCTCCCGTCCCACGTGAAGGCGAGCGGGCCCAAAGGCTGCGCGCCGAGCTGCAGCCTGCGCACCTCCTTGCCGGAGGCATCCACCACCACGGCGGTGACCTCGCTTGCCGCGCCTGACAGCCGGCCGGAGAGCTGCGCCGCGCCGTCCTCGAGCGTGACCGCGTCGCTGCGCCAGGAGACCTCCCGGCCGACGAGCGTGGACAGCCCCGTCTGGTGCGCGGCGGTCTGCGCCACCAGCAGCGCCTCGAGGCGGCTGTTGGTGGACTGCAACAGCTCCACGTTCGCGAACTGCGCGAGCTGCGCCACGAAGGCGTGGCTGTCCATGGGCGAGGTCGGATCCTGGTGCGACATCTGGGAGAGCAGCAGCCGGACGAAGTCGTCCTTGCCGAGCGCGCCATCGCCCTTCGTCGCAGCGGCGGCGGTGGGCGTGATGCCGGGGGGATGGCCAGCGGGGAGGATCATGCGGGGCTCCGGACAGAAGGAAGTGGGAGACGGGGGTCGGGGTCAGGCCTCGACGTGCACGCGGCCATCCCGGAGGGCTGGACGCTGAGGCTTCGTGGAGGCTGGGGCGGGCCCGCGAAGGGGCGGGGGGGAGCGCAAGTCTTCAGGCGCGTGTGGATCTCGCTCCCGGTCGCCGCTGGAGAGGTC
>CAZQVZ010000304.1:0-7447 GCA_964596895.1 uncultured Myxococcaceae bacterium
CCACCAACAGCGGCTTGTCCATCCGGTCCGCGAGGAAGACGCTGGTGGCGATCTCCTGCGACGGCAGATAGCCCACGCCCTCCAGCGCGCGGGAGGCGGCGGCGACGTCCGCGAGAGGGGTGGCGGTGGGGTTGGGCGCGCTCATGCCCCGCGGAAATTACATGGGCCGAAGGGGCCACCGCGGCAAATTTGCCCTGCCCGCCGGCGCCGGGCCTACGACATCCGTGTCGGGGCGGGGGCTGGCCGGCGGCAAGTGCAGGGATTCGTTGTGAATTTGGCTGTCGCCGAGATGTCACGTGCAGGCGCACGAAACTTGAATAGAGCTGTAGGCCGGAGGTGCTCGGGGTGATGGCCACGTGGATGAAGATGACGGTGACGGTGGCGGTGGCGTTGATGCCCGGCGGGTTCCTCTTCCTCTTTTGCTGGGTCCTCTGGCGGGCGTGGGCCAACCAATGGCGCGTGGCGCAGGCGGCGGCAGGCGAGCGCCCCAACGCGTTCCGGCTCCTGGGGCAGATCCACCTGCGCGATCTGTGGCGGGAGGCCCGGGCCATGTCCGGCTGGCCCTCCGCCGGCACGCATCACCCCGCGTCGATGTAGGGGTAGGCGAAGCGCGCGCATCCTCCGGTAAAGACGCAGGTTCTTCGCCCAGCTTGCGATTGCAGGGGACCGTCGTTCGGTAGAGACTCCCGCGTCATTTCAGCCCCTGCGAGCCGGCGGGGCCGGAACCATTGGAAGGGTCATGCGCTCGAAACTGCTTATTGCCGCCGCCGTCGCGGCCTCCGCCGCCATGAGTTTCACGGGGTGCTCCGGTGGCACCCCAGAAGAAGAGCTGACGAACCGCGCGTGTGAACTCAACGACGCCTTCTCGCCCCAGTTCGGAAGCCAGCTGTGCACCGTTGAATTGCCCGAGCGCGCCCTGACCGCGCCGAATGGATGCGCCGCCGCGCTGACCTCCTGCAACGGCGCGGACCGCAAGGCGCTGGAGACGGCGGTGGACTGCTGGGACAAGCTGGAGATGTGCAGCACCCTGGGCGACACCGCTTACACCGACGCGGTGAACGCGTGCCTCGCTGGCGCCCACGGCATCTCGCAGTCCTGCAAGGACGCGTTCTTCGATGGCAAGGAGCCAAGGCTCGGTGAGGAGCCCGGCGTGGACGCAGGGCCCCAGCCGGACACCGAGGACCTGGGCGCGCTGGACCTCTTCGCCGCCGCGGACGAGACCACCATGGCCCTGGCCTGGACGCAGTCGCAGAACGGGCCGGTGAGCACCTGGGAGATCTACTCCTCCAACGCCGCGGACCTGCCCCTGGACCCCCAGCAGCTCACCGAGCCTGCAAAGCGGTACTCGACCCAGACCGCGGAGACCAACGAGCGCCGGAACTTCTTCGTGTACGGCTACACCTCGGAGGGCGAGGTGACCATGGGCGTCGTCGAGACGCCGGACGCCGGCATGGACGCTGGGATGCCGTTGTGTGACGACATGTTCGACTGCCCCACCACGGAGATCTGTGACCTCGCCGCGGGCTGCGTGGAGAAGGCCTGCTCGAGCCCTGACGAATGCCCGGCCGGCTACACCTGCCAGGCAGGCCCGGGGCTGTGCATCCGGGTGGTGACGCCGGACGCCGGGATGGCGGATGCCGGTGTGGCGGACGCGGGTGTGCAGGAGGTGCCGCGGCCGTTCATCTCCGAGCTGGTGTCGGTGGTGACCGGGGCGCCGCAGTTCTCGGCGGACCGCCGGGTCTCCGACTTCCCGGCCAACTCGCCCACCATGGTCGCGTTCGACACGGCGCGCGCCTTCATGCTGATGGAGCAGGAGAACCAGATCTTCGGCTACTACACGCAGGACCGCGGCAAGACCTTCAAGGGCGTGCCGGTGGATCCGTCCGGGCGCTACCCGCGGCTGGCGTATGAGCCCCAGAGCGAAACCGTCTTCGCCTGCTACAGCGCGCTGTCCATCTCCGGCGTGCGCGTGCGCGTGAGCGAGAACCTCGGCCAGAGCTTCCGGCCGGGCGTGGTGGACCTGGTGAACGAGTTGCCGGCGGACGGGGGATTCGCGGACCCCATCCTCGACTGCGCCATCGCCCCCTGGCAGGACGGCATGGCCCTCGTCGCGGCCATCGAAGGTGGGGACAGGGTGCGCGTGTGGACGGTGAACAAGGACCTGCAGGTCATCGCCGGGCCGGAGACCGTGTTCCAGAGTGACGCCACGTACTTCTCGCCGCGCGAGCTCGCGGTGGCGACGGCGCCGTCGGAGTTCATGGCCCACGTGCTCTTCACCACCACTCGGACGCTGAGCGGCGGTGGCAACGATCCCGGCCACATCCTCGCGGTGAGCCGGACCCCGACCTCGGGCGGCGTGTTCACCGCACCGAAGAACGTCCAGGGGTTCGCGGCGCCCTCCACCGAGCAGAGCCGGCCAGCGGTGGTGATTGATCCCGCGACCAAACGCGCGGTCGCCGCCTTCGCCTCCAACGAGCCCATTCATGGCGTGGAGGGCCAGCGGACGGTGTACGTGTCCATGTACAACCCCGTGACGGGCAATTGGTCAACGGGCCCGGACCTCAGCATCTTCTACAGCACCGGCGCGGGCACCTACCCGGTGATGCCGGAGAAGACGACGGCCCAGAAGTGGGTGGCGGGCTCGCCTTCTCTGGCCATCGACAAGAAGGGGCGGATCACCCTGGCGTTCCTCGCCGGGCGGGAGGTCACGGGCCAGACGGGCAACTTCCAGTTGAACCCGTGGGCGGTGAACTTCGACCTCGAGAAGCCGAGCATGGGCGCCACCACCTCCAAGGGCTGGTTCGGGACGGGCACACTGGACGACGGTGACCACACCGCGAAGCGCGTCAGCACCACCCGGGTGGCGAACGTGGCTGGCCGCACCACCGCGGGCCCGGTGCTCGCGGCGGACCAGCAGATCTCCACCTGGATGATCTTCATCGAAGGCGTGGGCCAGTTGGGTGACCAGCCCAACCGGCCGGTCATCTCCAGCAAGCCGCAGTAGGGCGGGCCGGTTCGTTAGCTCAGGGGCGCGGGCCTTCGGGTCCGCGCCCTTTGTCATGCGGGTCTCCGGTGGTGATGGGCCCGCGCCCCCGCCGGCACGCTCGCCTGGGCAGATGCTGATGCGTTGGCCGCCCTTCAGGCGCTCGGGCAGGTCGGGGGCGATGCTGCACCGGGCCGCGAAAGGCCAGGTCGGGGCGGGGGCACCTGGGGAGGGTGGGGGTTCGCTTCGCCGACTGGCCGGCCCTCCGCACACGTCGGGCCCCATCCCCGTTTGGAAGCTGGGTCCCGCCTGGGGCGCGCGTCCCGGGTAGCCCACCTGCTCAGCCTTCGTGCCGGCGGCTGCGGGACTGCGGGCCCTGCGTCTTCGCCGGCTCGGGCGCGGCGGCGCGGCGAGGGAGGCCCTCAGCCCGCCGGACTGCCGCCTCGAGTTGACCCCGCCCCCCCACACCGGGGCCTCACCCCGCCGGATTTCGCAAAAAGTACGGAGTGAAAGGCCTCCACGGCGCGGACGCGCGGCTTCACTGCGTACTCTTTGCGAATTCGCCCCCGGTTGACCGCCCTGGCGCGGCCGGCGCCATGTCCGGCGTCGCCCACCTCCGTCGCCGGCCCGGTACGCTCGGCGGACCAGCAGATCACCATCAGGAGGATCTTCGTCGAAGGCGTGGGCCAACTGGGAGACCCGCCCAATGGGCCTGTGATCTTCGGCAAGCCGCGGAAGTGCGTGCAGGTTCTTCTACTGGCGGGCTTCGGGGCCGCGCCCCTCGTCCTGCTGGGCGCCTGCGCTGCATCGAAGCTCGGGCGAGGCTCCTTTCGGCGGTGGCCGAGGAGGACGCCGGTGCGAGGGCGGCCCTTCAGGCGCGCGGGCAGGTCGGGGGACACGCCGCACCGGGCCGCAAAAGGCCAACTCGGGGCGGGGCACCTGGAGGCGGAGCACGTTCGCTTCTCCGACTGGCCGCGCATGTCGGCCCATTACCCCGTTCACGGGCTGGGGCCCGGCCGACGGCACCATTTTCGGCAAACGGGGCCTGCGCAGAGCGGTCACGCCGCAGGCGTCGGTCGTGCAGCTCGACAGGGGCCTGTCTCTGGACCCGGCAGCGGACGTCACGGCCGGGCTTCGGGCTGGCGTCGATTCGTTCGCCCGGGTTCGCCGAACCGCGCCCTCCGTCGACTCGGGTCGCCACGACCTGCACCTTACCGGAGGTCCGCCACCGCAGCGCTGCAGCGCCGCGGCCCGTGGTCAGCGGCGCGCTTTCCTGGAGCGGCCAGGTCGAACACCGGCAGCTACAGCGTGAACACGACACACGCGCTTGCGGCGTTCTTCGCCTGCAGGGTCACGCGCACCAACAGCGCCTCTACCCGGGCGACGAAGTCCGCCACCGCGCGCGCCTTCGGCGTTCAGCGGGGATCACCCCCCCGGGTCGATGCCGGTGACGATGGAGCCCAGATCCAGGCCGCCCGTGTAGCCATACGAGACGAAGCTGTCGAACCCGTAGACGATGACCCCACCCACCGGCAGCGCCATGGTGCCGGCCCTGGGAAGGATCTGCACCGTGTGGGTGCCGACCGTCACCGGATGGTTGGCCACCTTGTAGGTCGTGCCGGGGATGGTCGTGAAGCTCGTGACGAGCGTTCCGTCAACGCGTACCTCGCCGACTCGCGTGTCATCCACCGCCAGGGCGACGTAGTTGTCCCGGAAGCCAGGGCCGGCCAGCACGGTGTACGAGTCCCGCCATTGCTCCACTGGGGGCAGCAGAATGAAGGACGGATCTCCCTGGGCCGGGGCAGAGGTGCCGCTTCCACTGGTCGCGTTCTGGCCGGCGAGGAACATCCCCACGGCGATGGGGTAGTCCCCGCCGATGGTGAAGCTGCTCTTGCTGCGGAACTCCATGTAGTCGCCACCCGCCAGCCGGCAGTTGTTGGCCTGGATGGAGGTGCCGCCGAGGCACCGGTTGGGGGGCAGTACGTCACCCGCCGCCGGCGGCGTACTGAAGGTGATCAGCGTCCCGTTGGGGCACTGTGATGGGGGGCAGCTGGCGACGACCTTGTAGTAGTCGTGTCCGGCGTTGGCAGCGGTCGCGAACGCGTTGCTCGCCAACCGCAACGGAGAACTTCGTATCGCCACGAAGTTCTTGCCCCAGGTGGAGAAGGGGAACATCTGCTCCTCCACGTGGTCGCAGGCGGTGACGTTGAATGGCATCAGCGTGCAGTCCGAACCGCCGAAGACCGCGACTGGCTTGGTGGAGTTGACCACCGACCCGGTCAGGTCGTTCTCCACTCGGCACAGCTCAAGCCCGGCAAACGGGTACGGATTGCTGGCACACTGCAGGTTGGATCCGTCCATGTCCGTCGCCAGCTGGAGCACGTCGTACCTGTTCAGGGTGAAGGTGGCGGTGCCGTTCTTGTTGATGGCCGTAACCCCGTTGCCAGCGCGGATCTTCGCTCTCGAGGACACGGTCACCTGGTTGTTGTCCTCTCCACTGACGATGGTGACCATCGCGTTCATGAAGTTCGCTTCGGAGCAGCCGAAGATGCAGGTGCGGTCCTTGATGTGGTGCGGCGTCATCACCACGTACTGCGTGCCCAGGATGTGCGTGGGCAGAAGCAGCGACGCGTCGTTCGTGTACGAGTAGTAGTGGCAGACGTTGTTGCCGTTCGGGCCCGGCAGGCACGCCGGATTGGGCGAGCTGGACTCGAAGCAGGAGGAGGCGCTGGAGCAGGCCGCGCCAGTCTTTGCCGCGCCCAGGGGGCTGAATTGGTAGACGGTCACCGGCCGCGTCGAGGTGAGCCGGTAGCCGTACCGGGCTCGGCCGCTCACGCCCAGCGCCTCGCTGGAGCCTCCGAGGGACTGCCACGGGACCTTGATGGTCACCAGCCCCCTGGTCGCTGGATCGGTGTTGGCGGGCAGGGACAGGGTCTTCACCACCTGCTCGGTGTTGTTGAACCACCGGTAGACCTTCACCTCGGCAGGGAACTCGGTCTGGTTGGTGACCACGAAGGCGAACTCGGAGTCCGCAGTGCCCTGACCGGAACTGGTGTTCCCCCGGAAGTAGACGTCCACGCCGTTGTCCATCACTGCGCCGAGGTACTCGCACCCGAAGTAAGACTTCTGCGAAGCCGCGAACGCACAACTGTCCACGCAGCTTTGGCCAATGCACTGGGACGACGCGCCGGCGCACGGCATCTGCACCCAGCTGCCGGTGCTGGAGCAGACCTCCTGGGTCGCTGCATTCACGCAGCGGGTGGCGCCCGGCAGACACTCCGGCGGGAAGCACGCGGCCGGCGGGCCCTCCACGCACTGCTGGGTGATGCAGGACCCGTCGAACCCGTCCCCAGAAGGCGACCACGACCACACCCGGGTCTCGTCCTGGGTGAACTTGCAGGCCTCGAGGGTGGTGCCGTCCGGGCTGCAGCGCTGCGTCTCCGGATCACACTCGCGGCACTGGTTCTGGGTGCAGGTGGCCGTCCCCGAGCAGGTGATGACCCGCTCCGCCGTCCCGTCCTCGATGCACACGTGGACGACGCCGGGGTCCGCGTCGTCGCAGCGCGCCGCGCCGGGAGTGCAGATCTGACAGGCGCCGTTGATGCACGGCATGCCCGGGTCACACGACTCCTGCTCCACCCAGGCGCCGGACTCGGTGCAGTACTCCACCGCGTCGTTGCCGCCGTTGCAGCGGGTGGCGCCGGTGGTGCACGGGAACTGCTGCACGCCGGCGTCCGGGGCAGGCGGCACAGGCTCGCACACGCCGGTGAGGACGTTGCAGCGCTGGCCACCTTCGCAGTCGGTGTCCCGGTCGCAGATGAAGACGCACTCGCCGAAGCGGGGGCGCTCGTTGGGGCCACAGTCGAGGCCGGCGTCCGTCGGGACGGTGCGTACTTCGTCCCGACAGCCGGCCATGATCAAGGTCAACAAAACGCAGCCAACGAGCGACCGGACGTTCAGCATGGGAGAGAGGTCTTACCTTCTCCCACGCTTGCCGAGCAAGCCGGGGGCCGGGCGGCTACTTGTCCAGTTCGTCCACCAGGGCGGTCCAGTCGTCCTCGCCGCCCTCGGGCAACTGCATCACCATGGTCCGCTCGCCGCCGTCGTCCACGGGCGGGGGCAGCGGCTGCGCCGGCTTCTTCGCCACCGGCGGGGCCATGGTGACCGCGTGCTTCGGCGCAGCGGACCTGGTCCCACCCGCGGCCGGGGCAGCGGACGCGGCAGGCTTCACCGGCGCGGGCGGCGCGGCCTTCGCAGCGGCGCGCACCGCCTGCGGGATCTGGTTGATGGCGGTGACCGGCTCGAAGTCCTCTCCCAGCTCCTGCGCGGCCTGCTGGAGGCTCTGGGCAGGCGCCGGTGCGGCAGCCGCGCGCGCGGCGGCGCCCGGCTTGTTCTTGAAGCGCTGCAGCTCCAGCTCCACGACCTTGAGCTGCTTGGACTTCTCCTGCAGCGCCTGCTGCAGCC
>CAZQVZ010000305.1:0-7405 GCA_964596895.1 uncultured Myxococcaceae bacterium
GCGGTGATCAGCCACAACCACAACCACCTGAGCATCTGGAAGAACCGGACGGCGAACCTCCTCACGAGCTACGTCATCTCCATCTATTACGGGTACCCGGCCATCGCCTGGGTGCCCACGCACAACCAGGTGCACCACAAGCTGAACAACCGCGAGGGTGACAGCTCGCGCTCGCCCAAGCTCTTCAAGTCCAACCACCTGCTGGCGCTGCTGATCTACCCGAGCCTGACCGGCATGGCGCAGAGCAAGGAGATCGGCGCGTTCGTCTTCGGCCTGTGGCGCAAGGACAAGCGCGCCTTCTTCGCCGCCGTCAGCGAGTTCGTCGTCTTCTTCGGCTTCATGCTGGGCATCTTCCTGCTCGACTGGAAGAAGGCGCTGCTCTTCTTCCTCATCCCGCAGCAGTTCGCGCTCTTCATGATCCAGGTCTTCAACTACGTGCAGCACGTGGAGGCCAACGCCGAGTCGAAGTGGAACCACTCGCGGAACTTCGTGTCCCCGGTGCTCAACGCCCTGCTCTTCAACAACGGCTTCCACACGGTCCACCACCAGAAGCCCGGCGTTCACTGGACGCAGACGCCGAAGCTGCACGCGGAGGTGGCGCACCACATCCACCCCTCGCTGCTGCAGAAGAGCTGGTGGGGCTACATGGTCTACACGTTCATCCTGCGGCCGTTCATCCCCGGCGCCCGCGCCCCGGAGTTGCCGGAGCACGCGCAGGACGTGGCCCGCGCAGCCTAGACGTGGCCCACGCGCCCGGCGGCGCCCGGGAGGCTCCTCACCACACGTTGTACTTGTGCCGCTTCGCCTCGTGCTCGGCGGCGTTCACCGACGGGTGCAGGACCTTGTCCGCGTCGTGCAGGTAGTACCAGTACTTGCTCGGCGTGGGCCGCAGCGCCGCGACCAGTGAGGACACCGTGGGCGCACCGATGGGCGTGGGCGGCAGGCCCGCCCGGGTGCGGGTGTTGTACGCATCGTCCGGGTCCCGCAGGCGCTTGAGGAAGGCCTTGCGGTCATTCCACTCCGCCAACTCGTAGCGGCTGGTGGCGTCCACCCCCAGGGCCGTCTTGCTGTCGAAGCGCTTCCAGAGGATGCCCGCCACCAGGGGGCGCTGGTCCGGCACCGGCTCCTCGCGCTCGAGCATGGACGCCATGATCACCAGCTGGTGCAGGGTGCGCCCGGACTTCTGGATTTCGTCCTTGTGCGGCTCCCAGAAGCGCTGGGTGAAGGTGTCCAGCTGCGCCTGGATGAGCGCGTGCACGTCCACCTCGTCCTGCACGAAGCGGTAGGTCTCCGGGTACAGGTAGCCCTCCAGCGTGTCCTTTGGCAGGGGGAAGGGCGCGGTGAAGTTCTGGGGCCCGGTGGCGGCGCGGATCCACTCGCCGGGCTTGATGAGCCCCTTCGCGGCGAGCGCGGCGTCGGTGTCCCGCAGGCGCCAGCCCTCCACGAAGGTGAAGGGCGAATCCTCCGGCAGGGGCGCGCCCGACAGCGTGGTGGCGATCTCCGCGAGCGTCATCGTGGGCCGCAGGTGGAAGCGCCCGGCCTTGAGCGAGACGCCGCCCTGCTGCCACAGGTACAGGCGCCACAGCCGCGCGTCGGTGATGAGCCCCTCCTTCTCCAGCAGCGGCCCCAGCGCGCGCGCCGAGGCGCCCCTGGGAACCACGAACTCCACCGGCGCCGCCTGCGCGCCGCCTGCCTGGGCGGGCGTGTCGAGCCGAGCTTGCAACCACAGCCATCCGCCGCCGGCGGCGAGCACCCCCACCGCGACCAGCGCCGCCAGGACCTTCAGGATTCGCTTCATCAGCCCGAGGCTACCTTCGGTCCGGCCCCGATGGGTGCGCAGATGAAGGGAGCGCCCGCGAGCTCGCCCGCCGCGCAGGCCGGCCAGCCTCTAGAACACGTCCATGGACCAGGAGCCGACGACCTGGTCGTTCCGGTTCCAGTAGCCGAACGGGCTGTAGGCGCGCCCTTCGAAGAGCTCCACCGCCAGCCCGACCGTGTGGCGCCCCTCCCTCCAGGTGACGCTCGGGGCCAGCGCGAAGGAGCGCTGGATGGGCTCGGCGCCCGCGCGCAGGTTCAAGGAGAGCCGCCGGTCGAACAGCGAGTAGCCCACCTCGGCGACGAGCGCGTGGAACCAGACGGTGCGCGGCGCGCCGGCGGCGGTGGCCGGCTCGAGCAGGAACAGGTACCCCTCGCTGGGCAGGTCCGGCACCGCCAGCCCCACGTAGTTCACCGAATAGAAGAGCGGCGAGTCCTGCGCCTGGCTCACCCCCACCACCCAGGTGAGGGTCCGCTTGCGGATGGGGTTCAGGTTCGCGTCGTAGAGCGTCTGGCCCGGCGAAAAGGCCAGGTCCACGTCCACCTGGGAGGTGCCCCACAGGGCCTGCGCCTCCAGCGAGAGGAGGTGCTGGCGGGTGTAGCGGCCGTGCAGCACCTCTTCGCCCGCGAACACCCGGTCTTGTAGGGAGACCACCAGCGCCGGATCCGGGTCCCGTCCACGGGCCTGGGCCCTGACCAGCGCCGAAAGCTCCGGGTCCAGCTCCACCCGCGGCGTTTTCTCGTACATCCAGACCCACGAGGCGCCGGCCGTGATGGCCCCCACCTTCGTGGTGCCGCGCAGGCCCAGTTCCCCTTGCCAGGGAAACGCGCGCGGGCGCTCGGTCTCCAGCAGGTGCGGCTGCAGCCCGTCTTCGATGCTGTGGTGGACCTCCACCGGCAGCGCCACGCCCAATGAAGGCTGCACCAGCGCGTCGTCCTGGCCCACCACCGCATACTTGTTGGGGCGGAAGAACGGGAAGTAGACGGCGGTGACGTCCACCTTGCCCACGCGGCCGCGCGCGCGGACCCCTGTGTTGGGGAGCTTCAGCTCATCAGGGAGGGCGAGCAGGAACCCGTCGCGGAGGTCGCGCGGGTTGAGCGCATCTGAAGGCGCGAAGGCGGGGTTGGCCCCGAACGCGACAATCTGGTGGCCCACCCGCAGGTCGAAGGAGGGGCCGTACAGGTCCACGTAGGCCTCACCCAGCTCCGGCTCGAAGAGGGACTTCGTCCGGTCGAACCTGCGCTGGCCCACGGTGCGGTGATGGCCGCGCCCCTCCACCAGCACCCGGACGGTCTCGGAGAGCTTGACGTCCAGCCCCAGGCGCAGGCGGGCCCGCAGGTCGACGACGTTCTCTGCCAGCGGTTCACCCCGCGCCGAGTCGAACCGGGTGTCCACGCCGCCGCGGGTGCGCACGAACCCGTACGGCCGCGCGGTGACGGTGAAGGTTGAAGTCGAGCCCGAGGCCGGCGCAGCCCACGCGTCAACGTCGCCGGCGGTGTCCTCTGCGTCTGCTTCGGACTCGGCTTCGGGGCGGGCCGGCTCCTCCCAGTCCTCGATGGTGAGCTGCGCGCGCGCGCTGGCGCCTGCGAGCAGGAGGGCGAAGAGCAGGGCGCGGCGCATCATCGACGGAAGGGGCTTTACCACCTACCCGCGGTCGAGCGCGCGCTCGGTGAAGGCGTCATCCGGCAAGGTGGCCTCCTCCAGCTTGAGGATCTCCATCTTCGTTTCGGAGCCGGTGATGAGATTCTTCATCACCGACTCGGCGGCGAGCACGCGGTCCTTGAACTTGCGCAGCTTCAGGGTCCGGTACTGCTTGAAGGGCTTGCCGTCCTTGTCCTCGTAGTCGACTTGAAGCGGCACGTAGGTCTCCTTGTCCACGTGCAGGGTGACCTTCCCGTACGGGGAGGCCTCGTCCCCGTCGCCGTCGAGCACGTACACCTCGCGTCCGTCCACCTTGCCGTCGGCCCGGCGCTTCACCCGGCGCTCCTCGCCGCCCACGCCGCCGAGGTCCGCGAAGCTGAAGTCGGTGTTCATGAACGCCTGCCCGCGCTGGGACGCCGCGACCTTTCGGGTCCGCTTCAGGTTGGGCAGGTACATGGTGATGTCGTCCGCCGCGTCCCCCTCCCCTTCGATGGTGAGCAGCGTCACGCCCGCCACGCCCTGCGGCGACAGGAACCGCGCCAGGGAGTGCCCGCGCCCGCCGAGCTCCTTCGAGGTGGTCCGGAGCACCTGCTCCTTCGTCTTGCCGTTCCGCGTGGTGGAGAGCTTCAGCTCCGCGGTGAGGTCCTTGAGGTTCAGGGAGCCCCGGTCACGGGCCTTGCGGGCGATCTGCTGCGCGGTCTCTTCGGTTTGCGCCAGGGCGGCAGAGGACCAGGCGAGGACACAGGCGGTAAGGAGGATTCGAAGGCTCATGACCACGGTGCGGACGACCATACCGCCCAGTCTCTTCAATGTCGGCCAGAGCTTGCGGCCCCGCCGGGATTGGGCTGTCGTGCGCGCCCTTCCAAGATGAGAGCGCTCGTCCCCGGTCCCTTCAGCCTGTCGTTCTACCTGGGGCGGATCCCCGTGGTGATCCAGCCCACCTTCTGGCTGATGGCCATCTTCATGGGGCTGTCCCTGCCGCGAGACCAGACGGTGATCTGGGTGGCGGTGGTGCTGGTCTCCATCCTCGTGCATGAGCTGGGGCACGCGCTGGCCTACAAGGCCTTTGGCGCGTCCTCCGGCATCGAGCTCTACGCCTTCGGCGGGCTCTGCTACGGCGAGCGCGACGTCGGCCGCTGGCAGGGCATCGTCGTCTCGCTGGCCGGCCCGGGCGCAGGCTTCGTGCTCGGCGGCGTCGCCGTGCTGGTCGGCCAGCTGTGGGTCTCCCCGCCCGAGCCCGTCCACGTGGCGCTCTGGCAACTCAAGTGGGTGAACTTCTTCTGGGGCTTCATGAACCTGTTGCCGGTGTTGCCCCTGGACGGCGGCCGGGTGCTGGAGAACCTGCTGGGGCCCAGACGCGCAAGGGCGCTGCCGCTCGTCTGCGGCGTCACCGGCGCGCTCGTCGCGCTGACCGCCGGCTACTTCGAGCGGACCTACATGGCCCTCCTCTTCGGGTTCCTCGCCTGGCGGAACCTGAGCGCCTGGCACGCGGCGCGGCCGAAGGTGCCGCCGCAGGCCTCACCGCAAGAGAACGAAGCCCGCATCAAGGAAGGGTGGACCGCGCTGCACGCGGGCCGGGAGCTCGAAGCCGCGCGGCTGGGCAAGCGCGTGCTGGATGAGTCCCGCCGGCCCCCTGAGCGCGCGGCCGCCCTGGACCTGCTCGCGTGGGCTTCGCTCGCGCAGGGGCAGGCCACCCACGCGCTCTCCTGGCTCAAGCAGACCACGCCACCGGACCTGGCCCGGCCCCTGTCCTGGGCGCTCGCCCACGAGGCCGCCGGGCAGTTCGCAGACGCGGCAGCGCACGCACAAAGGGCGCTGCAGCAGGAGCCTTCGGACGTGGCGGCGGGGCTCGCGGTGCGCACGCTGCTGGCGTCCGGTGAGGTCCAGCGCGCGGAGGAATGGGTGACCGGCTACGCCTGGAAGAGCCCGGACGCCGCGGCCGAGGCGCGGCAACAGGTGGACGCGGTCACGGCAGCGCCGCCTCCAGCGCAGCCTCGGCGCGCTTGAGCCGCTGATCGAACGGCAGCTTGCGCCGCGCCTCGCGGATGAGCTCCAGCGCCTTCTGGGGGCGCCCCCGCACCAGCGCGCAGCGCGCGGAGACCTCCAGCGCGTGCGGATCCTCCGGGCCGTAGAGCACCGCCTCCTCCGAGACGCCGCAGCCCCGGTCGACCTCGCCCGCGTGCAGGAGCGCCAGCGCCAACAGCGCGCGGTGGCGGACGTTGGAGGGCTCGGCGCGGACCGCGGCGGACAGCGCGTCCACCGCCACGTGGGGTTCGCCCACCCGCGCCAGCATCCCGCCCAGCTCGCCCAGGGCCCAGCTCGCGTGGGGAAAGAGCAGCGCCTGCGCCCGGGCCTCGCGCAGGGCCCGCGGTTCATCCAGGCGCACCGAAGACGCCATCTGCTCCACCAGCCGGGCGTAGCGCGGGTACGCCGCCGGATAGCTGAAGACCAGCTGGTAGAGGACGTTGCCGCGCGCCACGAAGTACGCGAACAGCTCGGTGCGGCCGAAGGGCTCGTCCACCTGGGCGCGGACCAGAAGGCCATCCCGGTCCCCCAGCCGCGCGGGCACCGGCGGGTGCGCGTTCACCCGCAGGACCTCGGGGCCCAGCACGCCCGGACGCAGGTGTTCGTCCACGAAGCGCGCGACGAAGGCGTGCACGTCCGCGGGCTCGTCCTCCACCATGGCCCCGGCGGCGAAGGTGGCCCTCCCGGCGCCCGGCAGCCCATTGAAGAAGGCGAGCTGGCCGAAGCGGTTGGCGCCCGGGCTCCACGTCCCTGGCACCTGCACCGAAATGCCGAAGCCATCGTCCCGCTCGGTGCGGAAGCCGGGCAAAAACTCGCCCAGAAGCGGCCGGCCGAAGAGGACACCTGCGACCAGCAGCGCTGAAGGCAGGGCGCGCATGGCCGGGGCCCACGGAGAGCGCGGCGCATCCGCGAGGAGCCTCGGCCTCAAGAAAGGCGCCACCGCGAGCCCTGCGAGCAGGCCGCCCAGGTGCGCCGCGTTGTCCACGCCCGGCGAGGCGAAGCCCATCAAGAAGAGCAGGAGCACCACCGGCACCGCGGCCTCGCCGAGGATGCGCCGGTAGCGCGCGGGGAGGATGGACCGGTACTTGAGCCCGAAGACCACCAGCCCGCCGAGGCAGCCGTAGACCATGCCGGAGGCGCCCGCGGTGACGGCCTCCGGCGCCCAGTAGACGGAGGCGGCCATGGTGCACACGCCGCAGAACGCGAGCAGGAACACGTAGTCCCACCTGCGGTACGCGCTCTCCAGCGCCCCGCCCACGTTGAACAGCACGAACAGGTTCACGCCCAGGTGCAGAAGGCCCCAGTGGAAGAAGTTCGCGGTGAACAGCCGCCACGTCTCCCCAATGTCGGTGATGAGCGGCGCGGCCTTGCCGCCGAGCGCCACCATCGCGTCCATGTCCAACGGACCGCCGCGCAGGCTCCACAGGTGCACGAAGAGGTTCACGGCGATGAGCCCCACCGTCACCCACGGGAACCGCAGGAGCCGGAAGGCGCGCGCGAAGTGGGCCCGCCGGGGCGCGTGGGCGGTGCGCCAGACCTCGAGCTCGCAGGCGGGAACGAAGGAATCTCCGGTCACCGCGGGGAAGCGGACCAGGCATTGAGGCGAGACATCCCCCTGCCGCACCCGGGCCTCGAACTCGTCGAGGTCCAGGTGCTCGTCGCCGACTTCGGTTCGGAGCGTGAGGGGCTGGGGCACGGCAACCTCTTGATACCACGGCCCAATTTTGCTTTCCGATCCGAGCGGAAACGGCAGGGGCCCACGCCTGCCCGGTGGCCTCGACGGCCACTCGTCCGATGGACACTGCGCCCGGCTGCGTGCCTCACCGCCGAAATTCCCTTGTTATTTCGCGCGCCTGGGTGCCTTGTCCGCGTGTTGACCGGTTTGCTATAGATTCGCCAGGGACCGTGCTGAAGCTCATCATC
>CAZQVZ010000306.1:0-7376 GCA_964596895.1 uncultured Myxococcaceae bacterium
GCGATGACCTCGCCCACGTCCGAAGGCGGGTTGGTGAACGCCCAGCGGGAGAGCCACGGCAGGACCGTCTCCCAGCCCTCTTCACCTGCGCGCCAACGGCCGACGAGGTAGTTGTCCGCCCGAAGCTCGCGCAGCGGAATCTCATACGCAGGCGCCGGCAGCTCCGCCGCCGCCCTGGCCAAACCTCGCAGCGTGGCGGCGGCGCGCACCGGGTGCTGCGGCAGGGCGAGGAGCACGTCCTCCTCGGGGACTCCCAGCGCGGCGGCCGCGTCTCGGATGCGGTCCTGTGCGCCCTCCTCCGCTTCGAAGTCGAACCCGCGGCCGAACTGTGCACCGTCCGCCGTGCGCAGACCTCGAAGCAGGACGAGCATCCCTTCTGCGTCGTCAGGCAGGGGCACCGACGGGCGCACGCGCAAGAACTCCGGGTAGCCCTCGGGCGCGCCCTTCGAGGTGCCCTCGAGCGCGGCCAGAGAGTGCTCCACGCGTACGTCGCGCTCCACCACCTGCCAGGTGCCGCCGGAGCGGCTCAGCCGCGCGGCGACGCCCCCGAGCGAATCCGGCGCGACAGGTTGGGACACGCGCAGGAGCGTGGCGCCGTAGTTGCCGTAACCACCGAGGTCGGACGCGCCGGCCGAATACCTCTCCAGCATGGCGACCATCTTCTCGGTCATCGCGCGGGGGAGCAGGAACGGCCGGTACCAGTCGGGGCGCAACTCGAGCCCCTGCTCGCCGAACAGGCGCCCGTCGGGAAACGGATTGTCGAGGCTGTATGGGTCCGCCGCGTAGAGCAGGTGAGGCGGCTCCTCGCGCGGTTCTTCGGAGGGGCAGCCGGCGAGCGCGGCAGCCAGGAGGACGAGCAGGCAGGGGGCGCGGTGCATGGACGCGGGCAGCGTAGCGCAGGTGTTCTTCAGAGGTGGAACGGGCAGCGTTGGGAGGAAACCCACGAGACACGGTGGTGCGTGCGCTGCGGCAGATCGCCGTGCTGCTGGAGCTGCGCGGCGAGAGCGCCTACCGGATCCGCGCCTACGAGACCGCCGCGAGCCGCATCGCGCAGGTGGAAGGGGACCTGCACGCCATGGCGCGCGAGGGGCGGCTGGAGTCTCTGCCCGGCATCGGCCCGAAGCTCGCGGCGCGGGTCGTGGAGCTCCTCGAGACCGGCAGCTCGCAGTACCTCGAGGACCTGCAAGGCGCCTTCCCGCCCGGCATCACCGAGCTGGTGCGCGTCCCCGGACTGGGCGCGAAGCGAGCCGTGCAGTTGTGGGAGGCGCTGGGCGTGGGCGACGTGGCGGCCCTGAAGGACGCGGTGGAAAGGCGGGCGGTGCGCGAGGTGCCCGGGTTCGGCGTCAAGGCGGAAGCGAAGCTCGAGGAGGCATTGCAGGCCTTCCGCGTACACGGGGCCCCAGAGCCCGGAAGCCGCCAGTGGCTCCTGGGGCCCACCTTGGTGGCGCTGGAGGAGCTGGCCGGACAGCTCACCGCGCGCGGCGCCCTTCGGGCGGAGGTGGCGGGGGATGTCCGGCGCGCCTGCGAAGAGGTACGCGAGCCGGTCCTGGTGGCGGCGGCCGAAGACCCCTGGGCGCTGCTCGAGGACGTAGGGACGCTCCCGTCGGTGGCGAAGGTGTCCGCGTCAGCCAAAGCTGAGTCCGACGCTGCGCCCCACGCTGCGGCGGAGTCATCAGACGAGGCGCCCCGCCTGCGCGCGCGGCTCTTCCATGACGACCTCATCGTGGAAGTGCGCGCGGTGCCGAAGGCCTCCTTCGGCGCCGCCTGGCTGGACGCCACCGGCTCCCTCGCGCACGTGGCGCACTTGCGGGCGCGCGCGGAGGCGAAGGGGCTGATGCTCACCGGTGAGGGACTCTCCCGCGGGGCCTTGCGCATCGGCGGTGAAGAGGAGGAGGCGCTCTACCGCGCGCTGGACCTCCCGTTCATCCCGCCGGAGCTTCGGGACCGGGACGCGTCCGAGCTGGAGGGTGAAGGCCCCTTCGAAGAGCTCCTTCGGGAAGAGGACGTGCAGGGCCTGGTGCACAGCCACAGCACCTGGTCCGACGGGAAGGCCACGCTGGAGGAGATGGCGACGGCGGCGAAGGCGCGCGGGTTCAAGTGGATGACCGTGACCGAGCACAGCCAGACCGCGTCCTACGCCGGTGGCCTGAAGCCGGACGAGCTGAAGCAGCAGTGGGAGGAGATAGACGCGCTGAACGAGAAGCTGCGGCCGTTCCGCCTGCTCAAGGGCATCGAGTCCGACATCCTCAAGGACGGCGCGCTGGACTATCCGGATGGCGTGTTGAGGGAGCTCGACGTGGTGGTGGGCTCCATCCACAACCGCTACGGGCTGGACGAGCGGCAGACGACGGACCGGCTCCTGAAGGCCCTCTCCCACCCGCTCCTGTCCATCCTCGGGCACACCACGGGCCGGCTGCTGCAGCGGCGGCCGCCGGTGGCGTTGAAGATGGATGAGGTGCTCGCGGCGGCGGCGGAGCACGGGGTGACCGTGGAGCTCAACGGCAGCCCGCACCGGCTGGACCTCTCGGCGGCGCACGCCCGGCTGGCGGTGGCGAAGGGTGTGAAGCTGGTGGTGAGCGCGGACGCCCACTCCACCCGCGAGATAGGCAACGTGCGCTACGCGGTGCTCACGGCGAGGCGTGCAGGCGTGCGCAGGTCCCAGGTCCTCAACACGCAGGGCGCTGCCGCGTTTCTGCGCGGACTGGCCCGCTCCCGACGCTGAGGTAGGCTCCGCCGCGTCGTGCGGCCGCTTCTACTCCTCGCCTCGCTGCTCCTGCTCGCGGGCGCCTCCCCTGCTCCGAGCCACGCGTCCCTGCGGCGGGCGTGGGAGCGCAACGCGCACACGGTGGTGGCGGTGTCCGGCGCGCGCGGCGGGGGCGCGGGCGTGATCGTCGGCGCGGACGGCCAGGTGGCCACCTCCACCCTCAACGTCGACCTGTACGAAGCGAAGGTGCGGATCGCCGGGCGGGAGGTGACGGCGAAGGTGCTCTCCGCCAACGCGCGCACGCGAATCGCCCTGCTGCAGCTCCCGCTCGAGCCCGGGCAGACCCTGCGCCCGCCGCAGGTGGACCTGGAGGCGAGGCTCCGGCGCCAGACCCCGCTGGTGGGCATCGCGCCTTCGTCTTCGTCTTCGTCTTCGAAAGACCGCGGGACGGAGCCTGTCGCGGGCCGGGTGCTCGAGCCCGCCACGGCCAGGCGCCCCCACCTCCTCACCGATCTTGCGCTGCCGCCGGGGAGCCCGCTCTTCGACAGCAAGGGCCGCCTGGTGGCGATGGTGGTGGAGCGGGTGGGCAAGACCGGCTCTTTGGCGGTGCCGCTGGGGCCGGTGCGGGCGCAGGCGCTGGCCGGTGAGATGCCGTGACGCCTTCGGCAGCGTCTGGGGACGGCGGGCTGTTCGCGCGGCTCTCCGCGGTGCAGGAGGTGCTGCTTCTGTGGGCGGTCTCCTTCGGCTCCATCGTCCTTGCGTTCGCCCTCTTCGGCGGCGCCTCCGGCCACGCCAAGGTGGTGGCGACGGTGGGCTTCCTCTACCTGCCCCTGCTGGCCATGAAGCGCCGCGGCGAGGACTTCCCGGACTTTGGGCTCACCGCGCGGGCGCTGGGCCAGGACCTGAAGCTCTTCGCCCTCCTCTTCGCGCTGGTCGCGCCGCTGTACGTGCTCGCGTTCTGGGGCTTCGCCGAGGGCGCGGAGCACCTGCCCGCCTGGCTGCGCCGCTTCGTATCGCCGTACATGGGCCGGCCGGAGTTCGCCTTCCGGCTGCCGGCGCGCTTCGGGGAGTGGGCCCTGGACAACCTGCTGGTCGTGGCGCTGCCGGAGGAGTTCTTCTACCGCGGCTACATCCAGTCCCGGCTGCGCGACGCGTGGCCGAAGGGCCGCGTCTTCCTCGGCGCGCGGCTGGGGCCCGCCTTCTGGCTCACCGCCCTGCTCTTTGGCGTGGGCCACCTGGCCATCTTCGAGACCTGGCGGCTGGCGGTCATCTTCCCCGCCCTGCTCTTCGCCTGGATGCGCGAGCGGACGGGCACCATCATCGGCGCCACGCTCTTTCACGCTTCGGCCAACCTGTTGGCGCTGGTGCTCGAGGCCAGCTTCTTTGGCCGGCACCAGTGAGCGAACCCCGGCGCGGCCGTCACACCGCGACGCGGGAGACGTCCAGGTTCTGGTCCACGGCGATGCCGGTGCCGGGCTCGAGCGGGATCCACCCCTGGGCGTCGCGGACATCGGTGGCGACGACGACGGTGCGCCGGCGCAGGTGCGCGCGCCGCCGGTGTTCGACCTCTCCTGTGTCGCCGAGGTGGCAGCGGTCGCATTCGGGGGAACCTTCGAGGAGCCGGTAGCTCAAGGGCTCCTCGCCCACCCGCACCGCCGCGAGCGACCTGCCGTTGGTGGCGAGCAGGGCGAGGCCCGCGCTGCGCGCCCCGGACTCGAGCCCCAGCCGCTCCAGCTTCCGGCCCGCCGCCCCGAGCACCTGTGCGACCACCTTCGCGCCCAACAGCGGATCCTCCGGACGCCCGGTCTCCCGGAGCCCGCCGAGGAAGAGCGCGAAGCCCAGCTCCGCGGAGGTCGCGCCCCTCGCCACCCGCTGAAGATGATCCGGCAGCCCCTCCAGCGCCCACTGCCGCAGCCGGGCGGACGAAGGGAGCCCGGTCTGGCAGGCGAAGAGCCACCCGCGGTACCGGAAGGGCTGGATGTTCTCCTCGAGCGACATCCCCAAAGGCAAGGACGCGCCGTGCATCAGCAGCGCATCACTCTCCACTTGGCCCGACAGCCCCTCCAAAGAGGCCGGCCTTGCGGACGGCGCATACCGCTGCAGGAGCACGTTCCCGTCCGCGAACCAGGCCGCGCCCATGGGCTCCTCCTCCCCGCCGAGCCCCACCTGGGCGCGCAGGCGGTGCAATTCGCACCGGAGCAGGTTCGAATCTGACGTCAAAACGCCCACGGCGAACGGCACGGGTCAATCCTCCCTCTTCATGAATAGCTACCCCAACCGCCAAGCTCAACCTCGGGGCGCTCTCCCACGTTCACGCCTAACCTCTTGAATTGACAGTCGAAAAACCCGACCAGTAGACTCCGGGGCTCCCTCCAACCGGAGCCTGCATGTCCGACGAGATCGCCATCGGTATCGACCTTGGCACGTCCTACTCCTGCGTGTCGGTCGTTCAGGATGGCCAGCCCGTGGTGGTGGCGAACGAATGGGGCGAATTGAACCACGCGTCCTGCGTGTCCTTCCTCGAGGACGGCTCGGTGCTGGTGGGCAACGCCGCCAAGCGGAACATCATCACCAATGCGGAGAACACGGTGTACTCCGCCAAGAGGCTCATCGGCCGGTACTACTTCTCCGACGAGGTGAAGAAGGCGCAGGCGGTGATGCCGTACAAGATCATCGAAGGGGAGAACAACGCGGTCCGCATCCAGGTCCGGGAGCAGTCCTTCGCGCTGCAGGAGATCTCGGCGCTCGTCCTGAAGGAGCTCAAGGCGGTGGCGGAGGGCTTCCTCGGCCGGCCGGTCAGCAAGGCCGTGGTCACCGTCCCCGCGTACTTCAACGACAACCAGCGGCAGGCCACCAAGGACGCCGGCCGCATCGCCGGGCTGGAGGTCCTGCGCATCCTCAACGAGCCCACCGCCGCCGCGCTGGCGTACGGCTTCGGCCGGGACGTGAACCAGAAGGTGGTGGTCTACGACCTCGGCGGCGGGACCTTCGACGTCTCCATCCTCGAGATCGGCAAGGACGTGTTCGAGGTCCTCTCCACCGCTGGCGACACCTACCTCGGCGGGGACGACTTCGACGACCGGATCATGGGCTGGCTGGCGGACGACTTCCTCGCGCGGACGGGGCTCGACCTGCGCCAGAACAAGTTCTGTCTGCAGATGCTCAAGGACGCGGCGGAGAAGGCGAAGATCGACGTGGGCCGGGACGGCACCGCGGAGATCCTGTGCGCGGGCATCTGCCAGGACGCCAACGGCAACGTGATGGACCTGCGCGGGGCCCTCACCCACGACCAGTTCAACAAGATGGTGATGGATCTCGTGCAGCGGACCTTCAAGGTCTGCGACGAAGCGCTGCAGAGCGCCCGGCTCACCGCCGCGGACATCGACGCGGTGATCCTCGTCGGTGGCCCCACCCGGCTGCCCATCATCCGCAACTCGGTGAAGCACTACTTCCAGAAGGAGCCGCTGGAGGGCATCAACCCCGACCAGGTGGTGTCCATGGGCGCGTCCCTGCAGGCCAACGCCCTGCTCGATGCCTCCACCGAGACCTTCCTCGTGGACGTGACCCCGCTCTCCCTGCGAATTGGCACGGTGGGCGGGTTCACCGAGAAGATCATCGACAAGAACACGCCCATCCCCATCGACAAGTCGAAGACCTTCACCACCAGCCGCGACGGGCAGGAGAAGGTGAAGATCCGCGTGTACCAGGGCGAATCCAACCGCGCCGACGAGTGCGAGCTGCTCGGCGAGTTCGAGTTCTCGGGCTTCCGCATCGGCTACCGCGGCGAGGTGAAGATAGAGGTCACCTTCGAGATCAACACCGATGGCATCGTGAACGTGTCCGCGGCGGACCAGGAGACCGGACAGCGCACCTCCACCACCATCAGCCTGTCCTCCGGCCTCACCGAAGCGGACATCCAGCGGTCCATGGAGGCGAACCGCAACATGCAGCTCGCAGGACACGACAAGACGTACGTGGGCGGCATGCCCGCCCTGCCCTGATAGAAGCCGCAACCGATGTCCGAGTCCGGCCACCCGCCCAACAACCGCCCGCCGCAGGGGCCTCCCGGCAAGGCGCCACCGCCAGGTCCCGGTGCGCCCCAGCCCGCGCGGCCGGCCACCGTCACCCCTGCCCTCCCGCGGATCTCGCCGGTGATCCCACAGGTGCCGCCCGCGCCCCCCGCCCTGACACCGGCCGTGCCTCGCGCTGCGCCCGCGGTGCCGCCGCCCGCCGTTCCCGGCCGGGTGCCGCTGGTTCCGCCCATGCCCTCTGCCGCCCCGCCTGCAGTTCCGCGGGTGGCGCCCGTCGCACCGCCCACCGTCGCGCCCGTCGCACCGCCCACCGTGGCGCCCGTCGCACCGCCCACCGTGGCGCCCGTCGCACCGCCCGTCGCACCGCCCACCGTGGCGCCCGTGGCGCAGCCGGTGATTCCGCCCACAGGTCCGGCGGTGCCGCGTACCGCGCCTTTGCGCCCCACCCCACAGCGGATGCCCGTTCCCGGCGCCCAGCCTCCGCCGCAGGCCGTGCGGCCCCCTCCGGCAGTTCGTCCCGCCGTCCCGGGCATCGCGCCCATCAGTCCGCCCGTCGCGCCGCCCGTCGCGCCGCCCGTCGCGCCCGCCCCGGTGCCGCCGCTCGTCCCGCCGTCGACGTCGCCGTCGGAGCCCCCGGACCC
>CAZQVZ010000307.1:0-7307 GCA_964596895.1 uncultured Myxococcaceae bacterium
GAGGCGCCGAAGCGCAGCCGCTCGGAGGGCTTGAACTGCACGCCCAGGATGCCCGTGACCTGGGGCTTGCCGGTCTGCTCCACCGTCACCAGAGAGTCGAACGCGGGGTCCTCGTCGCGCAGGCGCGTGGGCGTGAACAGGCTGGAGGTCACCGCCTGCTGGAAGGTCAGGTGCGAGTACACGTACTGCAGGGATACGCCCACCGAGACCAGGTCGTGCGGCTCGTACGCCACCGACAGCGACGGGTAGAGGATGATGATGTCGTTCTCGATGAGCCCGTAGCGCTGCGGGGCGGCGCCGAGCGGGTTCTCCTGGTAGCGGCCCGGGTCGTCCTCGCGCCGCGCGTAGTTGGGCTGGGGGAACCCGTACCGGCCCACCGACGGCGGCCCGTACACGCCGAAGGAGACGTTGAACGGCCGCCCGCCGAGCTCCATCCCGTAGCCGAGCCCCAGGACCGGCAACAGGAACAGCCCGCCGGTGTTGTGCACCGCCTTGAAGAGGTCCGGGTTGGACTCGTTGCCGTTGGGCTCGAAGCGGCGGAAGGAGACCTCGTGGTTCAGCACCGCCAGGTCCGCGAGGAAGTGGAGGCCGCGAAGCTGCGTGAGGCCCGCGGGGTTGTGCTGCACCGCCGAGAGGTCATCCGCCTGCGCCACGAAGGCGCCGCCCAGGGACAGCGCGCGGCCGCCGTTCTCACCGAAGTAGAAGCCCGCAGCGCTCGCAGCAGCAGGGCAGAGCGAAAACACCAACACCAACGGCAACGCCCACACGACGCGCGAAGGATGGGTCATGCCCCGCTTCTGCCAGATGCAGGGCGCAGACGCGAATTCGCGAGCGCCCAAACGAGGAGGCGCCGCGTCCCGCCACCTCGAGCCCGCTTAGCGGCGACCGGGACGCGGCGGCGCCGGACGGCCACTGCTGGGCGGCGGCGGCTTCGGCTTGCCGAGCGACGGGCCGCTGTTGCCCTTCCCGTTGTCATTGCCCTTCCCCTTGCTGCCGCCGGAGTTGCCGCGGCTGGGGGGCGTCTGCTGGTAGCCACCGCGGCCGGGGCTGCCGGAGTTGCCGCGCGCAGGCTCGGGGCGCTCGTAGCCTCCGCGCGGAGGCGGACCTCCGGGCTTGCCGCCACCGTTGCCCTTGCCGTGCGGCCCGCCGAAGCCGGGCTGCTGCCCCGGAGGCGTCCCGCCGTGCCCGGGCGTGTGGTTGCCGCCGGTGTTCGGCTTGCTGCCGCCGTGGCCCGGCGGGGTGAAGCCGCCGCGGCCACCTCGACCATCGTCGTTGCCGCGCCCGTTGTCGTTGCCTCGACCCGGAGGCGTGAACCCGCCGCGGCCGCTGTCATGGTCGTCGCCGGGCCGCTGCTGCCCGGGAGGCGTCCCGCCATGACCCGGCGGCCGGTTGCCCGGGCCGGGCTTCCCACCACCGTGACCCGGAGGGGTGAAGCCACCCCGTCCGTCGTCATTGCCGTTGCCGGGCCGCTGCTGCCCAGGCGGGGTCCCGCCGTGACCGGGCGGCCGGTTGCCGGGGCCGGGCTTCCCGCCGCCGTGGCCAGGTGGCGTGAACCCACCGCCATCACCCCGGCCCGGACCCTGGCCCGGCGGCGGAGGCGGCCGGTTGCCGTGGCTCTGCCCGGGAGGCGGCGTGGGACGGCCGACGTGCCCCTGGCCCGGCGGCGGCGTGGGACGGCCGACGTGCCCCTGACCCGGCGGCGGCGTGGGACGGCCGACCTGGCCTCGCCCCGGCGGCGGCGGCCCAGGCCTGCGCGCGCCCACCGGCGAGGCGTTGTGCACGTTGCCGGGGCGGTACACGTAGTACCGGCTGGAGTTGTCGTAGTGGTAGTGCTGCGCGTAGCTGTAGCCGGGGTGGTAGTGGTGCGAGTGCCGCCCGTGCCGGTGGCAGTCCCCGCCGTGTGGCACCGGGTGGTAGCCGAAGTACCAGATGACCGTCGGGCCCGAGTACACGTAGTAGTCGTTGCGGTACGTGTAGCGGCTGTAGTCCGGCGCGTAGTCGTGGTCGTGCGGCTCTTCGTAGAAGCACCAGCCGTCGTGCGAGCCGGGGACGGGGTGCGCGCCGCTGTAGCGGTACACCGTCTCGCGGTAGGTGGTGTGGGTGGTGTGCGTGCCTGCCCCACGGGAGTGGACGACACAGCCCGTGGTTCCGAGGAGCGCGACCGCGGACAGCAGCAGAAGCGAGCGCATGGTCATTCCCGTCCTTTCGAATGCACGCCGAATGACGCAGCGGGCATCAGAACATTCAATGGCAGCCGGATCAGCAGACAGGCAGGCGCCTACTGCTCGAGATAGGCGCGGTAGGCCTCGAAGTCGTAGTCCCGCCCGAGGAACCCCCGCACCAGCTCCGCCGCCGGCTTCGAGCCGCCCGGCTCCAGAATGGCCTTCCGGTAGCGCCCGGCCGTGGCCGCATCGAGGTAGCCGGCCTTCTTGAACTCGGACTCGAGGTCCTTGGCGATGACCATGGACCAGACGTACGTGTAGTAGGCGGCCGAGTACCCATCCAGGTGGCCGAAGGCGAGCTGGAAGTGGGTGCCTTCCCGCTGCTCGTGGCGGAAGGGCGTGAACTTCGTCTGCAATTCGCCGAGCACCGCGGTGGGCTCGAAGCCGGGGTCACGCCGGTAGTACTCGAGGGACACGGCGGCGAGGAACATCTGCCGGCGCACCCAGAGCGCACGCCCGAACTGCTTCGAGGCGCGCAGCTTCTGCACCATCTCGTTCGGCAGGGGCTCGCCGGTCTCGTGGTGCCGCGCGAAGAGCCCGAGCACCTCGGGGTCGTTCGGCCACTCCTGCAGCAACATGGAAGGGGTCTCCACGAAGTCCCATTCGGTCCGGATGCCGGTGATGCCGTTCCACTGCTGCCGGCCGGCGAAGATGTGGTGCAGCAGGTGCCCGAACTCGTGGAAGAACGTCTCCACTTCGTCGTGGCTCATCAGCTCGCCCGGCCGCGGGAAGTTGCAGACCAGGACCCCCTCCGGGTACCGCTTGTTCGCCTGGCCCGACGCGAGGTCGAACTGCGCGGCGTGCTTGTACTTGTCCGCGCGCGGGTGCATGTCCAGGTAGATGCGCCCGAGCAGGGTGTCTCCCTCGGTGATGTCGTACGCCTCCACCTCCTCGTGCCAGACGGGCACGCCCTCCACCTTCTTGTATTCGATGCCGAAGATGCGGGCGGTGACGTCCATCACTCCCTGCTTCACCTTCGCGTACTCGAACCACGGGCGGATGGCCTGCGAGTCGAACCCGAGCGCCTCCGCCTTCAGCCGGTCCTCGTAGAAATCCTGGTCCCAGGGCTCGAGCACCGTCGCGTCGGGGTGGTCCTTCTTCTTCCGCGACAGGAGCGCTTCGTATTCGCGCGTGGCCCCCGCCTTCGAGACCTCCGCCACCTTGTCGATGAACGCCGCGGCGGTCTGCTCGTTGCGGGTCATCTTGGTCTCGGTCACGTACGCGGCCCAGTTGGCGTAGCCCAGCAGCGTGGCCAATTCGTGCCGCTTCTGCAGCAGCGCGGCCAACACGGGCTCGTTCTGCGGATAGGCGCGCTGCCGGTACATCCGCCACACCTGCTCCCGCGCCTTGCCGTCCTTCGCGTACATCATGAACGGGAAGTAGTCGGGGTAGTTGCTGGTGATGACCACCTGGCCGTCTTCGCCCGGCGGGTGCGCCTTCACGTAGTCCTCGGGCAGCCCTTCGAGCGCCTTCGGGTCCAGCTTCACGCTGCGCACGTCTTCGGAGATGTTGCGGCCGAACTGCTGGCCCAGCTTCACCAGCTCTTCGTTGAGCGCGGACACCTTCTGTCGCGTCGCCTCGTCGCGGTCCACGCCGGCGCGGCGGAAGTCCAGCAGCGTCCGCTCCATCCAGTGCCGCGTGGCCTCGTCCGCGCCCGACAGGTCCACCGCCGCCAGCGCGTCGTACAGGGCGCGGTCCTGCGCGATGCCCACGTTCAGCTCCTCCACCTGCTGCTCGCAGCTCCGCGCGGCGTCCCGCATCCCGGCGTCCGGGTGCGTCTCCCGCGCGAGGCTCGACCGACTGGCGGCCGCAGACAATGCTCCCGTCGCCTCGTCGTAGGCGGCGAGCACGGCGTCCTTGTCCTTCTTCGGGTCCAGCGTCTTCACCTGCGCCACCTGCGCGCGCGCGGTCTCGAGGTCCGCGGTGCACGCGGCGGTGAAGGCGGCTTCGCCGGAGGTCACGAGCCGAGCTGCCTCCGGCGGCGGGAGCTGTACGTCCTTCGTTGGCTGGGTCATTGAGTTCTTCGAACAGGCAGAGGCCACCGCGAGCAGCGGCAGCAGCTTGAGCGTGTTTCGCATGGCGCGAAGAGTAACCGCTGACGCGCGGGGGTGTGCCCGGAAGTTCCCGCCGCGCTCCTGTGAGACGCGGCGTGGCTGCCCTCCGAGGATCGACTGGTGCGGTGGCGACCCTTCAGGCGCTCGGGCGGGTCGGGGGCGATGGCGCACGGGTTCGCGAAGGGCCACTTCGGGGCGTGGGCACCTGGGGAGGGTGGGTTGGCCTCCGCGGACACGCACGGCGACCGGCAGGCATGTTGGCCCATTTCCCCGTTCAGGGGCTGGACCCGGCTCGGTGGCCCCATTCCCGGTAAACGGGGAAATGGGCCAACATCTCTGGTTCATCAGCCTGCGCAGAGCGGGGACACCATCACCTCGGCGGAGCAGCTCGACAGGGACTCGTCGCAGACGCGGTAGCGCACGTCACCCGCACGTCCCGCGGGCAGCGCGTCCACCCATTCACCGGTGTTCTTCGCCCACCCGAGCAGCTTGTCGTCTCGCACCACCGCCACCCGCGACTCACCGGAGCCTCGCCACCGCAGCGCCACCTCGCGCCCGCCCTGGGCCCGCGGCCCGCTGCCCTGCGCGGCCAGCTCGAAGACCGGTAGCTCCAGCGTGTAATCACCCCGCACGCCTTCGGCGTCCTCCGCCTGCAACGTCACCCGGTGCGGCCCGGGACCTGCGAACGCGTACCGGAGCTTCCGGAGCCCGCGCACCTGCCGACCCTCCACCCCATAGACGAAGTCCGCCACGGCGCCTTCGGCGTCGAAGCTGGTGTCGTAGAAGAGGCACTCGAGTCCCTCGCAGCGCGCGAAGAAGCCAGGCTCGGGCGGGAGGTTCTCACCGGCCCCGCTGCGCAACTGCGCGAGCGCTGCGTCCGCACGCACGAGCCCATGGCCGTGCAGGTCGTCCCGCCCCTGTGGCCCGAGGTCTCGCGCGGTCTGCAGCAGCGCCCTTCGCACCGCCAGGTTCCCGGCCTGCGGCGACTGGCCCCATATAAAGGAGGCGACGCCCGCCACGTGCGGCGCTGCCATGGACGTTCCGCTGTACGCGGCGTAGCCGCTGCCGGGGCGCGACGGTTCGTTCACCACCGTCACCAGGTCTCCGACGGCCGCGAGCAGCGCAGCCTTGTCCGCGCCGGGCAACGCCACCACCGGCACGTCCAGGCGCGCCTCGCCCAGCGTCCCCTGGAAGGGCCCGGCCTCGTGGTTGTAGATGACCGCTGCCTTGCCGCCGGCTCGGCGCACCTGCTCCACCTTGGCCGCGAAGGTGTTGCCGCCCCGCGCGCACGCGACCACGCGCCCCTTCCAGTCAGCTGCCGCCTCGCAGCGGCCGCCATCCACCAGCACGCCGTTCACGCCGGAGGTCGCCGCGGCGTTTTCGATGGGCGAGCCGCGCAGCCGGACGCTCCCGAGAGCCACCTCGTGCCGCGAGGAGAACCCCACCGTGGACTCCACCCGCACGCCCGGCGCGGTCAAATCCACCTGCCCGTTGCGCTGGCTGAAGGACGCCACGGCGTTGCGCCCGTCCACGGCGCCCACCGACAACACCGACGGATACGAGGCAGGGTACTGAAGCTCGGTGGTGCCGGAGTTCCCGGCCGCGGCCACCAACAACAGCCCGCGCTGCCAGGCCTGCTCGAAGGCGTCACGCTCCACCTCGGACGGCGTGCGCCCGCCGAGGCTCATGTTCACCACCTTCGCGCCGGCGTCCGCGCACTGCATCACCGCGTCCGCCAACTCCGAGGCGTAGCTCCACCCGCAGTCATCCCCGAACACCTTCACCACGAACAGGTCCGCGCCCTTCGGCGACACGCCGACCACCCCCACGCCGTTGTCCAGCGCCGCCACCGTCCCGGCCACGTGGGTACCGTGACCGCAGCTGTCGGTGTTCCAGTTCGCGGGATGTCCGCTCACGCCCGTGCGCGGCAGGTCTTCATGCGGCGCGTGCAGCCCGGAGTCGATGATGCAGGTCTTCACCCCCGGCGCGGCCACGGCACCTGCCTGCGCCCACGCCTCCGGCGCGCCCACCTGCGTGATGCCGGATGGCACCGACTGCGAGAGCAAAAACCGCCTGGCGTCCTCCTCCACCAGACGCACCTCCAGCCGCGCCTGCAGCGCTGCGACCTGCGCCGCGTCCAGCTCCGCCGCCACCGCGTTCTGCTGCGGGAGGTCCCGCACCACCGTGCCACCGACGTCCTCCACCGACGTGCGCCGCAGCCGGTCCAGCGACCTCGCGCCCTGCGCCAGCGCGGCGTAGCCAGACGGCGCCTCGAAGTGGACCACCCAGCGCCTGGGCGCGTCGTCACCGGCTTCGAGCTCGAGCGGCGCGTCGCTCTCCGCGTCGCGCTGCGAAGACGAGGAGAGCCACGCAGCCGCGGCGTCTTCAGGCGCTTCGCAGAGGCCGGGTCCGGTGGCGCCCGGGAGTTGCAGTTGCAGCTCGCACGCGCCCAGTCCGAGGGTCAGCAGCAGGCAGGCAAGGAGCGGAGGGCGGAAGGACATGGCGGGGTGCAACCCGCAGCGCGCGACCGTTCATGCCCGCCGCCCAGCCGTTCGAAGGGTAGGCGAGCGCGTCAGTGCAGGACGCGGTCACCGCCGGGGTCGAGATCCTCGCGGTCCCGCCGGTTGATGCAGGCGAGGATGTGCTCGCGGTACTCGCGGACCTCGCGCAGCCCGGAGAGCATCCAGCGTCCCCCCAAAACCAGCGTGGGCACGCCCTTCACCCCGCGCCCCGCCGCGAGCTGGTGCTCCTTCAGCACCAGCCTGCGCGTCTGCGGCGACTTGAGCGCGGCCACGAAGCGGTTCATGTCCAGGCGGTGCGCGGACGCGAGCTCCAGCGCCACGTCCGGCCGCGCCACGTTCACGCCCAGCTCCAACGCCGCGCGCTGCAGTGACCGCGCGAGCGCCTCGCGCTTGTCTTCACCCTGCAGCCGCGCCGCCTCCAGCGCGATCAGCGCCGGCAGGCTCGACGAAGGGGTGTCACCGCGCAGCCAGAGGTCCGTCGACAAAGACGCGCCCTCCTTCTCCTGCCG
>CAZQVZ010000308.1:0-7271 GCA_964596895.1 uncultured Myxococcaceae bacterium
CGAGCGAGTAGTTGTCCTCGCCCATCTTCAGCAGCTTCACGATGCGGGCGACGGTCCCCATGGAGTAGAGGTCCTGCGCACCCGGATCCTCCTCCTCCGCGCGGCGCTGCGTCACCACGCCGATGACCTGGTCATCCCTCACCGCGTCCTTGATGAGCGCGATGGTCTTCTGACGTCCCACCGCGAGCGGCAACACCCCGCCCGGGAAGAACACGGAGTTCCTCAAGGGGAGGATGGGGAGGACCTGGGGGATGTCCTCCTTGTTGATGGTGCCTGGAGGCGACATCGCAGATGCCATCGCCGTCGCGCCTGTGCCCTTCTTCTTGTCGTCTGACATGTGTTTGTCCTGGTGCCCACCCGTAACGGCAACCCCCGGAAATTGCAGGGTTAGCGCCCCGGGGCACGCGACCCTGTGCTCGGCTTACTGCAGCCTCGGCAAGCTAGCAATCAAATGGCCCGGCAGGGAGTCCCGCCACCTCCGTTTGGGGAGGCCAACACAAGGCAGTACGCTTCGGGTCGGAGGCTTTCTTCATGAATCTGGTCCGCAACACCCTAAGGGCGATCGCGCTGGTGGCAAGCGCCGGTGTCTACCAGGCGTGCATTTCCCCTGTGGATCAGGACGGTTCAACCGTTCCCGGACAGTGCACACAGGAGGCGCCGCTCATCGAACCGGCGAAGACGGACATCCTCTTCGTCATCGACAACTCGCGCTCCATGGCCGAGGAGCAGGAGGCGGTGGCGGTGGAGCTGCCGGAGTTCGTCGCCGAACTGAAGCGCGGCGCCGGCCAGAGCCACGACTTCCAGGTCGGCGTGGTCACCACGTCCGTCTACCAGAAGGCCCGGTACGAGAACGGCGACGAGACCTACAACGAGTACGACAACCAGGCCGGGCGGCTCCGGTCGGTGCCCGCCACCGAAGACGGCAGCGACAGCGGCGGGGAGCGCATCCTCAAGAGCGAGCAGCCGGGGATGGTGGACAAGTTCCGCAGGCTGGTGCGCCAGGGGACGAACGGAAGCGGCCAGGAGACGCCGTTCGAAGCGGTCCGGCTCGCGGTGGCCACCGAGCTCGTCGCGCAGCCGCTGGAGACGGGCGGCAACGAAGGCTTCCTGCGGGACGGCGCGAGGCTCCTGGTGGTGGTGGTCTCGGACGAAGACGACTGCAGCGAGTCGGTGCGGCCGCCCCAGGTGCACGTGGGCACGGATGAGGCGGTGGACTACTGCGGAGATCAGTCCGAGGACCTGCTCCCGGTGGAGACGTACGCGGACATCTTCAAGAACCTGCGCCACTCGGACGGCTCCTTGCGAGAGGTCCTGTGGGCGGCCATCGCCCCGGTGTCGCAGGCGGACAAGACCGCGCAGGGCGAGGTCGTGGAGGGCAAGCTGCGGAACGTGGACTGCCCCACCTCGGTGCAGCCCGGCCACCGGCAGCGGGCCATGGCGGAGCTCTTCGATCAGTCCCTGGCGAACCTCGCGTCCATCTGCCAGCCCACGTACCGGGAGACGCTGCTCGACATCGCCCGGGCGGCGACGGTGCGGCAGAGCATCGAGGTGCGGAACGTCCCGGACCCCAGGCTCCTCAAGGTGGAGTTGACCCGCGCGAATGGGACGGTGCAGGCATGCACGGTGGCCAACGGCGGCATCCGCTGGGAGCCCGGGCAGGTGTTGTTCGACGCAGGCTGCGTCCGCCGCTACGACGACACCGCGGTGAACCTCGAGATGCTCTGCGCGGGGTAGCGCTCGGTCGGCCGGACGCTCTGCGGACGGCGTGACAACCCCGGGGTCGGCGACGTCGCATGCGTGCGTAGCTTTGCGCGCATGGAATCCTTCTGGCTTGCGGACACCGACTCCTCGTTCCTCTCGGCGCTTTCGGGTGGCCTCGAGGTGGATGTGGCGATCATCGGCGGCGGCATCGCCGGCATCACCACGGCGTATCTGCTGAAGGAGGCGGGGCTCCGGGTGGCGGTGCTGGAGTCGAAGCGGGTGGCGTGCGGCGAGACCGGCCACACCACCGCGCACCTCACGGCCATCCAGGACGCGGACTTCACCACCCTGCGCCGCAAGTTCGGCAAGGACGGGGCGCGGCGCATCGCCAGCGCGGGGATGGAGGCCATCGATCTGGTGGAGCGGCTGGTGCGCGCCCGTGGCATCGACTGTGACTTCGAGCGGATGCCGGCGTGGATCTACTCCGAGCACAAGCGGGATCTCCTCTTCCTCGGCCGGCAGGCGAAGGCGGCGCGCGAGGCCGGGCTCGACTGCGAGCGGGTGGACATGGTGCCGCTGCCATTCGATGTGGCCGGCGGCGTCCGCTTCGAGCACCAGGCGCGGTTCCACCCGCGCCGCTACGTGCTCGCGCTGGCAGAGGCGGTGGACGGAGATGGCAGCCACGTGTTCGAGCGGACGCATGTCCTGGCGGTGGAGGACGGGAGCCCGTGCGTGGTCCGGCTGCAGGGCGGGGGAGAGGTGCGCGCGGGGAAGGTGGTGAGCGCGGCGGACGCGGTGGTGCTCAACCGCTTCTTCCTGCAGACGAAGCTCGCGCCGCACAGGTCCTATGCCATCGCCATGCGGCTGGACGCGGAGTTGGCCGGGCTCTTCTACGACACCGACGATCCGTACCACTACATCCGCACCCACCCTTCGGCTGAAGGGCCTCTGGTGATCGTCGGCGGCGAGGACCACCGGGTGGGCGAGCAGCACGACACCGGGAGCGCCTACGAGAAGCTCGAGGCCTGGACGAAGGCGCGCTTCGGGGAGGGGGAGATCCTCTACCGCTGGAGCGGCCAGGTGCTGGAGCCATTGGACGGGCTGCCGTACATCGGCAGGAACCCGCTTTCGAAGAACCTGTTCGTGGCCACCGGGTTCTCCGGCAACGGCATGGTCAACGGGACCCTGGCGGGGATGGTGCTGTGCGACACGCTGTTGGGGCGGGAGAACCCCTACGCGCGGCTGCTGGAGGCGAAGCGGCTCAAGCCTTTCGCGTCCGCGGCGGCCTTCGTCGTCAACAACCACGACTTCCCCAAGCGGCTCCTCCTGGACCGGCTCCCGGCGACGGCGCGGGACGTGGCGGAGATCCCGCCGGGCCACGGCCGGCTGATTGGTGAAGGCGGCAAGAAGGTCGCCGCCTACCGGGATCACGAGGGGCTCGTGCACCGGCTGTCGCCGGTGTGCTCGCACATGGGGTGCCACGTGCAGTGGAATGGCGAGGCGGAGAGCTGGGACTGCCCGTGCCACGGCTCGCGCTTCGAAGCAGCGACGGGCGAGGTCCTCCATGGCCCCGCCACCCACGCCCTGTCACGCCTCGACGAAGACGAAGGCCGCTACGAGCAGGTCATCGGCGGCGACCAGCCCGGACAGCACGGCTAGCAGTTCTGCCTCTCCCCCTGGCAGAGTCTCGGAGTCTCGAACAATTCGCGCAGCCGCGCGCCGCCTCAGACCGTATCCAGCCGCCTGGTCTCGGGAATCTGCAGCACGAAGTCCGCGCCGAACGCCCGGGATGGCGTCAGCGCCCCGGACGGTGAGAGCGCCAGCGTCTGCTCCACCGCCCGCACCGCCGCGGCGGCCGTGAACGCGTAGCCCTCCAGCGTCTCCAGCCAGGCCTCGGCGCTCTTGCCCTGCGCGTCCTCCGCGCGCGCCCATACAAATGACCGGCCCTGCGCGCGTGCCTGCGCGTCGGGGCCCTGCACGAAGCGGTCAACCAGCGGCATCACCAGCTTTCTGACCGCGGCAGGCCTGAGCGCGACCTGGGCGAGCGGGCCCGCGAAGCGGTAGGCGCGCGCCATCTTCGGCGGCACGGACATGTACGTGGTGATGTCCGGCGCGCCGGTGGAGTGGAAGGCGGTGGAGAGATCTCCCCAGGGGATGGGGATGGCGGTGCGGGTGCGGTCGTTGAAGCGGACCTCCCGCGCGCCACGGCCAATGGGGTAGGGCACCAGCCGCCCGTCGCGTCGCACCGCGCCGCCTTTGGGCAGCCCCTCCAGCGCAGACTTGAGCGTCCCCGCTGAGGCCTGGCCAATGGCCGCGAACGCGATGTCGAGCTTCCTGGGGATCTCCAGCTGGTCGCACACGTAGCGCGCGAGGCAGTCGGTGGGGACCACGTCGAAGCCCACGCCGGAGAGGACGGTGACGGTGCGCTCGCGGGCGCGCTTGTCGGTGGCGAAGGAGGCCTCGAAGACGGGGATCTCCCCCGTGATGTCCAGGTAGTGCGCGCCCGCGTCCAGGCAGGCGCTGCGCATGGGCGCGGCGGTGTGAATGAAGGGCCCTGCCGCATGCAGGACCAGCGGGACGCCTTCGAGCGCGCGGCGCACTGCGTCTGCGTCATCCAGGGAGAACGCGCGCCACGAAAGCCCCAGCGCCTCTGCGAGCGGCCGCACCTTGTCCTCGGAGCGACCCGCGAGGATGGGGGTGTGGCCGCGCTGCTTCGCCTCCTCGGCGATGAGCTTTCCGGAGTAGCCGTTCGCGCCGTACAGAAGCCAGTTGGGGGCGGTCATGGAGGCGGAGATTAGCCAACCAGCGACGGAAGCAATGAAACTCCTGCGCTACTGCGGCGGGACGCAGAGGCTGACGTTCATCAGCGCCTCGCGGGAGCAGGAGACGGCGGGGACCCGCACGCAGCTCGTCCCGGAAGGGCAGCCGAAGAAATTGCAGGGTGCGTAGCAGCGATCATCCGGCAGCAGGCCGCCGTCAGCGCTCCCGCCGTCCCACTCAGTGTCGGCGCAGGTGACGCCGCCGTCGCCGTCCTCCGTGCACTGGTAGGTCGAGAAGCAGTGCTCGCCGGCGGGACAGCCGAGGCAGGCGCCCGCGTCCCGGTCCACGCACACCGCGCCGGAGGCGGGCGGCGGCGTGCAGCTCGTGTTGCAGGTGGCGATATCCACCGTGCCCTCCGGGCAGGTCCACACATCGTTCTGGCACAGGTGCTCGACGAGGAGGTCGCCGCAGCAGGCCTGGGTGCACGGGGTCTCCGGGAGCGGGCCGCAAGGGCTCTTCACGCCGCACGCCAACCCTGAAACAGCGGCGGAACACCCAAGGACGAGGAGGGGCAGAAGGCGCATGGGCGCGGATGGTAGCGTCCGGGGCGTGAGCGACCATCACGTGAGCAGAAGACAGGTGTTGATCATCGGGGCAGGCGGCGCGGGGCTGTACGCGCTCTGGGGGACGGGCTGCGCGATCCTGCGGGGCGGCGCCGTGCACCGGCAGCTCTCGCCGAGCCTCGCCATGCGGGAGGGCGCGCAGCTTCGGATCCCGCTCGAAGAGCTGCGAGACGTGGACGGCGGCGAGGTGTTGATGGTCCAGCCGGGCGAGGGGCTGCCCGCGTTCCTCGTCGCCCGCGGGGGTGAGCAGGGCTTCCCCTATGCCGCGGTCACTTCCGAGTGCACGCACAAGGGCTGCACCGTGGACCGCGCGAAGGACGGCTGGGAGTGCCCGTGCCATGACTCGCGGTTCGCGCTCGACGGGCAGGTGACGAAGGGCCCCGCGCGCGAGCCGCTCGGGCAGCCGAAGCTCTCTTTGGTGTCGGCCTCCGAAGACGGCGGCGAGGTGACGCACCTGCTCGTGGATCTCGAGGGGCTCGGGACGAACGCGGGCCAGCTCACCCTGAGGGCCAGCTTCCCCAGATAGTGGCGCTCCAGCGCGCGGTGCGCGGCGGCGGCTTCAGCCAGGGGAAAGGTCTGGGCGATGTGCACCTCGAGCCTTGGCCCCTGCTCGATGAGCGCCACCAGCCGACCGAGGATGTCGCCGTCCGGGTCTCCGTTGAAGTCGCGCAGGGTGACGCCTGGTGGGGCCTCCGGGAGGGGCTGGACCCCGTTGGGATAGGCGACCCGGCCGCCCTTGCGGACCGCTGCCACCAGCTGCCTGGCTGTATCGCCGCCTGCGCAGAGGAGGACCGCATCGAGCCCCTCGGACGCGAACGCGCGCGTCGCCGCGGCGACGTCTTCTGTGTGGCCGTCGACGACGGCGTCCGCGCCCAGCCTACCCACCAGGGCCTTGCCGTCCTCTCCGGACGCCACCGCCAGGACCTGTGCGCCGAGCCGCTTCGCCAGTTGCACCGCCAGGTGTCCCACGCCGCCGGAGGCGCCGACGATGGCGAGCGAGTCATTCGGGCGCAGCGCCAGCGTGTCCTCCAGCCCCCGCAGCGCGGTGAGGCCCACGCCGGACATCACCCCCGCGTGCTCGGTGGACATGCCTTGGGGGATGGGGCGGACCACGTCCGCCTTCACCGCTGCGTACTCCGCGTAGAAGCCGCCCTTCGGGTTGAGGAAGCCGGAGGCGAAGACGCGGTCACCGACTCCCAGGTCGCGCACCTCCGAGCCCACCGCCGCCACGACTCCCGCGCCCTCGGAGCCGAGCACGTAGGGGAAGGAAGGGGTCAAGCCCAGCAGCTGCGCGTAGCCACCTTCGCGCTCGAAGGGATCCCACTGGCCAATTCCTGCCACCTCCACGCGCAGGAGGACTTCATCCGGGGCGAGCTTCGGCACCGGGATCTCCCGGAGCGCCAGCGCCTCGGCACCGCCGAACTGATTGAGGACGGCCGCCTTCATGGTCGTGGGCACAGGCTCGCTCATGGTGCGCAGATGATCCGCCAGCCGCCGCCCGTGTGAAGCCGCGAGGTGAAGGGACGTTCACCAGCGTTTGCGCTTCGACAGGAAGGCGCGGCCGCGGGGCGTGAGGTCGTAGCCGATTTCGAAGGACTGGGTGAGCCCGAGCCGCTTGAGCTTTCGGACCCGCTCCTTGAACGGCAGCGTCGGCAGGTCGAAGGTGGGCGAGAGCTTTGAGGCCGCGGTGTGCGGTCGCTTCGAGATCAAGGCCAGCGTCTTCCGCGTCCACGGCGTGTCTGCGTTGGCGTCCAGCCGGCGCAACTTCTCCACCAGCATCGCCACGTCGGCGTCGGTGAGCGCCTCGTCCTGCGCCAGGCCCACGAAGTCCGCCTCGCCGCCGTGGTGCAATTCCACGCGGTACACGCGCGACGCCGCCGTGAGCCTCTCCTTCGCGAACCGGCCGAGCTCCGAGAGCAGTTCCGCCTTGTCCGCGAAGCCCGCGGCTCGCGCGTCCGAATCCGTGACCTCGCGCAGCGGCACGTGCGAGAGCGCGTCCACCACGACCACGCCAATGGGATGGACCCGGTAGCGGCCGCCCGGCTTCACCCGCGGCTTGTCCCACTGCCGGAAGGTGAGGCGGATGGAGCCGTCCACCAACCCTGCGTGGAAGCGCTTCTGGAAGAGGAGCATCGCCGGGACAATAACCCGCAGTTATCGATGGCGGGCACCCTTCCTACCGGCAGG
>CAZQVZ010000309.1:0-7270 GCA_964596895.1 uncultured Myxococcaceae bacterium
GGGAGAAGAACTTCCCGCTGCATCCGGGGGACATCGTCTTCGTCCCGGAGAGCCTCTTCTAGCGACCGCCCGGGGCCCGCGGCTTCCAGCCCACGTCGACCAGGAGCGGACGGACCTGCTCGAGCAGCGCGTCGTAGAGCACGGGCGGGCCGCAGAGCACGTCTCCCAGGGCCAGGTCCAGGGGCTCACCGTCGATGCGCGTCATCCGCCCGCCGGCCTCGGTGATGAGCAGCGCCCCCGCGGCGATGTCCCAGGCCTTGAGCCCGAACTCGAAGAAGCCGTCGAACCGCCCGGCGGCGACATAGGCGAGGTCCAGCGCGGCGCTGCCCATCCGGCGGATGCCCTGCGCGTGCCCGATGAGGCGGTTGAAGAGCGCCAGGGGCGCGTGGGGGCGCTCGCGGATGTCGTAGGGGAAGCCCGTGCACAACAGCGCCTGCCCCAGCCGCTGGGCGCCGCTGACCGCGAGCGGGCGGCCGTTGAGGGTGGCGCCTCGTCCCCGGCCAGCGGAGAAGGACTCCTGTCGCATCGGGTCGTAGACGACGCCGGCCACGAGCCCCTGCGCGTCCTCCACCGCGATGCTCACCGCGAAGTGCGGCACCTGGTGGGAGTAGTTGGTGGTGCCATCCAGCGGATCGATGATCCACCGGAAGCCCTCGCCCTTCTGCGCGCCGCTCTCCTCCGCGAGCACCGCGTGGCCCGGGTAGCGGCCATGCACGACCTCGAGGATGGCGGCCTCGGCGGCCTTGTCCCCGTCGGTCACGAGGTCGATGCCGCCTTTGTATTCGATGGTCCGCGCGTCCTCGAAGCGGTCCGCCAGAAGCCGCCCCGCGCGGAGGGCCGCCTCTTCGGCGGTCTGGCGGAGCTCGGAGACGGTGGGCGTGGCGGCGGCGGTCATGGTTCGCCTACCGCTTCTCCGCGAGGAGCTGCTCAATCTGCTTCTGGTAGCGCATCAGGTGCTCTTCGGCGAAGCCTTCGTTGACGAAGCGGATGCGGCCCTTCCGGTCGATGAGGAAGCTGGTGGGCATCACCTTCACCTCGAGGACGGACTCGGCGATGCGTCCGTTTTCGTCCATCAGCACCGGGAGGGTCAGCTTCGTCTCGTCGATGAAGCGCTGCACCATGGCGGGATCTTCGTCCACGCTCAGCGCGTAGACCTTGAGCCCGCGGGCGCCGTACTCCTTTGCCACGTCCTGCCACATGGGCAGCGCGTCCCGGCAGGGCTCGCACCAGGTGGCCCACACGTCGAGCAGGATGACGTTGCCCAGATCCTGCGCCGGGCTCCAGCTGCCAGCGCCGCCGTGCAAAGGCGCGGTGATGGCGAGCGGCTCGTCCGAGAGGGCCGCGCCCGAAGGTGGCGGCAAGGGCGGCGGCGGATGGGCGCAACCAGCCACCGCGAGCAGCCCCACCGCCAGCGCGATGCCGCGCAGCGCCCCTGTGATCCCCGCTCCCTCTGGGAGAGGGTGGGGGTGAGGGCTCCGCATCACGACACACCTCCCTCTGCCTTCAGCCGCGCAATGAGCTTGTCGATGAACCCACCAAACGCCCCGTTGCTCATCACCAGGAGCACATCTCCTGTGCGCGCGCCGTCCCCGACGCGCTGGACCAGTCTCTCCACGTCCGAGTCTCCGTCCGCCTCGAGCCCCTGCGCCTGGAGGTCCCCGATGAGCCGGGCCACGTCCAGCTCCTCGCCGGTGGGCACCCGGTCCGTCTTCTCCGGCACCCGCAGGGTGACGCGCGAAGCGCCGCCGAAGGACTGCGCGTATTCGGTCTGGTGGATGTTCCGGCGGCTGGTGTTGCTGCGCGGCTCGAAGATGGCCCACAACCTCCGGCCCGGGTACCTCCCCGCCACCGCGCCAATGGTCTCGCGCACCGCGGTGGGGTGGTGCGCGAAGTCGTCCAGCACGGTGATGCCGCCCACCTCCGCGCGCACCTCCTGCCGCCGCTTCACGCCCGCGAAGCTCTCGAGGCCGTGCGCGACCTCTTCGTGCGACAGCCCGAGCGCGCGCGCCGCGGCGTACACCCCGAGCGCGTTCTCCACGTTGTGTTTGCCGCCCATGGTCAGGTGCAGCGTCCCCTCCGGCTTCCCGTGGACGCGCACCGTGAAGCGCGCGCCCTCCGGGCCGAAAGAGAGGTCCCCCGCCGGGGCAAGGTCCGCTTCCGCCCCTGGTTCGCCGCGGTAGGTGACGACCTTCGCCTTGCCGCTGCGCGCGAGCGCCACCGCGTTCGGGTACGCCGTGCTCACCGCGAGCAGCCCGTCTGCGGGGAGGATGTCCACGAGCTTCCGGAAGGACGACTCGTAGTGCGCCATGTCCCGGTAGATGTCCGCGTGGTCGAACTCGATGCTGGTGAGGATGACGGTGTTGGGCCGGTAGTGGAGGAACTTGGGGCCCTTGTCCCAGTAGGCGGTGTCGTATTCGTCGCCTTCGACGACGAAGTGGGGGCCTTTGCCCAGCCGGAAGTTGCCGGCGTAGTTCTGGGTGACGCCGCCGACCAGGAATGAAGGGTCTTTGCCCGCCGCCGCCAGCACGTGGCCCATCAAGGACGCGGTGGTGGTCTTCCCGTGCGTCCCCGCCACGACCACGCTGTGCCGGGGCCCGAGAAAGAAGGAGCCCAGCGCGGCGGGAAAGCTCATCTGCGGCAGGCCCCGCTCGCGGACCGCAGTGGCCTCCGGGTTCACCCGGCGGATGACGTTGCCGACGATGACCAGGTCCGGCTTCGCCCCGTCCAGGTTCGAAGGCGCGTATGGCGTCATCACCGGGATGCCCCAGGCGCGGAGCATGTCGCTCATGGGTGGGTAGACGTTCTCGTCGCTGCCTGAGACCTCGTGGCCGGCGGCCTTGAGCATCCCGGCGAAGCTGCCCATCCCGGTGCCGGCCACGCCGAGCAGGTGGATGCGCCGGATGTCCGAAGGCGTCACGTCCGTGAGCACGTTGCCGTTGTCGTCCGCCATGTCGTCGCCGTCACTCCAATGGTGCGCGCTCGAGGCCCAGGTGCGCCACGACCGCGTCGTGGAAGCGCGGGCGGAGCTCGCGGATGCGCAGGTTGCCGCGGCCGTTGTACGTCCGATTGGTGCAGAGCGCGACCACCAGCTTGCGCGCCCTGTCCACCCACAACGACGTCCCGGTGAACCCCAGATGACCGAAGGCGCCGGGCGCCGCATCGCCGATGAAGCGGCCCGCGGAAGAGGGCTTTGTGGGCGTGTCGAAGCCGTAGGCGCGCGAGGAGCCGGGGGTGTGGACGTCCCTGCGCAGCGCGCGCTCCCAGAGCACCGCGTGCGCGAGCCGGTCCGCGCCCTGCAATTCCTCCAGCACCGCCTGGCCGAACCGGGCCACGTCACCGGCCGTCCCGAAGAGGCCTGCGTGCCCGGAGACGCCGTCGAGGACGAAGCAGTTGTCGTCGTCCACCTCGCCGGGCCGGGAGGGTGCAGAAGGCACGTCCTGCCACATCCCCTCCTGCCCGGGCGCAGGTTCGCGCGGGCGGGTGCGGCCTGTGGGCTGCGCGTTCGACGTCTTCGGGTTGCGCAGCGCGTCCGGCAGGGCCGAGAGCCGGTGGAACTTCGCGCGCAGGCCGAGCGGCTGCGCGACGAGCGCGTCGTACGCCTCATCCAGCGGCGCCCCGGCGATGTCCGCCAGCTCTTCGGCGAGCCAGATGAAGCCGGTGTCCGAGTAGACCGCCTCCGGTTGGGTGGTGAGGGCCCGCGCCGGCGTCACGAACACCCGCGCCAGCACCGCGCGGCGCACCATGGCGCGGACGTTGGGCGGGCAGTCCGCGTCCAGGAGCTCCGGGTGCGCCCTGAGCGCATCCACGAAGTACGGCACGAACGCCGGCAGCCCGCTTCGGTGCGTCAGCAGATCTTCGAGCGAGTGCTCACCCGCGCGCGTGAGCGGTCCCACCTTCCCCTGCCCCCACAGCCGCATGAACAAGGCGGTGGTGCACATCACCTTCGTCAAGGACGCCAGGTCGAAGAGGTCGTCTGGGCGCGCGCCACCGGCGGTGAGGTTCAGGACCTCGCGGCCGTCGTGGAGGACCACCGCCTGCGCGGCGGGGAAGGTGCCGTCCTGCGCGCCCGCGGTGAGCAGCGCCTCCGGCGTCATCTCGCCACCGCCGGTTCGAGGAACTCCAGGCGCGCGTCGTCCGCATCGAGCCGCACCTGCACCCCGAGCGGCACCGCCTGGTTCACGTCCCCATGCCCGATGGGGAAGCCCGCCGCGCAAGGCAGGTTCGTCTCGCGCGCCAGCTCCGCGAGGATGTCCAGCGGGCCGTAGCTCTCGCCGCGCTCCTCGCAGAGCGTGAAGTCACCGAGCACCACGCCGCGCACCCCCTCGAACACGCCGGCCAGGCGAAGGTGCGTCCACATCCGGTCCAGCCGGTACGGCCGCTCTCCCACGTCTTCGAGGAGCAGGATGGCACCGCGCAGGTCCGGCAGGTACGGCGTGCCCAGAAGGCGGGTGAGCACCGACAGGTTGCCGCCCACCAGCGGCCCTTCGACGGTGCCGGAGACGAAGGTGCGCTCACCCCTCAGGGCCTGCGCCGGTCCGTCCGACTCCAACAGGTCCCAGAGCCTGGACGGCACGTCGTGCGCTTGCCGCCCGAGCTGCGTGAGCACCGGCGCGTGGAAGCTCACCCTGCCCTGCCCCTGCAGCGCACAGTGCAGCGCGGTGATGTCCGAGAAGCCCACCAGCGGCTTGTGCGGCAGCCCGGCGAGGTCCAGGGACGGGAGCAGCCGCATCACGCCGTAGCCACCGCGGGCGCAGAAGACCGCGCGGCAGTCGTCGTCCAGGAAGGCTGCGCGCAGCTCGGTGAGGCGGCGTGGGTCGTCCCCGGCGAGGTAGCGCGCGCGTTCGAAGAGGCCGTCGTCGTAGACCGGGACGTAGCGCTCTTCGAGCACCGCGACGCCGCGCTCGAAGCCTTCGCGGTCGAAGGGGCCTGAGGGCGCCACCACGCGGACCTTGTCGCCTCGGCGCAGCGCGGGCGGCTTCATGAAGTGCATGGCCATGGGACGTACGTTCTACACTCGAGCCCACATGGGCTCCACGCAAGGACCTGACACCGATCCAGAAGTGCCCGCCGTCGCCGCCGCGAAGGCGCCCAGGCTCGGGGTGCCGTGGGGGCTCTTCGTGGCGCTCGGGGTCTACGCGCTGCTGGTGCTCGGCTACGTGTGGGCCACGTACTGGCGGTCCGCGGACTACCAGGCGGCGGTCCACTGGGACCAGACGTGGGCGATGCTGGGCAGGGATGCGGGGAAGAACGCCACGCAGGCGGAGCTGACGCAGGGGTACCGCCACCTGCTCGAGGCGGCGCGGCTCAAGCCGGAGGTGAAGAGCTTCCACACCGAGCTGGAGCGGCTGAATTGGCGCTTCTCCGAGAAGGGCTGGCAGGTCCCGCCGGAGCTGCGCCATGCGTCCGAAGCCGTCGCCGGTCTGTGGCAGCGCATCCAGCAGGAGCGAAAGCCCATCCTCGTCGTCGGCCTGCGCGACCGCGGCTGGGCGCCGGAGCAGCTGGTGCAGGGCCCGCGGCGCGTCCTGATGTGGTCGCCGGTGGGTGGGCTGCTCATCGTCGGGGTGTGGGCGTATGGGCGCTTCAACGCGCGGCGCGTGAGGGAGCAGGAGAAGGAAGTGGAGACGCAGAAGCTGGAGCGGGAGCTCGCGGAGCGCGCCCGGATGCGGCGGCGCTGATTTCGGGTCTTTTTCGGGGGCGAAATCGCGCCTGGGGCCCAAGGTGGCTCCAGGAGCCGCGTTGACCCCGGAGCGCTACTAATGCAGGCACCCTCAGGAATGCCCCTGTGGGCTCACAGGTGGCCCGTAGCGGCCCGCTCCCAGACGGCGGCGAAGAAGCCGTCGGTGCCATGCCGGTGCGGCAGCGCCCGGAAGAAGTCATCGGCCGTGACGAAGGTGGCGTCCACGGGCGGCCGCAAGCGTCGGAGCTCCGGATGCGCGGCCTCGAAGTCGCGGGCTGTCGCGTCGTTCTCTTCGGGGCGCAAGGTGCAGGTCGCGTAGACGAGCCTGCCCCGGGGCCGAAGGTGCGAGAGCGCCTGTTCGAGCAGCGCGCGCTGCAGGGACGGAAGACCGGAGAAGGTTTCCGGCTGAAGGCGAAAGCGCACGTCCGGACCGCGGCGCAAAGGCCCCAGCTCGGAGCAGGGCGCGTCCACCAGCGCGCGGTCCACTTGAAGCGAGGCCGGCGGCGCGGCGCGGTGGACGATGTGGCAGCGGACGCGGGCGCGGCGGGCGCGCGTCTCCAGGCGCTCGAGCCGGGAGAGGTCTGAGTCGAAGACGTGCAGCGTCCCCTGATTGCGAAGCTGCGCTGCGAGCTGGAGCGACTTGCCGCCCGCACCCGCGCAGAGGTCGAGGATGGCCTCCCCCGGCTGCGCGTCCACGAGTGCCCCGAGGAGCTGGCTGCCTTCGTCCTGCACTTCGAAGAGCCCCGCTTGATGCTCCGGCAGGCCGAAGATGTTCGGCCGCGGCGTGTCGATGTGCAGGGCGGTGTCTGCGTGGTCACCCGGATGGGTCTGCAGTCCCTGCGCCAAGAGCCGCTGCGCCAGCGCCGCGCGGGTGGTCAGCAGCGTGTTGACGCGCAAGGTGACCGGGCCGGGCAGGTTCAGGGCGTCCATCAGCGGGGGCGTGAGCAGGGCCGCCATCCAGTCCGGGAAGGAGTAGCGGAGCGCCGCGTCCTCCGGCACCGGCCGCCGTGCTGGCACCCGGGCGCCATCCGCGGTCAGGCCAGCCAGCGCGCGGGCGTCCTCCTCCGGCACGTCGCCCAGGTCTCGCAGCAGGCAGAAGAGGAGGACGGATGAATCGACACCGAGCGGGTCTGCGTTGAGGGCACCCGCCTGCCACGCCAACCTTCGGCGCCAGAGCGCCACGCCAAAGACGGCCTCCGCCACCGCCTGGCGCTGATCGGAAGACAGGTCACGCCGGGAACGGAGGAAGCGCCCCAGCACTCCAGCTGCTTCGTGGCCCCGGAGGGTCTCGTCCAGCGCCGGAACCAGGCCGCCCGCCAGCCCGGCGAGGGCCCGCCAGGGGAGGTTTCGGAGCCGCCATTCGGAGTCAGTGAGCGTGGTTGACAGGCCGGAGTTCCTCTCTTACAAAGCGCCCCGCTTCACGCTTCACCTCAGCACCCATATTCCCCGATAGCTCAGTCGGTAGAGCAGCGGACTGTTAATCCGCGTGTCCGTGGTTCGAGTCCACGTCGGGGAGCCATTTTTCTCTCGTCGCCAACCAGGGGCGGGGGTCGGTCAACAGAAGCCCCCGAGGAGTGATCCGAGGGGGCTTCG
>CAZQVZ010000310.1:0-7259 GCA_964596895.1 uncultured Myxococcaceae bacterium
GCACGCTCAAGAACGAGTACGGCACCCAGGACATCCCCATCGTCCTCTTCTCCTCGCTGCCGGATGACGAGTTGCTCAAGCTCGCGGAGCAGGTGGGCGCGGACGGCTTCCTCTCCAAGGCCAACGGGCTCGAGGCCATGGGCGAGAAGGTGGACGAACTGGTGCAAAGCATCCTCTGGTAGCGCGGGTGCGCAGGGGAGCCGGCGCTCGGGGCGTGCTGCTCTGCCTGCTCGTCGCGGCGGGCTATGGCTTCGATCCCGGCGCCACCTCTCTGACCGGTCGGCGGCCACGCGCTGGAGCCCGCGAGCGTGGACTTCGGGCGCGCGCGCTGCGAGCACGACGGCGTCCTCTTCATCGGCCAGCGCTACGACGTGGCGTGGGTCCTGGTGACCGAACGCGCGGACGCCTGTGGAGAGCTCTCGCGCGCCGCGGCGTGCGCGCCCGGCGAAGGGGGAGTGGACGCGCCGGCAGGTCCGTCCAGGCCCATGGACGCGCCCCCTTTCCAGGCGCTCGCCACCGCAGGGCAGATGGCGCCCTGCCGGGACTCCGGCGGCGAGAGGGTCTCCGCTCGCTGCGACCTCACGTTTGAAGACGGCTCGCGGGCAGAAGGTTCCTTCAGCGCCGTGCGCTGCGAGGTCATGGACGAACGCCTCCATGGCGAGCTGTACGACCTGCCGCGCTGCCCCCAATCCGCTGCCCCCAATCCGCTGGCAGTCGGCAGGCAGGCGGCGCAGGTTGCGGTCTCTCGCTGTCACCGCTGGGCGAAGTCGCACCTGCGCCTACTGCGCGCGATCAAATCGGCGGGTGACGACAGGTAGGATGTTTGACCGCCAAGAGATCGTCCCCGTACGATTTCCGCCGGAATTCCAATGATCTACGCGTCGCTGCTCCTTGTTCTCCCCCTGGCGTCCCTCCCTTCGAAGGAGGCGCTGCCGCTGCCGCCACCACCGTCGGGACTGAAATTGCTGCAGCCGGTGGAGAAGCGCGCGCTGGTGCAGACCGGCCTCGTAGACCCCGAAGACGTCCCCGCCGAAGCAGAGATGGAGGCCCTGCGCGCGTTGGAGGAGGTGGCGCTGACACCGGGGGCCGAAGACGCGCAGACGGTGGCGCTGCTTCAGACGCTACGCACCTTCGGGCCGTCACATCCCCTGCGGCTGCGGCTGGAGGATGTGCTCGTGGAGTTGGACCACCGCGAAGGTGGCCTGGCGGAAGTGCCGCCGGTGGGTGACCTGATGGCCTTCGACGTCACCCGCGTACAGGACCGCTACGACATCCCGGTGGAGATGCAGCCTCTGGTGGCCCACTACATCCGCTTCTTCCAGGGGCCAGGCCGCAAGTGGTTCCGAAGGTGGATGGCGCGCTCCACCCGCTACCTGCCGGTGATGCAGCCCATCCTCGAGCAGTACGGGCTGCCGAAGGACACCGTCTACGTGGCGATGATCGAGAGCGGGTTCTCCACGCGCGCCTACTCCTGGGCGCACGCCGCAGGCCCCTGGCAGTTCATCCCCACCACCGGGCGCGAGTACGGCCTGCGCCAGGACTTCTGGGTGGACGAGCGGCGCGATCCCATCAAGGCCACGCACTCGGCCGCGCGCTTTCTGCGGACGCTGCACCGGAACCTCGGGCACTGGTACCTCGCCTGGGCCGGCTACAACACCGGCGGCACCAGGGTGCGCCGGCTGGTGGAGCGGCGCGGAACGAGCGACTTCTGGGAGCTCATCGAAGGCCGGGGGCTGATGGAGGAGACGCAGCACTACGTCCCCAAGGTGATCGCCGCGGCGCTGGTGGCCAAGAACCCGACCACCTTCGGGTTCTCCCCCGACGAGTTCGACTTCTTGCCGCCGCTCGAGTTCGACACCGTCCACCTCCCAGACCCCACCGACCTCGCCGTCATCGCCCAGGCGGTGGGGATCAGCGTGGACGAACTTCAGGAGCTGAACCCCGAGCTCAACCGCTGGTGCACACCGCCCGCCTCCGAGGAGAAGCCCTACGCGCTGCGGCTCCCGAAGGGCGCAGGCCCCACCTTCGCCGAGGCGATGGCGAAGCTGCCGCCGAAGGCGCGGCTGTCCTACGTGGAGCACGAGGTCCGGCGCGGGGACACCCTCTCGAAGATCGCCGCGGTGCACGGCAGCACCGTGGACGCCATCCTCGGGTTCAACCGGCTCTCCTCTCCCCGGGCGCTGCGCGTGAACAGCACGCTGATGATCCCCGTGCCCAAAGGGGCCTCCCGCTCCACCGTCGCCGCCACCTCCAGCGCGCGCGCGGCCGAGTCTGCAAGGAGCGCCCGCCGCGCGCCCGCGCCCCGCGCCGCCGCCAGCGGGAAGGCCCGAACCGCGCCCGCGCCCGCGCCCGGCACGAACGTCCATGTCATCTCCTCCGGCGACACCTTGTGGTCGGTCTCGCAGCGCTACGGCGTGAGCGTGGACAACCTCGAGCGCTGGAACGACATCCGCGACCACAAGGCGGTGCGGGTGGGCCTGCGGCTGCGCGTCTCCGCTCCATAGCGCGCCAGAAACCGCGCGTGCTAAGCCTTCGGCATGCCTGCGCGAATCCCAGCGACCGACACCTTTACCGGCCCCTCCACCGGCCCTGGCTCCAGCGGGAGCGCCGTCCCCCGCCGCTTCGGAGCGCCGGAGACCACGCGGGTGTGGAACGGCTGGCCGGCGCTCGGCAGCGGCGCCCGCGGCCAGGGCGTGCTCGCGGTGCAGAACGCCCTTCGGCAGCTGGGGTTCGACCCGGGCGCGCCGGACGGCATCATGGGGCCGCGCACCGCCTCCGCCATCGAGTCCTTCCAGCGGCGCGAAAAGCTCCCCCTCACCGGGAAGATTGACCGCCCCACCCTCGCGGCGCTCGAGCGCGGGCTCGGCGGCAACCGGGTGGAGACGCCCCCTTCGCCCTCGACGACGGGCCAGGACGCCCCCTCCCGGCTCACCCACGGCCGCTTCAAGGGTGACGGGCAGCTGCAGCGGGTGCTCACAGGTCAGGTGGCGCTCGCCACCGGCAGCAAGGGCGAGGGCGTGAAGGCGGTCCAGCAGGCGCTGGGCGACATGGGCTTTGCGGTCCCTGGCGGCGCGGATGGCGCGTTCGGCCCGCAGACCGAAAAGGCGGTCCGCAACTTCCAGATCCACGCGAAGGCGATGTTCCCCGACCTGCAGGCCTCAGGGCAGCTGGACCGGGCCACGCTGAAGGCGCTGGACGCCCTGGCGCCGAAGAAGGGCGAGAAGGGCCAGACGAAGAACATCCCCAGCCCGTTCTATGACGGGGTGCAGGTCCGGGTGGTGGTGGTCAAGAACGAGCACCGCACCTACCTCTTCGACAAGCAGGGCCAGCTCACCGACATCTTCCCCAACGCGGTGGGCGCGCGCGGCCACCAGACCGAGAGCGGCCTCAAGGTGGTCCGCACCCGGCTGGATGAGCGCGCCGCCCAGGCCACCGGCCGGCAGCTGTGGAACGACGCCACCGTGTTCGGGACGCGGATCCTCGACCTCTCCTGGGCGGACGGCAGCACCTCCGGAGAGGAGCTGCACGGGACCAACGCCCCCGGAAGGCTCGGTGAAGACGTGAGCCACGGCTGCGTCCGTCACGCCAACGCGGACATCATCAAGCTCTTCGACGCGGTGGCGGTAGGCGACAAGGTGGCCATCGTGGACAGGCTGGATGACCGCCGCCTGGGGCCGGCCCAGCGCTGAAGTTGATCGTTCTTCCGGTCCGCGGCGACGAACCGCCAGGACCCGCCTCACAGGAGCGCCGCATGACTCGCACCCCGTCGCACATCACCCTCTGGGCCGGCGTGGCCCTGCTGGTCGTCACCGGCTGCGGACCGAACATCCAGACCAAAGAAGAGCTGGCGGAGGCCATGGCCGGCGCCCTCTTCCCCACCACCGCCGCGAAGGGAGACGGCGCGGGCTTCGCGCTCTACCAGAGCGGCGTGGACCTGCCGAAGGAGCTGCCCAGTCCCTCCATCACCGTGCAAGGCCCCAACGGCGGCAAGGCGATCCTGAGCGTGAACCCGGTGGGGCTGGTGGTGGGGCTCGTCGGCCAGGGCGTGCTCTTCGACATGGAGTACAAGAAGTTCTCCGCGGACGGCCTGCACTACCTCAAGGGGGACGTCTCGGTGCTCGCCAACTTCGAGTACCTCGCGGTGCCCGAGGAGCCTGCGGACGTGAACTTCGAGGTCGGCTTCGTGGGCGGTGCGGGCATCTCCGGCGTGGTCTCGGACGACGTGGAGATGAACCTGCGGCTGAAGACCAACCTCGCGCAGTTGGTGGAGCGCCAGGACGAGATGACCCTGCGCCTCAAGGGCTGGGTGGAGACCTCCGCGCAGCGCTTCGAGTTCGCGGACGAGGACCTGGTCATCCGCTGGCGGGAGCTCGAAGCGCGCGCCCGCGAGCTGGAGTAGCCCTCACCGCTCCGCGAGCAGCTCCTTGAGCTCCCGCACCCTGCGGCTGATGAAGGCCCGGTCCATGTCCTTGTACGCGTCGGGCAAGAGGTCCCGGCTGGTGCACTCCTGCACCGCCACCAGGTTCTGCAGCTCAATCTCCAGCGGGTAGGACGGCGGCACGAAGTCCTCCACCACCGCCTTCACGTCCTCCTCCTCCACCTTCTCCCGTCCCTTCGTGAGCGCGCGGAACCTGGAGCGCACGAGGATCGCCTCGATGTCGGCGCCGGAGACGCTCTGGTGGTCTTCGTCGAGCAGCGCCGAGAAGCTCTCGAGCTTCGCGTCCACCCGGGTCTTCTTCTGCAGGACGGTGAAGAGCTCGTCCCGCTCCGCGTCGGACTGCGGGTAGAACAGCGCGAGGTGCTCTTCCGCCCGGCCCTGCCGCTTGAGATCCACCGGCAACAGGTCCGGCCGGGCGGTGAGCAGGAACCAGACGATCTTCCCGCGGTACTCGGTGTTGCCCATGAACGCGGCAATGGAGCCGAACACCCGGCTGGAGGTGCCGGAGTCACCGGAGGCGTTGCGGTTGCCGAGCACCGCGTCCGCCTCGTCGATGATCACCGCCACCGGCCACAGCGCCTTGAGCAGCGTGAAGATCTTCTCGAGGTTGGATTCGGTGACGCCCTGCCACTGGCTGCGGAAGTTGAGGAACTTCACGCACGGGATGCCGATGTCCCCCGCAAAGCAGGTGGTGAGGAAGGTCTTGCCAGTGCCCACCGGGCCGCTGATCAGGTAGCCCATGGGCAGGACCTCGATGCGCCCCTTCTTCAGGGCGCTCGCCGCCTGCCGCAGCATCTCCTTGGCCTTTGCGTGCCCGGCCACCGCGTCCAGCCCGTGCGCAGGCTCGATGAACTCCAAGAGCCCCAGGCACTCCGCCTGGATGATCTCCTTCTTCCGGTCCTTCACCAGGTCCGGCGTGATGCGCGCGCCGTGGTCCAGGGATTCAGTGAGGAGCCGGTCCAGGTTGATGCGGGAGAGGCCGGCGGTCATCTGGGCCAGGCCCTGCATGGGCACGTCCGAGTGGCTCTGCAGCTTCCGGCCCTCGAGCTTGAAGCGGATGTAGTCGAGCCGCTCGTCCACGTCCGGCAACGGCAACTCGATGCTCGCCACGTACGGGTTCCGGGCGATGCGGTGGCTGATGTCCGCCACGTTCTCGGCGATGAGGACGATGGAGAGGTCCCCCGCCAACAGCTGCGGGTCATGCGCCCACTTCACCAGGGTGGCGAGCACGAAGCGGTCCTCGGCGGACATGCTGCCCACCTCGCCCGCCGGCACCAGCGTCTCCGCGAAGTCGATGACCAGCGCCAGAGACTTCCCGTCCGCCAGCCGCAGCCGCACGTAGTTCTCGAGGATCTGCAGGGCCCGCGCGGGGTCCCGGGGCATCACCCTGGCGTAGTCGGTGCCGTAGACCGCGTCGTACCCCTGCAGCGCCCGGCCCACGTCCGCCTGCGTCTGGGGAGAGGCGGAGCGGATGCCGCTGGAGCGGTCGTAGAAGACGACGTGGTCCCGGGCGCCGAAGAGCTCTTCGGCGAGGAAGGCCTTGAGGGTGCCGTACCCGCGGCTGCCATCCTCCTGCGTCAAAGGCTGCAAGTCCCTCACCGCGCCGTGAAGGAGGAAGGTGCTGACGGTGCGGGTGTAGTAGCGCTGCGCCAGCTTCTGCGCCCAGCCGGGCAAGCCGGCCAGCGGGTTGGCGGGACGCTTCTTGGCTCGGGTCGTGCTCATGTGGCGCCCAAGATAGCCGAACGCCGCCTGCGCCCAACCCCCTCACGCACGGGGGAAGGCGCCCGCCCAGCCGAGGGCTACCGCTGGCGGAAGGTGGGGACGACCTTGGTGATGTCCGTCCCCTTCTCCACCACCACCGACTCCGCCACCGGCTGGTACCCGTCCGCGATGATCAACACCGCGGTGGGCCCCGCCTTCACCTTCTGGAAGTACGGCCAGGTGACGCTGGTGCCGAGGTCCTCGCCGTTGACGGTGAGCCGCGCCTTGCCATGCAGCTCGGTGGGGATCTCCACGTAGAGGAAGCCCTCCCCGCCGGTGCCGAAGAGGACGAAGCCCACGCCTGCGAGCACCAGGACCAGCGCCACCGCCACCGCGGCGACGAGCTTCGTGAAAGACGGTGCGCCGATGGGCGCCGACGCCAGGGCGGGCACCGGCGCGGTGGGCCGCATCGACGCTCCCTGCGGCGAGGTCTCCTCCTCCTCTTCGGCCTCGAGGTGGGTGCGCTCCCCGTCGTCCTCGTCGTCGTACAGGGGCGCGGGAGCGGGGCGCGCAGAGGGGCGAGCGGCGATCTGGGGATGGGCACGTGAAGGGCGGCGGACCGCGGGCTGCGAACCGGAGGCGCCTCCCGCCCTGGGCGCGGCCTGGGCGCTGGCCGGAGGCGGAATCACCGCGGTGCCGGAGTCGGGCTCGTCAATGAAGGTGGACGCAGGCGCGGGGCTGATGCGCGCGGGCTCGCCGTCTGGATTGACGCCAGGCTGGGTGCCGGGGTCTGCGGCGTCGTCGAAGAAGGTGTTGTGGTCCACCATCATGGTGGCCGCGCTCTCCTCCTGCTGATGGGTCAGCATGGGCGCGGCCGCCGTGAGCTTCGGCATGGCGGCCAAAGACGGCGAGCGCCGCGGCTGCTGGGGCGCGTTGGGGGGCGAGAGCACCGGCGGCGCGGCCTGGGGCGGCGCGGGCGCAGGGGCGGAGAGCGGTGCAACGGGCGCCACCGGCATCTGACCGGTCAGCCGCGGCGGGGAGACCGCCGGCATCGCCGCCATGGACTGTCTGGGTGCCCCAGGCGCGGCAGCCATCCCCACGCTGGAGGGTGCGGCGGGCG
>CAZQVZ010000311.1:0-7246 GCA_964596895.1 uncultured Myxococcaceae bacterium
GCTCCGCGTTCTCCACCATGATCACCGACGAATCGACCACCAGCCCGAAGTCGATGGCGCCCAGGGACATCAGCGTCCCGGCGATGCCGAAGGCGAGCATGCTGTTGAAGGCGAAGAGCAGGGAGAGGGGGATGGCGGCGGCGACGATCAACCCCGCGCGCACGTTGCCGAGGAAGATGAACAGCACGGCGATGACCAGCAGCGCGCCCTCCATGAGGTTGCGGCGCACGGTCTGCAGGACCCGGTCCACCAGATGGGTCCGCTCGTAGACCGCCTCCACCGTCACGTCGTCGGGCAGGTTCTCCTTCAGCGCCGACAGCCGCGCTGCGAGCGCGCGGGTCACCGTCTGCGAGTTCTCACCGATGAGCATGAAGCCCAGGCCCAACACGACCTCGCCTTCGCCATCCGCCGTCACCCCGCCGCGGCGGATCTCCCGGCCCACCTCCACGCGCGCCACATCCCGCACCCGCACCGGCACGCCGCGCCGCGTGGCCAGCACCACCGACTCCACCTGCGCCGGGTCTTCGAGCACGCCCACGCCGAGGACCAGCGCCGCGCTGCCGCCGCGCTGCATCACGCCGCCGCCCACGTTCGCGTTGTTCGCCTCCAGGGCGCGGTACAGGTCGCCCAGCGTGAGGTCGAACTTCGCCAGGCGCTGCGGCTCCACCACCACGTGCCACTGCCGCACGGCGCCGCCCCAGGTGTTGATCTCCGCCACCCCCGGCACGCTCCGAAGCTGCGGGGCGATCACCCAGTCATGCAGCGCCGCCAGATCCTCCAGCGAGCGGGAGGGGCTCTTCACCAGGTACTGAAAGACCTCGCCCAGGCCGGTGGAGACCGGGCCCAGCTTCGGCCGCTCCACGCCTGCCGGCAACGAGACCTCGGCGAGCCGCTCGTTCACCTGCTGCCGCGCGAACCAGACGTCGGTGCCGCCTTCGAACTGCACCGTCACCTGCGAGAGGCCGAACTTCGAGACGCTCCGCAGTTCCTCCACCTTCGGCATCCCGCCCAGGACCTGCTCGATGGGGACGGTCAGGAGCCGCTCCACTTCGGAGGGCGTGAGTGCGGGGGCGGTGGCGTTCACCTGCACCTGTGGCGGGGTGGTGTCCGGGAACGCGTCCAGCGGCAGGGCGCGGAAGGAGAGCAGGCCCGAGACGACGAGCGCGAGCGCCGCCGCCAGCACCCAGGGGCGGTGCCGCAGGGACCAGTCGATGGTCTGGATCAGCACGGCTCGCCGCTACCTTCCGCCGGTGTCACAGCAGCCAGCGCCGATGCTGTCCTTGAGCAGCTCCGTCTTCATCAGGAACGCGCCTTGCGTCACCACCTGCGCGCCCTCCTCGAGCCCGGCGCGGATCTCCACCTCGTCGCCTGTGCGCGCGCCGGTCTGTACCGCCACCGGGATGAACACCGTCTCGCTCTCGCGCACGAAGACCACCTCGCGCCCTTCGGCCTTCTGGATGGCGGAGGCCGGCACCAACAGCGCGTCGCCTGCGGGCTCGAGGGTGATCTGCGCGCGGACGAACCCGCCGGCCCGGAGGGCGCCGTCTTCATTGGAGAGCGCCACGCGTGCCGCGACGGTGCGGGAGTGGGGATCCACGCTGGGCGCCATCCGCGCGATGACCGCCTCGCGCGGCCCCGTGCCTTCGAGCTGCAGGATCACCCTCTGCCCTGGCCGCACCCCGGGAGCCTGCGCCTCCGGGACCTCGAGCTGCGCCCAGAGCGTGGAGACGTCCGCCACCTCCACCAGCACCTCGCCTGCGCCGGCGGTGCGCCCGGTCACCGCCTTCAGCGCCACCACCGTGCCCGCGAACGGCGCGGAGAGCTGGTAGCGGCCCGCCTGGGTCAGCCCGGCCTTCGCCTGCGCCCATTCGCGCTCCGCGTCCTCCACGTCCCGCTGGGCGCTGACCCCGCGCGAGGCGAGCGCGCGCTCCCGCTCCAGGCGCGCCCGGGCTGACTGCAGCGCGGCCTTCGCCGCGGCCAGCTGCGCGTCATCCGTCCCCGCCACCGCCGAGCCCAGCTCCACCAGCGGCTGCCCGCGCTTCACCGCATCGCCCACGTCCACGAAGGTCTTGTGCACCACGCCGTCCCCGCGCGCGGAGAGCTGCGCGTGGCGGGTCTGATCGAAGGTGAGGGTGCCGGGGACCTCCAGCGTCTTCGAGAGGCCACCACGCAGCGCCGGCTTCGTTCGCACGTCCATGTCCCGCGCGGTCTGGGCCGAGTCGAGCCGGATCTTCGTGCCGGGCAGGGGAAAGGCGGGCGGCGCTTCGCCCGCCGCGCGGGCCCTGTCCGGGTCGCACAAGGGACAGGCGGACTTCGGGAAGCGGTGGTCCCGGCAGAAGTCCCCTTCGGCGATGTACTTCTCCACGAGCTTCGGGTTGCAGCGGGTGCACTGCGACTCCGGCAGCCCGTGCTCCCGGCACCAGTCCTTGCCACCCTCCGCGGTGAAGGTCAGGTCGGGGTTGCACAGAAGGCACTGGGATTCGGGCCGGTCGTGCGCGTGGCACCAGTCGCCCAGATCCCGGTACGCCTGCGAGAGGTCCGGGTTGCACTGGGTGCAGAGGTCCGAGGGCAACGCGTGCTCGCAGCGCCCGGCTGCGGTCTGGGGCTCGGCGGCCTTCGCCGTGGACGCGGGAGGGGACGGCGTGCCGCGCTCCTGGCAGCCGGAGAAGGTGGCCACCAGGGCCAGGAGCAACACCGACGGGACCCTCACCCTGACCCTCTCCCAGAGGGAGAGGGGACGCGGCGGCTTCACTTCTTCACGCCCTTCTTCGCCAGGTCCGGGTGGCACAGGGCGCACTGAGACTCCGGCCGCTCGTGCTCCCCGCACCAGTCGCCGCGGGCCTTGAAGACGGCCGCGAGCTTCGGGTTGCAGCGGGTGCACAGGGTCTTCTTCACGCCGTGCTCGCACTTCTCTTCGGCGGGGACGTTGACGGCGGCGTCCACGCTCTGGGCGGACGCGGGGGGACCAGCGAAGCAGACGGCAGGGACGCAGAGCAGCGACACCAGGACGACGAGACGGGAAGCCTTCATGGAGAACCTCGAGAGTGTGAGCGTGAACGTGAGGAAGAGCCCCGGCGCGCGGGTAGACCCGCGCCCCGGGACGCACAGCCGCCGCGCTCCGGGCACACCGGTGCCCTGGGCGGCGAGGCTCAGGCTCTCGGAGGCTGGAAGATGTCGCGGGTCAGCGCGCCCTGGACCGCAGCGCGGTAGCCGGGCGGGGCGAGCCCATTGATCAGCCGGGGTGCAGGGGCGGCGGGGACCTGGGCGGTGATGGCGGTGCGCACCGGGCAGCAGACGCAGAACGCGCAACCTTCGGTGCAGCCCGGGTCCGCCAGCGCGCCCTGGTCCTCGGCCTCTTCGTGTTCGCAGCAGTCACACGGCGCCTGGGCCACCGCTCCACCGTCATCGCAGCCGACGCCGGCGGGCAGCGCGTGCAAGAGCCCCGTCGTCGCGACGAGGAACAGCACCAGCGCCAGGTGGAGGAGCCGAGACACGTAGGGGTTTGTGTACGCCTGCCTGTCTCGACGCGTCAAGGCGCGCGCTCGCCTGCTGGCGGCTGCGGCGCGGACTCGCTCATGAGCCGGGCGAGCAGACGGCGCAGCGCCGGCGCGTTCCAATCCCTGGGCCCATCGAAGCGAGCGACCTTCTGCCCGCCGACCAGGAGGAAGCTCGCCGGCAACTCGTCCACGCCGAACCCGTCCACCAGCCCCGCCTCTTCATCCCGGCGCAGGTGCCAGTCCGCAGGAGGGGCGCCGCCGAAGAACGCGCGAAGCGCCGCGTCGTCGTCTCCCACGCTGACCACCACCACCCGAAGGCCGGAAGGGGCCTCCTTCGCCAGCGCCCGCAGAGATGGGGTCTCCTCCACGCAGGGCGGGCACCAGGTCCCCCAGAAGGTGATCAGGTGCGCCTTGCCTTCCGGCAGGTCCGAGATGGCCGGCGCTTCGCCGCTCAGCCGGACGTAGCGGGGCGGGCGCCCCTCCTTGCAGGCCCCAAGCACCACGCTGGCCAACACCCACCCGAGCACCACCCGCCCTGCCACCCCGCGTTTCATGGAGCCCGAGCCTGCCAGCTTCGCCCGCAAAGGAAACGGCGCGCTCCGCGGGGACAGAGCGCGCCGTTCACTGAAGACCCTCTTCGGAGGCTACGGCGCGAACGGCCCTTCGAAGAAGCCGGGGAGCGCCGGGCCACCCTGGGCGCCCACCGCGGGGATTTCGATCACGTCGTCATCCGCGTAGCCGTCGTTGTCCGCGTCCACCAGGGCGGTGTGGTCCCCCAGGTGCCCGTTGGCCACGAAGAGCTGCGGGTGGTCGAACGGGGCCTTCCGGTAGAGCACCCGGTCGTCGGTGAGCGACTCGAGGAAGGCCACGATGGCGTCTACCTCCAGGTCGGTCAGGCTGGGCACCCCGAGCGGCTCGATGGGCGTTCCGTCCCGCTGCTCCACCGGGAAGACGTTCCCGCCGCGGCTGTAGAACTCGACCACCTGGCGCAGGGTCAGCGCCTCGCCGTTGTGGAAGTACGGGGCGGTGAGGGCCACGTTGCGCAGGGACGGCGTCTTGAACGCGCCCTCCACGCCGAAGCCCTTGCTCACGTCCGCGCCGTCGAAGGAAGCGGGCAGCGTGTCCGGGAAGAGCCGCCTGGCGTGGGAGAGGGGACCGAAGGCGTCAGAGCCACCGGCGCCCAGGTCGTTGTCCGTGGGCCGGATGCCGATGTTGTTGAACCCCTTGTCGATGATGTTGCCGTCGCGGTTGCGGACCGGGCCGTTCGCCGCCGCCGCCACCCGGCGCGCCGAGGCGTCGGTCATCTCCGCGGACTCGTGGCAGTTGGAGCAGCGGATGTTGGTGGGGCCGCGGGTGCGGTCATTGAAGAGGTGGGCGCCGAAGAGCGCCAGCCGGCTGATGTGGTTGGGGGACTCGTTGGTCCAGGGGTTCAGCGCCGGGTCGTTGGCGGACGGGTGGTCGCGGCGGAAGCGGTCCCACGGCGTGTCATCCGACACCAGGGTGGCCTGGTACATCTGCACCGCGATGCCGAAGAAGAGGCCGAAGTTGTACTGCATCAAGGAGTAGTCCTCGTGGTTCGGCGAGGCGTGGCCGGGCGGGATCACCTGGGTCGACCCGTCCGGGTGCACGCGGATGACCTTGGGGGACTTCCACCACTTCGAGTGGAACGCGGCCTGGATCATCTGGTCATAGCTCTTCGTCTTCAGGCCCTTCTGCGGCGCGCGGGAGAGCGGGCCGAGCACGCTGTCACTCTTGGACACGACCTGGTGGGCCAGCGGCCGCACCGGCTGCACCCGCTTGCCGAGCTTCCGGGGGCCGCGGGCGAGCAGCGCGCCCACCTGCTGCGGGGTCGCGCCGGGGACCGACATCTCGATGTCGTTGATGATGGGGCCCACCGCCTGCGAGGCGAGGCTGGCGTTGTCGAGCTCCACGCGCACCTGCTTCGGCTGGCCGGGGGAGTCCGCGCGGTAGACCATCGCGTTTGGGTCGCGGGTGCCGAGGTGGTTGACGCCGTTGAAGACGAACTCGGCGCGGCCATCCCAGAACTGGCGGTGGTTGAAGACCGCGTTGAAGACCGACGGGGTGTTGCGCGGCTCTACGCGGCGGGCGTTCACGAACCCGAGGCTGAAGCCCTGGGGATCCAGCCCCGCGCCCAGCCAGGGCACGCCCTGCGAGGACACCGCGTCGTCGTTGTCGGTGTCGGGGTCCAGCGCGCCGCGCACGCCGGGGATGGCCAGCCGGGTGAGCGGGAAGTCCGCCTCCTGGAGCTGGTAGTTGGGGCCCCCCTTCGTGTAGGTGAAGTCGATCTCGGGGACGTGGTTCAGGCCCGGGCTCAGCTGGTTCTTGCTCCGCGGGTCAGCGCCCGCGCGGAAGTGGCAGCTCGCGCAGGCGGTCTTGCCGTCGCCGCCGACCTGCATGTCCCAGAACAGCGCCTTGCCCAGCGCGATGGCCGCCTGCTCGTCCTTCACGAAGTCCGAGAGGTTGGACGGCTTCGGCACCGGCACCGTCCGGAGGTCCCCCGGCAGGTTGGTGAGGTCACTCTGCGGCGGCGGGTTCTGGACGCGGGGCACCACCGCATTGGGCCCCGCCGTGATCACCGCCTGCCGTGCGCGCTGGGTCTGCTCCAGCTCCGCTTCACCCGTTCCGACACCGCAGCCTGCCAGCGCCAGCGCTGCCACCACTGCTCCTGCGAATCTTCCCCGTTGATTCATAAGCTCCCCGAAGTGGCCCGTGTTCGGGGGGAGACAATGCAAGGCGGATACCCAGTGCACTTGTCCGAGATCACTGGGGTTTGTCCCGACCCGCCCTGTATTGAAACCGGGACATGTACCGAAGGGCAGCCAGCGTGTTGGATGCAAAGGCATCCAACGGTGGCGCGAATCGCCAGTACGGCTGGACTGGAATGGCTCGGTTGCGTTGCGGGGATTGCGGGGCTGGGCCCCTGCGGCGGGCTCAGCGTCCGGAGGCAGAACGCCGCTGGGCCGCGCGGAACTCGGTGGGGTCCAGGCCCAGCCGGCGCAAGGCGTCGTAGACCTCTTTGCGGGTCTTGTCGGCGAGCTTGGCGACCTGGGAGATGTTCCCGCCCGAGAGCTGGAGGATCTCCGCGTAGTAGCGGGTCTCGAAGGCGCGGCGGGCATCGCGGTAGGTGCCGGGGGCGCCGCCCTCTCGAAGGTCGGGCAGGGTCCGCACCGCGGCGGGGGTGGGGGCGCTGGCGAAGTGCAGGTCCGCGGCGTGGATGGACGGGCCTTCGGCCACGAGGCAGGCGCGCTCGAGCGCGTTGAGCAATTCGCGCACGTTGCCCGGCCAGGCGTGCGCGAGCAGCTTGTCCAGGGCCGCGGGCTCCAGCCGCCGCAGGGGCCGGCCTTCGCGCGCGGCGATCAGCGAGAGGTGGTGGTGGACGATGGGCGGCAGATCCTCGGGCCGCTCGCGCAAGGGGCGCAGGTGCACCGGGTAGACCTGGAGCCGGTAATAGAGGTCCTCTCGGAACCGCCCCTCCGAGACCTCTTCGCGCAGGTCGCGGTTGGTGGCCGCCACCAGGCGCACGTTCACCCGCTTCGGAGCGGTGGAGCCCAGGCGGGTGACCTCCGACGTCTCGAGGACCCGGAGCAGCTTCGCCTGGTGCAAGAGCGGCATCTCGCCGATCTCGTCGAGGAAGAGGGTGCCGCCGTCCGCGGCCTCGAAGGCGCCGGCCTCGGCCGCCGCCGCGCCGGTGAACGCGCCCTTCTGGTGTCCGAAGAGCTCCGCCTCCA
>CAZQVZ010000312.1:0-7216 GCA_964596895.1 uncultured Myxococcaceae bacterium
GCCGCAGGTCATCGGCGTGGCGGCTCCACTCCAGCTCACGGACCGACGACTGGATGACCTCACCGCAGTGTTCGGACCCGCCGGAGATCTGCAGGCCGAAGAGCTGCTCGCTGAAGGCGTCGAGGTTGGTGGTGAAGTGGGAGACGCGCTTCACGCCGTTGCCGTACTCATAGAGCGCGAGCTCCAGGCGCACCGGCTTGCCGTGCTGCTTCGCGTCCCGGAACTCGTTGACCACCGCCCACAGCTGCGTGCGGGCCTGGTTCAGAAGGCCCTGCATGCTGCCGGAGTTGTCCAGCAGGAGGGCAATCTGCACCCGGGGGATCCGCTCCGGATCCGGGCGCCGGCGGGAGGATTCAGGCTTGCCCGCGAGGGCTACCGTCGCCGCGAGGCACAGCGCAACCGTGAGGAACTTCGAAGGGTTCGAGTGGCCAGGGCTCATCTTCCGCTCCGTGAGAATGGGGTGATGCCCCCTTCAACGGGCGGCGGTGCCGGAGGATCTACGCGTGGTATACGCGCCGCATGTCCGAGTGCCTGTTCTGCAAGATCAAGGAAGGGCAGATCCCCGCCGGGGTCGTCCACCGCGACGAGTCCTGCCTCGCCTTCGAAGACATCAACCCCCAGGCGCCGCTGCACCTGTTGGTCATCCCGCTCAAGCACATCCCCACCATCAACGACATCGAGGTGGAGGATGGCGAGGTCGTCGGTCACCTCTACCGCGTCGCCGCGAAGCTGGCGAAGGAGCGCGGCTACGGGGACAGCGGATACCGGACCGTCATGAACTGCGGCCGCAACGCCGGGCAGACGGTGTTCCACATCCACCTGCACGTGCTCGCCGGCCGCGCGTTGAGCTGGCCGCCGGGGTAGCCGCTCCTCTCAAGCCGCGCGCCGTCTGCCGCGCACCAGGTGGCCCACCGCTTCGCCCAACCCCTCCAGCGTCAGCGGGAACATGGGGAAGATGCCGCCGATGGCGCGAATGGTGGGGTGGTACCAGCCCCCCTGCGGCTCCGGGTTCAGCCACACGTTCCGCTCGAAGTGTGACGAGAGCCGGCGCAGCCACTCCACGCCCTCCAGCGCGTCCGGGTCGCTCCAGCCCAGGGCGCCCCCCCGCTCGAAGAGCTCGTACGGGCCCATCAACGCGTCTCCGACGAGGATGAGCTTGTAGTGCGGCCCGAGGTCCGCGAGCAGGTCCGCCACCGGCACCGGATCCGTGAACCGCGCGGACTTGTAGACCCGCCCGTAGATGCAGTTGTGGAAGTAGTAGGTGCGCAGATCCTTGAAGTGCGTCGCCTTGCTCGCCGCGGTGAACAGCCGCGACATCAGGTGCGCGTACGGATCCATGGACCCACCCACGTCCATCAGGAGGACCACCCGCGTGTTCGGCCTGCGAGGCGGCCGCGTCACCACCTCCAGCTCCCCCGCGTTCTTCGCGGTGGCGGCGATGGTCTCTTCGAGGTCCAGCTCCTCGTCCGCGCCCTCACGCGCGAAGGCGCGCAGCTTGCGCAGCGCCACCTGCAGCTGCCGCACGTCCAGCACCACGTCGCTGCGGTAGCCCTGGTACCGGCGCTCTCCCGCCACCCTCAAGGCGCTCCGGTTGCCGCCGGGGCCACCCACGCGGATGCCTTCGCGCGCGATGCCGGCGTGACCGAACGGCGACGACCCGCCGGTGCCGATCCACTTGTTGCCGCCGTCGTGCCGCTCCTGCTGCTCCCGCAGCCGCTCCCGGAAGAGCGCCTCCAGCTCCTCCAGGCTGAGCGCGTCGAGCAGCGCCCGCTCCTCGTCGGAGAGCTCCGGCCTGCGCTGCGCGGCGTCCCGGAGCCAGTCCAGCAGGTCCAGGGTCAGCTTGTTGCCTGCGTCCTCCACGCCCTTGAAGTGCGCGAGGAACGCCTGGTCGAACGCGTCGAGGTGGTTCTCGGTGTGGACCAGGAGCGCGCGGGCCACGTCGTAGAACCCATCCAGGGAGCCATCGTGCAGCCCCTTCGACAGCGCGCGCGCCAACGCCACCGCTTCGTGGGTTCCCACCGGGACCTTGCGGCGGCGCAGCTCGTAGAGGAACGGGACGAACATGGGCTGCGCCCTATGCCCTCGGGCGGCGGCCGCGCGGCATCGCCTCCGCCAGCGCGGTCAGGTCCTGCTCCTTCTTCAAGAGCGCCCCCAGGAACGGCAGCTCACGCTCCAGGTCCGCGGACCGGATGCCCGCCGCCTTGAGCACGCCAATCCAGTCGATGAGCTCGCTGGTAGAGGGCCGCTTGCGCAGGCGCTGGTAGCCGCGCAGCTCGTAGAAGATGTCGATGGCCTGCTTCGCCAGAGACTCGTCCAGCTCGGGGTGGTGCACCGCGACGATGCGACGCATCAGGGGCTCGTCCGGGAAGGTGATGAAGTGGAAGACACACCGGCGCAAGAACGCGTCCGGCAGCTCCTTCTCGTTGTTGCTGGTGATGATGACGACGGGCCGCTCTTTGGCGATGACGTCGTCACCGGTCTCGCTGATGCGAAAGCGCATCCGGTCCAGCTCGTGGAGCAGGTCGTTCGGGAACTCGATGTCCGCCTTGTCCACCTCGTCGATGAGCAGCACCACCCGCTCGGCCGCGGCGAACGCCTCACCCAGCGGCCCGAGCTTGATGTACCGGCGGATGTCCTTCACGTCTCCGTCGCCGAAGCGCGAGTCATACAGCCGCTGCACGGTGTCGTAGACGTACAGGCCGTCCTGCGCGCGCGTGGTGCTCTTCACGTGCCAGGTGAGGAGCTTCGCGCCCAGGTCCTTCGCCACCGCCTCGGCGAGCAGCGTCTTGCCGGTGCCCGGCTCTCCCTTCACCAGGAGCGGCCGCTCCAGCGCCAGCGCGCAGTCCACCGCCGCGCGCAGCCCTTCGTCCACAAGGTAGGAGTCCGTCCCGCGGAACCTTCGAAAGCTGTTGGTCATCGGGGCGCAACGTAACAGGCTCACCGTCACCTGCACCCCCATGGACCCGCTCGCTCACACGCTCGTTGGCGCGGCGCTCGCCGAGACCGGGCTCCGACGCCGCACCGCCCTCGGCGCCACCACCCTGATGGTGGGCGCCAACCTGCCGGACATCGACGCGGTGGTGTCGTTTCTCGGCTCGGACGCGTCGCTGTACTACCGGCGCGGCGTCACCCATGGCGTCGTCGCCCTGCTGGTGCTCCCCTGGCTGCTCGCTGGAGGGATGTTCCTGCTCGCTCGCTGGCTGGCGAAACAAGGCGGCCCGGCGCCGGACTTCAAGTGGCTGCTGCTGCTCTCGTACCTCGGCGTGCTCAGCCACCCATTCCTGGACTGGCTCAACACCTACGGCGTCCGCGTTCTCTCCCCGTTCAGCGACCGGTGGTTCTACGGAGACACGCTCTTCATCATCGACCCCTGGATGTGGCTGCTCGCCGCGTGCGCGGTGGTGCTCGCGCATTCTCAGGTGAAGTCTTCGATGGCCGGGTGGGTGGTGGTGGGGCTCGCCACCTCCGCGCTGGTGCTCTCGAGCGGCATCGCGCCCTGGGGCGCCATGGCCCTGTGGTGCGTGGCGGTGGTGGCCATCATCGTCGTGCGCATCCGCCGAGGTCCCCGCCAGGACGCGTCACCGTGGGCGCGCGTCTGCATGGTGGCGTTGGGGCTCTACATCGCGGTGTCGTTCGGGCTCAGCCGCTTTGCGGAGCTGCAGGCTCGCACCTGGGCCGAAGGGCGCGAGTGGGAGGTGGAGCAGGTGATGGCCAACCCTCTGCCCGGCCACCCCTTCGCGCGTGACCTGGTGCTGGTGCTCTCGGACCGCTACGAGTTCGCCGAGGTCCACTGGGTAGGCGGCCGGGGTGGCGGCCTCGAGGAGAAGGGCACGTCGATGCCACGCCTGCCCGAGGACAACCCGCTGGTGCAAGCAGCGCTCTCGTCCCCTTCCGTCCGCGGGTTCCGCAAGTGGCTGCGGTTCGGCTCCGCGCAGGTCGCGCCCTCCGCTGACGGCGGTCACAGGGTCACGCTCTACGACGTCCGCTATGCGCGCGTGGACGGGCAGCGCGCGGGCATCGGGTTCGTTCAGGTGGAGCTGGACCCCCACGGCCGCCCGCGCTGACCGCCGGAACAGCTGCTCTTCAGGGACGAGTTCGGGTGGGTGAAGCTTCGGCCCTGGCCGCGTCGGGGGGCCGGTGCGACCGGGCGGGGCTCCTGGCATCCGCGCCCAGCACCACCACGGGGTCCTGGGGTGCGGCGAGTGCTCCAACGTCTTCGGAGAAATCCTCCGGCTCCAGGAGGCCTTCGTGCGGCCGCGTGCAGAGGTCTTGCTGCAGGCCGGCTACGGGTCGGCGGCGGCGTCCTCTGCGGCCTTCCGGAACGCGTCTGCAAGCGCGTCGTAGTTCGCGTCACCCGAAAGGTCGTGCTCGGTGAGGTTGAACACCCCGAGCTTCTCGTTCTGCGTGCCGAGGATGACCACGTCCCGGTAGGTCACCGCCCACGAAGACCACGCGTTCACCGCCGCGGTGTCCTGCAGCCACGGCAGCGTGTGCGACGACTCCAGCGCGCCGAAGCCGGCCTGGTGCCCGACTTCATTCACCGCGAACAGCCGCACCGGCACCGCGAGCCCCTCCGCGTCCAGCTCCTTCTGCATCCTGTCGAGGGAGCCAAACTGGCTCCGGCAGTAGCCTCAAGTCGTGTGTGAGAAGTACCAGCCGGTGATGGCCCCTTCGTGCGCGCGCGGGGAAACCGACTGCCCAGACGTCGCCGACGACGGGTTCTGATCCACCAGCGAGAAGTCCGGCATCACCAAAGGATCGCTGCCGGCGTCCAGGTTCGGGGTCACCGGGGGCTGTGAGGACGTCCCGCAGGCCATCAGTGCGCCCGCCAGAGCGAAGGCTGCGACGAGAAGCTGTGCGCGCATGGGTTGGACTCTACTCCGTCTCTGAAGGGGGAGGGACTAACGGACAGGACGGGCGGGGGCGGCGGTGACCTTCTCGGCCAGCCTGCGCCCGAACACCCACGCATCTCCCGGGAACCGCGCGGACAGGTAGCGCCCATCCTCCAGCACGAAGCCCTGCTGCGGTTTGGGCACCGCGCTCAGCACCACCGGCCCGTGCTCGAAGTCGGAGGGCGCGGCGAGCAGCGCCTTCACCTCGGTCTCGAGGTACGCGTCGTAGGTGCGGTAGTGCCGACCGTGCTTCATGAAGGTCAAGACGTACGCGCCCAGCTCCATCATCCGGGTCAGCGCGGTCGTCCGCCGGCCGTGCAGCAGGCTCCTGCCGCGCTCGTCCTTCGTCCGGGCCAGCGCCAGCACGCCGTGGCAGATGGCGCCCAGGAGCCGCCCGGTGCGCCAGAAGGCGCGCAGCTTTTCGCGGAGCAGCTCCGACTCCAGATAAGGCCGCATCCCCGGCGCGTGGCCCCCCGGGAGCACCAGCGCGTCGTAGTCCTCTGGGTCTACCTCCGCCCAGGCCAGGGGCCGCTGGAAGGCGAGGCTCTGCTGCAGCTCCCCATAGCGCTCCTTTGCCTCGGGCGAGATGAGCAGCCCCTTCGGCAAGGGGCCCTCCAGCGTCAGCGCGTCCGCCTTCGGCATGCTGCCGCCGGACTGCGACGCGAACGCCACGTCATGCCCCGCGTGCAGGAGGATGGACCACGGGACCGCGACCTCGGTGGGATCGAAGTCCGTGTCAGGGAGGAGGATGAGGACGCGACCTGCGGATGGCACGGCCTCGCACCGTACCAAGCCCGCCCGGAATTGGCGCCTGTGGCAGCCGGCGTGCTCAGCTCGGGTCGTGTCGGCGCCGGCGCCATCCAGGGAGCAGTTCCTCGCGGGCATCCCCATCTTCGGCGGGATGGAGGAGCGGACGCTGTCGCGCGTGATGGGGATGCTCTCCGAGTTGACGGTCCCCGCGGGCAAGGAGGTGTGCACCGAAGGCGAGAACGGGCGCACCATGTACATCGTCCGCGAGGGCGAAGCGCTCGTCTGGCGCGAGTCTCCCTCCGGCCAGAAGGTGAAGCTCGCGCGCCTGGGGCCCGGGGAGTTCTTCGGGGAGATGACGCTCATCGACCCGCAGCCGCGCAGCGCCAGCGTCGTCGTACAGAAGGACGCGCTGCTCTACACGCTCACCAACAAGCAGCTCTACGAGCTCTACGTGGAGGATTTGCCTGGCTACGTGATGTTGCTGCAGAACCTCTGCCGGGAGGTCACCCGCCGGCTGCGCCGGGCCGACGAGCGCATCTGCCAGATGCTCGAGGAGACCGCCGACCCCGAGACCACGCAGATCCGCCCGAGCCCGTTCGCGACGCGACGGAAGCGGCGCTGAATTCACCATCTTCGGCCCGCCGCTGTGCTTGCGTCCGTGCACCAACACTTTCGCGGAGGAGTGGCGATGAACGAAGACGAGATGAAGGCAGAGCTGGAGCGGCTGCGCTCGGAGAACGAGGCGCTCAAGAACCGCACCAGCAAGGGCGTCTCCATGAAGGTCAGCGAGAAGGGCGGCGTCTCGGTGTACGGGCTCGGCCGCTTCCCGGTGACGCTCTACAAGGAGCAGTGGACGCGCCTGTTGGACATGGCGGAGGACATCCGCGGCTTCATCCGCGACAACGAGTCCAGGCTGAAGGCGAAGGAGTAGCCACTTCGCATTCGGGTGTTGCGCCCCGTCAGTTCCGGACCGGCCCCACCTGCACCACACCCATCCCCGGCGCAGGGATGGGCCACTTCTGGTTCTTGTCGGAGTCGGTCGCGCGCACCTCGATTCGCGAGGCGGAGATGCCCGCGCCGACGAGGAAGTCGCGAATGGCGTGGGCCCTGTCCGTGGCGAGCCTCCGGCTGGCTCTGCGGTTTCGTCCGCCCTCCACCGGTTGCTCCACCACGATTCGCATCTGCGGGCGCTCGAGCATCAGCTTCGACGCCTGGAGCAGCATCCGCCAGGATGCAGGCTGCACCTGCGCCCTTCCGGGGACGAACGCCACCGGCTCCAGCAACCGGACCACGTCGTGGTTCATGGCCACCCACTGCCGCTCATCCAGCGGGCACCCACGGTTCTCCACCGGGCCGGCCAGCCGCACGCAGTTGTCCACCTCATCCGGCATGCCGTCCCCGTCCACGTCCCCCACCACCTCCGAGACGATGGCCACCCACCTCGCCTGGGGCTCCGCGCTCTCGGCGGCGACGACCACCGCGTCCTTCGGGTTCGCCTCCTCCGGATTCAAGGTCGCCTGCACCGGGGCCTTCTTTGACTCCGGCCGTCTGGGCGCGCTGCCCAGGCGGTAGGC
>CAZQVZ010000313.1:0-7154 GCA_964596895.1 uncultured Myxococcaceae bacterium
CGCGGTTGCCGTAGGTGCTCTCCGCCACCAGCGTGGTCGCCTGCGCCACGCCCTGCGGGTCCCGGAGGATGGGCATGTTGTAGCGGCCCAGATCTCCGGTGAAGACCACCCGCTGCTTCGTGGACGCGAACTCCACCGACACCACCGCGCTGCCGAGGATGTGCCCGGCGCGGGTGAAGATCACCTTGATGCCGGGGAGGATCTCGTGCGGCTTGTCGTAGCGGAAGGTCTCGAACAGCCGCAGCGCCGCCAGCGCGTCTTCGGCTCCGTACAAGGGCAGGGCGGGGGAGTGGCGCGAGTACCGCTCCTTGTTGGCGTACCGCGCCTCCTCTTCCTGAAGGTGCGCGGAGTCCGGCAGGAGCAGGCCGCACAGATCCCGCGTCCCCGGCGTGCAGTACACCGGGCCCTTGAACCCTTCGCGGACCAGGCGCGGCAACCCGCCCGAATGGTCGATGTGCGCGTGGGTGAGGACCACCGCGTCGATGGACTTCGGGGGCACCGGCCAGGGCGCCCAGTTGCGCTGCCGCCACTCCTTGCGGCCCTGGAAGAGCCCGCAGTCCACCAGCACCCGCCTCCCTTCGTGTTCGAGGAGGAAGCGGGAGCCGGTGACGGTGCCTGCAGCGCCGAGGAATTGGAGGGTGGCCATGAGGCCACCGAGCCTACAAGCAGCCCACGGTGTACGAAACGGTGAGCGTCTCGCCCGGTCCGGGCGTCACCGTGGACTCGAACACGATGGCGTTGGCCACCGAGTCATAGGTCCAGTTCGTCTGCCCGCCGCTCTGGGCCGGGACCTGCACGCCGTTGATCAGCACCGACATCGCCTTGGAGAGATCCGGCGTGGAGGTGAGGAAGAACGTGGTCCGGAACCCGAACGCCGTCTGCCCCAGGTTCTGCAGGGTGGACGACCAGTTGGTGGTGCAGATCTCGTCCTTGATGCCGTTGGTCTGCGCCACCACGTAGGCGTAGCTCCCGTCGTCGGGGCCTTCGGAGTCGTAGCCTGCGCAGCCTGCGGGCGGCGTCTGCGCGAACGGGCCAATGGCATTGAAGCTGAACATGTTGGCGCGGTTGAAGCCCTTGATGTTCAGAAACGAGTTCACGAAGAAGGTGGCCGGCTGCGAACTCTGGTCGCGCACGTCCGTCACCACCACCACCGCCAGGTTCGCCTCATCCCGCAGGAACCCGGCGTTGTCCGCGACGATCAACGGCGGCGTCAGCGCCTTGAGCGAAGGCTCGAGCCCCTTCTCGACGCCGCTGCCATCGGTGCCCACCTTCACCTTCGCCTGGAAGAGGCCCTGCACGTTGGGCGTGGTCGGGGTGAGGATCTTCGGGTTGTTGGCGTCGCCCAGGAGCATGCCCTTGGCGCCGGGGGGGATGGCGGGCAGGGGCGGCGGCAGGTTGAAGCCGTCCTCCATGTCGGTGGTGGTCACGCCGATCTGCCAGTCCACCCCCGCCGCCACCGCGTACTGGATGAAGGACGAGAAGTTGTTGGCGAGGCTGTTCTGGTACACGTCCATCGAGCACGAGTTGTCGATGGTGAAGAGCACGTCCGCCTTCGGCTGCTGGTCCTGCACGAAGATGTCGGTGTTGGAGCCGGAAGCTTCGCCCTCGCCCTCCAGCGTCACCAGGTAGTTCACCGGCAGGCCAGACTGGGTGACGTTCACCGAGATGACGCCGGTGTCCGAGCCGATGTCGATGGGCCGGTACCGCGCCTGGAAGTTCACGGGGGCCCCGCCGGCCGGCAGGTTCAGCCCGCCACCAATGGGCGGCGTCTGGGTGAGGAAGAACTCCGGGCAGGGCTGGCTTCCGGGGCAGTTGGGTCCGCCGGGGTTCTGGCCCGCCGCCACCTGCATGTTGATGCCGGTCAGGGTCACCGCCTGGGGGCAGATGTTGTAGATGGTGAAGGTCCGCGTGGCCGAATGGCAGCCCGGCATCACCGCGCCGAAGTCTGCGTGCGCCGGCGCAATGGTGAGGCACGACGGCCCCACGCTGGTGGTGAGCGGCACCGTCCCGGACGGCCTTGTCGGAGACGACGCGTAGTAGCGCAGGGTCCCGGTGAGGTTCACCACCGTGTTGGGCACCTGGCCCTGCGGCGCCACCTTCACCAGCGCCTGGAAGGACTCACCGGGCGCAAGCTCGCGCGAGGCCACCGCGCCGTGGGGCATGGAGTAGGCCGGGTCCGTCCCCGGCGCCAGGTCCACGCCGCTGATGAGGCAGGTCTCGCCCGGCTGCGTGCCGAGGTTGGTGAAGGTGACCGGGACCTCCCTGGACGTCCCCGGGGTGACCAGGCCGAAGCTCACGTTCTCGGGGCTGACCATGTACTGGCACGGCGGGACCTCCACCACGTCCGCGGTGATGAGCAGCTTCGTCTCCGGGGTGTCCGGGTCGTTGGAGAAGATGGTCAGCTCCGCCTGCTTCGCGCCCAGGGACTGCGGCGTGAAGGTGAGCGTGATGTCCATGGCGTTCTGCCCGGCCTGCGCCCGTAGGCCCACCGCCGGGTCGTAGTTGGGCGGCAGGCCGATGCTGAACTCGGAGGCCTGGGTGTTGGCGTTGAGCGGCAAGAGCGCCATGAACGGCGGCACGCCCGGGTTCCCGTTGCCGTCCTTTTTCCCGAGCCGCAGGTTGCCGTTGGGGTCGCCGTTGGGCGGGATGGCGCCCACGTTCATCACCGTCACCTTCCGCATCACCGAGTACGCCGGGGTGGCGGCGGGGAAGAACGCCGTCTTGCCGAAGCCCACCGCGCCGGACGGCATGGTGCGGATGTCCGGGCCGCCGCCGAAGCAGGTGAGGTCGATGACGCCGCCGGGCTGCTTGGTGATGGGCGTCTTGAAGGAGAGCTTGCCGGTCCGCGGCCCCAGCTGAGACGGCTTGCAGATGACCCGCATGTCCCGCTGGGAGTTGGCGGGCACCCAGAACCGTCCCGGCGCATCGCCGTCCAGGGGCGGCGCGCCGAAGTCCGACGGCCGGTCGCTGGAGATGTCGAACAGCTCCACGTCCGAGCCGCCGTGGTTGATGAAGGTGACGAACTTCGGGGCCTCGGTGCCGGGCGCCACGTAGCCGAAGTCCAGTTCGGTGGGGTGCCACTCGAGGACCTCATCCACACCTTCGCCCAGCAAGGTCACCTGCCCGCCGCCGCACTGCGAGGACGCGCGCAATTCGATGGTGGCCTGGTAGGCGCGGGTCTCGGTGGGCCGGAACTCGAGGACGACCTCCTGGGTGGCGCCGGGCGGAAGCTTGAAGTCCCCCACCGGGGTCGCGCTGCCGGGCGTGAAGCTCTGGTGATCGCCGTTGGCGCTCTGAGCGGAGCCCACGAACGCGTCCGAAGGATGACTGCCGGGGTTGGTGAAGGTCACCGTCCGCGCGCCGTGGGCACCCAGCGCCACCTTCCCGAAGTCGATCACGTCGGGGATGGCGCAGGCGCCGGCGGTGGCCTTGCCGCGCAGGGTGATGAGCGCCGTGTCCTGACCGGGCGCGGTGCCGCCGCCGGTGAGCACCAGCGTCACCTCGTGCGCCACGTCACCGGAGGAGGACTGGTGCGGCGGAGTGAAGGACATCTCGAACTCGGCGGCGCCGCCGGTGTCCACCACGGTGCCGGGGATGAACCGCACGTCGAACGCGGAGAGGTCCATGGCCACGTCACCGATGGTGACCGCGTCCCCCTCCGTCCGTTCCAGCGCGGAGAGCGTCAGCGAGCCCTGGCCCATGTTCCGGATGATCAGCTTGAGCGTCACCCGCTCGCCCATGGGCAGCGTGCCGAAGTCGAAGAGGGCGTCCCGGCTGATGACGGCGGTGCCCGCTTCGTCGCGGTGGACCACGCCGATGTCGCCGTAGTTCTGCGCGACGTTGTCCGAGCCGCACCGGCAGCCAGAGGCCGCGGTCACCAGGAGCAGGAACAGGGATCCGAGGCGGATCGAAGGGGAAAAGTTCATGGCTGCCTCCCGTGCGCCGGCGTTCTTGCCGAGGCGCTCACAAGCGCGCCCACTGTGCCGACCTGTCACACGCGAAATCAAGAGGGGGGCCGGGTTTCTCAGTTTGTAAGAGGCTGAATGACCGGAATGTTTCATCGCCCCTCTCGGGCGATACATGTTTTGGGCCGCAGGTGGGTGAGTTGATTCGAGCCTGCGAAATGTGGTTATTGCTGCTCCTTCCACCGGCACGAGCCGGGCGAAAAGGAGAGGCACCATGGTGGGTCGCGCAATCGTCGTCGGGGGCTGGCTGGGATTCGTGGCGTCGCTGGCCTGCGGTCCTTCGTACGATCAGGCCCGCTGCATGCCCTCCAACTGTAACGGCTGCTGTGATGACTCCGGGGTCTGTCGGGACGGGACCACGCTGGACGCGTGCGGTTCGCTCGGCGGTTCCTGTGATGCGTGTGACGCGGTGCAGGTCTGTCAGGACGGCACCTGCCGCGCCTCCACCATCGGCGGCGAGTCCGACGGCGGCGGCAACGGTGACGGCGGCGTGCAGGGCGACGGCGGCACCGACGGCGGCCAGCAGACCGGATGCAGCCCCTCCAACTGCAACGGCTGCTGCCGCAACGGGATGTGCCTGCAGGGCGGGGACAACGCCTCCTGCGGCAGCAACGGCGGCATCTGCAGCACCTGCGTCGGCTCGCAGACGTGCGTGAGCGGTGCCTGCACCACCGGCGCCTGCCAGGGCTGCCTGGACGCCATCGGCGGGTGCCAGGCCGGCAACACCCACACCGCCTGCGGCGCCTCGGGCAACGCCTGCGTGGAGTGCTTCGACGGGCAGATCTGCGAGAACGGTCAGTGCAAGAACACCACCTGCTCCGCCTCCAACTGCAACGGCTGCTGCTCCAACAACGAGTGCCTCCCCGGTGATGGGCTGGCGGCCTGCGGCACGGGCGGCGTGGCCTGCCAGGCGTGCACCGGCAACTCCACCTGCGAAAGCGGCGTCTGCACCGGCGGCACCGGGCAGGACGGCGGACTGTTCCCCTTCCCGGACGGAGGCACCGGCGCTTGCGATCCGTTCAGCTGCGCGGACGGCTGCTGCAACGCTGCGGGTCAGTGCGACAAGTCCGGGAGCAAGAACGCGTGCGGCTTCTTCGGCCTGGCCTGCGAGGTCTGCTCGTTCGCGTGTGTCGGCGGCTTCTGCCTCTAGGCCCTGCGCCCGTGAGCCACACAGCGAAGCGGAAGATCCGGGTGGTGGGGGCCATGCTGGAAGATGGGGGCGGCCGCTACCTCATCACCCAGAGGCCGCCTGCGGCCTCGCTCCCTTTGCTGTGGGAGTTCCCCGGGGGCAGGGCGGAGGCCGGGGAGACTGACGAAGCCGCGCTCGCGCGCGAGTTGCGGGAGGAGATGGGCATCGACGTGGACATCGGTGAGCAGGCCATGCACACCCACCACGACTACCCGGCCTACGAAATAGACTTCCGGGTGTACCGCTGCTGGATGAAGGACTCCACGCAGCCCATCTCGCACCTGCGCGTGCACGACCACCGCTGGGTCGCCCTGCGGGAGATGAGCGACTACGAGTTTCCGCCCGCGGACGCGAAGACCCTGGAGAAGCTGCTCGGGCTGTGATGCGGCCGCACCTTCGCGCCGCCCTCGCCGCCGGCCTGGCCCTGGCGGTCTTCGGCAGTGGGTGTCCGAAGCCCCCGGAGCCACCGGCGCCCCACCCGACATCTCCGGGCTCGGGCGAAGGCGAATGCCGCCGCTGGGGGACGCCGGTGAAGGTGGGCGAGGTCCCCGAGCCGTTGCCCGAGCTGTCGGGCCTCGCCGCGAGCCGCGCCCACGAAGGGCTCTACTGGGCGCACAACGACTCCGGCCACGCGCTCGAGCTCTTCGCGCTGCGGCACACGGGCGAGCTCGCGGCGCGCTTCGAGGTCACGGGCGCACAGGGCACCGATGTGGAGGACGTCGCGGTGGGGCCGTGCGTGACCGTTCCTTCGGGCACCTGCGTGTTCCTCGCGGACATCGGGGACAACCTCGCGCGGCGCGCCTTCGTGCAGTTGTTGGAGGTGGAGGAGCCCTCCGCGCTCGACCCACCCGACCAGACGCTCACGGCCACCGCGCTGCGCTTCCACTATCCGGACGGGCCGCGGGACGCGGAGACGCTGCTCATCGATCCTGCGGACGGCGTCCCGCACGTGGTGAGCAAGTCGTTCGATCACCTGGGGGACCTCTACCGGCTCGAAGGACTTTCGCCACGGGAGGAGCGCACGGCGCAGCACCAGGGCGCGTTCACCGCCAGCCGCGGGAGCGGCCGCTATACGACCGGTGGGGACGTGTCACCGGACGGAGACCGGCTCCTCCTGCGCACCTACAGCGACGTGTGGGAGGTCCGCGGCGAAGCCGGGTGGCCGCTCTCGAAGTTCGCCGGCGCACAGACCCACGCCATTCCCTCGCCATCGCAGCCGCAGTCCGAGGCCATCGCCTGGTCTTCGGATGGCCGCGCGTACCTCGTGGGCACCGAAGGCGTCGGCGAGGCGATGTTCCTCGTGGAATGCCGCGACTGAATTGTCGCCATCGTGACCGCGCGCCATTGACGCCCCGTCCGGGGTGCACATCTTTGCGTCCGGACAGCCCTGCCCGGAATGCGGCCAGGCGATCGTGGGTACTACAGGAAGGCACGGAGGGGTGGAGAGTCGCCGATGAGTCAGAACGAACCGAGCGTCAATCCCAGGGGGAAGAAGCCGGAGAAGGGAACGCCACCGCCGCAAGGTCCCAGGCCGTTCCGCTTCGGCTCACCGCTCGGGTACATCTTGTTGCTGGTGTTGGCGGTGTTCCTCCTCCGCGGCGTCTTCGACGACGTGGGGGCGCGCCGCGTCACCTACAGCCAGTTCAAGCAGGGCATCTCCGAAGGCCAGTTCCAGCGCGTGGTCATCGAAGGCCAGAGCGTGAAGGGCTATCTGCCGCCGCAGACCGCCGCCGCGCCGGAGGGCGAAGCGCCCGGCGTCCGCGGGGAGCCGGCGCAGCTTCCGTGGATCGCCCACCGGGTCCCGGGAGACGAAGAGAACCTCCTGCGGATGCTGGAGGAGGCCAACGTCGGGTACGACGCGCAGCCCACCTCTGACCTGTCGTTCCTGTGGTTCATGCTGCTGCCCATCGGCATCGTGCTGCTCTTCTGGAGCTTCATGATGCGCCGGATGGCCGGCGGCATGGGGCAGGGGCCGCAGGGCGTGATGTCCTTCGGCAAGT
>CAZQVZ010000314.1:0-7122 GCA_964596895.1 uncultured Myxococcaceae bacterium
CGGGGAACAGCGCCACGTGCGGCGCCACCAGGAGATACTGCGTCCCCTGGTCCACCAGCGCGCCCCAGGACGGCGTGCCCGGCGGCGCGCCCAGGCCGAGGAAGGACAGCGAGGCCTCGGCCAGAATCGCCCCCGGGATGGCGAAGGTGGCCTGGATGACCAGCGGCCCCAGCGCGTTGGGCAACAGGTGCCGGAAGAGCAGCCTGGGGGAGGTGGCGCCCAGCGCGCGGGCGGCCTGCACGTAGTCGCGCTCGCGCAGGGTCAGAAGCTGCGCGCGGGTGAGGCGGGCGTAGCCGGTCCAGCCGGTCACCGAGAGCGCGAAGATGACGTTGACCAAAGACGGCCCCAGGACCGCGGTGATGAAGATGGCGAGCAGGATGCCGGGGAAGGCCAGGAGCACGTCCACCACCCGCATCACCCCTTCGTCCACGACCCCGCCCAGAAAGCCGGCCAGCCCGCCCAGCACCACCCCCACCAGCGAGGAGAGGAGCACCGCGAACACGCTGACGATGAGCGAGACCCGCGCGCCGTAGAGCACGTGGGTGAGCACGTCGATGCCGTTCTCGCCCGCGCCCAGCAGGTGCGCGCCGCCCGGCGGGGCCAGCTCCGCCTCGAGGTTGATGGCGGAGGGGTCATGGGGCGCGAGCACCGGCGCCAACAGCGCGGTGGCCACCAGCAGCACCGCCACGAAGAGCCCGAACTTCCCGGCCGCGGTCCGCAGGGGAAACCGCCACGCCCGCTTCGGCGTGCCGAGCGCGACCACGGGCGCAGACGGGAGCGGGGAGGGTGTAGCGCCGGTGTTCATCGTCTCCTCACCCGTGGGTCCGCGGCGGCGTACGCCACGTCGGTCAGCGCGTTCACCAGGAGGTAGGCCAGGGTGAACATCAGCACCGTGGCGCGCACGAGGTTGTAGTCCCGCTGCTCGATGCCGGTGAGCAAGAGCGTCCCCATCCCCGGCCAGGCGAAGACCTTTTCGGTGACGATGGCCCCGCCCAGCAGCGTGCCGAACTGGAGCCCGAGCACGGTGAGGATGGGCAGAAGCGCGTTGCGGAAGGTGTGCTTCCACAGGACCACGTGGCGCGAGAGCCCCTTGGCCCGGGAGACGGTGACGAAGTCCTCGCGCAGGGTCTCCAGCATGGACGCGCGGGTCATGCGGGAGAGGAACGCGGCCAGGGACGTCCCCAGGGTCACCGACGGCAGCACCAGATGCCACAGGGTGTCTGCGCCGGAGACCGGGAGCAGGTCCAGCCCCAGCGCGAAGACGATGATCAGCATGGGCCCCAGCCAGAAGTTGGGGAGCGCCACGCCCGTCACCGCCGCGCCCATCGCCGCCTGGTCCACCCACGTCCCCTTGCGGGCGGCCGCGGACACACCCAGCGGCACCGCGAGAATCACCGCCACCAGCATCGAGCAGAAGGTGAGCAGCAGGGTGTTCGGCAGCGCCTGCCCGATGAGCGGGAGGATCTTCTTCTGGAATGGCGGCAGCGACGTGCGCAATTCGCCCGTGGAGAGGTCCCGCACGAACAGCCAGAGCTGTCCGTACCAGGGCTTGTCCAGCCCCACTGACCGCCGCAGCGCCTCGCGGTCCACGTGGGCGGCCTGCTCCCCCAGCATCACGTCCACCGGGTCTCCGGGGACGAGGTTCAGGAACAAGGACACCAGGACCACCGCGCCCACGATGGCGACCACCGTGCTCAGAAGCCGCCTCACCGCACCTCCCGCGCGCGTGCGAGCGGCGTGAAGAACCCGTGCGCCGAAGGGACGTAGTCCACGAGCCGGTGGGAGACGACCGCCACCGCGCTCTCATGCCACAGCGGGACGTACGGCAGGTCCCTGTCGAGGATGCGCTGCGCTTCGGCGTACAGGAGCACCCGCTCCTCGCGCGAGGCGGCCGAGGCCCGGGTGAGAAGCGTGTCCAGCCGCTCGTTGGCGTAGGCGCCGCGGTTGAGCCCCCCGAAGTTGTTCTCCTTCGTTGGGATGAACTCGGAGGCGTACACCCAGCGCAGCAGGTCCGGCTCCACGACCGCCGCCCACTTGAGCGTGATGAGCTCGAAGTTCCCCCGCCGCACGTCCTGGAAGAAGGTCCCGAACTCCAGCGTGCGCAGCTCCACCCCGATGCCGCCCTGCTCGAGCTGCTCCTTGAGCACCAGCGCAATGGCCTTGCGGAACCTGTCGGTGGAAGTCTTGTAGGAGAGCGAGAGCCTCGGCTTGCCGCCGGGACCGTCCGGGTCGGGGTAGCCCGCTTCGTCCAGGAGCTTCGCCGCCAACGCGGGGTCGTACCGGCAGCCGGAGGTCTCTTCGTAGGCCCAATGGTCCTTCGGAATCATCCCCGTGGCGGGCACCGCGAGGCCGTGGAACTTGTGCTCGACGATGGGGTCCGGCTTCACCAGGTGGCACACCGCGCGCCGCACCCGCACGTCGCTCAGGGGGCCCCGGCGCAGGTTCATCCCCATGTACGCGTAGCCGGTGCCGGGCCGGGTGCGGACCTCCAGGTGCTTCTCCTGCCGCAACACCGGCAGCACCGCCGGAGACACCGCGTTCACCACCAGATCCGCGCGGCCCTTGAGCAACTCCAGGACCCGGGTGGTCTCGTCGCGCACCACTCTCAGGTGGACCTTGCGGATGGCCGGCGGGCCCGCGTGGTAGCCGTCGAAGGGCAGCAGCTCCAGCCACTCGTCGCCGCTGCGCGCGTGAAACCGGAAGGGGCCTGCGCCAATGGGGTGGACGCCCTGCTGCTCGGTCTCCGTGGCGCGGGAGGACGGCACCACCCCTATCGTCAGCTCTGCGAGCAGCGGGGCGTACGGGCGCTTGAGGTGGAAGATGACCGTGCGTTCGTCCGGGGCGTCGATGCGCGCCACCGGCTCCAGGCGATCTGCCCTCGGGGACGGGATGGCGCGGGCCATCAGCGCATCGAAGGTGGCCTTCACGTCTTCGGAGGTGAGCCGGGTGCCGTCGTGGAAGACCAGCCCTTCGCGCAGGGTGAAGACGAGGGTGGTCTCGTCCGGCGCGTGGAAGGACAGGGCCAGGTCCGGCACCGGCTGGGACTCATCGTCGAAGGTGACCAGGCCCGGCGTGATGAGCTGCGCTACCCGCTGGCCCACCGCGGAGAGCGTCATCCGGTCATCGAGCGAGTCCGGCGCGGCCTCCAGGAGCACCACGAGGCCCTCTGGCACCGGCGCCTTCTTGCACCCGAACCCGCCCAGCCCCAGCGCGCACAAGAGGCCCAGGGCGGCCAGCGGCGCGCGCCGACGTACGGGGCTGTGTGGGAGGGGTCGCAAGGGGGCGGCCATCTTGTCCTGTCCAACGCAACGATGGGCAGCAACGAACATGCCCCTGCCGTTTCCTGTTCCGCGCGAGGCAAAACTTCCGCGGGGAGCGTGCGGCCGGGCGCCGCGGAAGTTTCCTACATTGCCCGGGGTTTGCAGCGGCCTTCATAATCCGCGATGTCCCCCCTGCTTCTGAGGAGCCGCTTGCTTCGCCTCCACCCCGCCCCCGCCCTTGCGGTCGCCGCGCTCGTCTTCGCCGTGCCCGCCGTAGGCCTCGCGCAGGGCGAAGGTTCGAAGCTCCAGCAGCACGCTGACCGCGAAGCCCTCAAGGCCGCCGTCGAAGCGGTGCTCGCCCAGCCGCCCATGGACAGCTCCCGCGTGGGCGTCCAGGTGGTGAGCCTCGACACGGGCGAGGTCATCTACGCCAGCCAGGCGGAGGACCTGCTCAACCCGGCCTCCAACGTGAAGCTGTTCACCGCCGCCGCCGCCTTCGCGAGGCTGGGGCCCGAGTTCCGCTACGAGACCGAGTTCTACACGGACGCGCCGCTGGCCCAGGGCAAGGCGAAGACGCTCTACGTCCGCGGCAAGGGTGACCCCACCATCAACACCGAGCGGCTCTACGGCATCGTCGCGGAGCTGGTGCGCAGCGGGATGAAGGACATCGGGGAGATCGTCATCGACGAGTCCTGGTTCGACACCGACCGCGTCCCGCCCGGCTACGACCAGGAGAAGAGCGACAGGGCGTACGCGGCCCCGCCCGGCGCGGTGAGCCTCAACTGGAACGCGGTGGGCATCTACGTGCGCCCCGGTGACAAGCCCGGCGACAAGGCGGTGGTGGAGGTGGAGCCCGCGTCCGACTTCTTCGTCATCGACGCGCAGGTGCGGACGGACCGGTCCCGCCGCCCCCGGTTCTCGGTGGGCACCGAACCCGTGGGGGACAAGCAGAAGATCGTCGCGCGCGGCGCGGTGGGCGCAACCAACGGCACCTGGTCTGCGTGGCGGAAGATTGACAACCCGCCCATGTACTTCGGCCAGACGCTCAAGCAGATGCTGCAGATGCGCGGCGTGAAGGTGCGCGGGAGGGTGAAGACCGGCACCGTGCCCAGGGACGCGAAGCTCCTGCACATCTCCGCGTCCGAGACCCTGGACATCATCATCAAGCGGCTCAACAAGGTGTCCTCCAACTTCGTCGCCGAGCAGCTCATCAAGACGCTGGGCGCGGAGGTGAAGGGGCCGCCGGGCAACCACGCCAGGGGCATCGAGGTGGTGGAGGAGTTCCTCGCGCGGGACGTGGGCATCCCCCGCGGCACCTACGTGATGCGCAACGGGTCCGGTCTCAATGACGCCAACCGGTTCTCGGCGGCGCAGGTGAACAGGCTGATGACCTACAGCATGCGCCAGTCCGCGACGATGCCGGAGTTCGCGTCATCGCTCGGCATCGCCGGCAAGGACGGCACCTTGCGCTGGCGGTTCGACGGCTCGGACGCGGTGGGCCGGCTCCGCGCGAAGACCGGCACCCTGGAGAACGTCTCCGCGCTCTCCGGCTACGTCGTCGCGGTGGGCGGCGAGCGCTTCCTCTTCTCCATGATGGTGAACGACTACCCGGGCCGCGCCGGCCCGGTCATCCGCGGGCTGGATGCGATGGGCGCCGCGGTGGCGTCGCTCGGCTCGCGGGAAGGTCCGTCCCGGGCGGTGGCGGAGTTGGTCAGCCCGGAGTCCCGGCCGGGGAACCTCGAAGAGGTGAAGAGCCGGGTGCGGACGTACCTGGCCCTGGGACAGCAGGCGGACAAGCGGAACATCTCCTTCTTGCGCACCGCCTGGCGCAGCGAGAAGGACCCGGCCGTCCGCGCGGTGGTCGCGACGTCCCTGTTCCAGTCGGACCCGCAGGACTACCTCGCGGTGCGCACCCTGCTCGACAGCTTCATGGCCTCCCCGGAGGTCTACGGCCGGCTGCGGGTCGTGGCGCGGGAGCTGGAGCTGGATGTCCCGGGCCTGGGACCCATGATGGACCTCGCCGCAGAAGGCAACGCCGAGGCCCTGGCGCGGGTGGTGGAGTTGACCTTCGCCTCGTCCGGAGACGTTCGCGCGGAGGAGGAGCTGGCGCAGGGACTGGCGGAGATTGGCCGCAGCGCCCCCGAAGAGCTCCTCCTCTCCCTTCGGGACGCAGACGCCCGCCACCGGGACTCAGCGCAGGAATTGCTCGCGCGCGGGCTGCTCTCTGCGGAGGACCCGCAGCATCCGTTCTGGGCCGCCCTCAAGCGCTCCATGGGCGCGGTGGACACCGGGTTCGCGGACTTCGCCAAACAGACCGAAGCCTTCCTCTCCCGCCGCATCGCCGAAGGGAAGGCGCCCGTCCGGGAGGCAGACGACATCTCCCCTGCCCAGGCTGAAACCGGGCCGGAGTCCGTCGCCGGGACCCGCCCGGGCGGGTAGCTGGGCCGACTAGGTGGGGCTGCCCGTCGTGTAGTCGCGGGAGACGACCTCGCCGGGGGTGGGCGGCGCCGTCAAGAGCCCCAGCGCGTCCATGATGATCCACTTCTGCAACGACGCATCATTGGGCCGCCCCAGCGAGTGACCGGCGACGAAGCCGCGCGGGCAGAGGGCGCGGGGCGGACGGGCCTGGGCGCTCTCTTCGGGCTCCACCGTGATGAGGACGGTGGGGATGCCAATCATCTCGATGGTCCTCTGCACCGTGACCACGGTGCGGTGGCAGAGGCGTCAACCGCCGGTGAGCAGGACGATGTCCGGCCTGGACTTGTCCACCTCGCGGACCAGCGCCGGGATGGTGGTCTCGCGCAGCTCGCGCAGCGCCTGGCTGAACCCGAGCGAAAAGTGCAGTTCGTTCAATCCGCCGATGCGCTGTTCCCGCGTCAGCTCGCTGAGCCGGTCGATGGGGAAGACGCAGTTGAGGTCCTTGTCCACGCAGGCGTGGTCGTAGTGCGCGTCATCGAAGCGCAGGTCCGCGGCGGTGGATTCGCTGCGGATGGTGCGGAAGGTGGCGTCTCCCTCCACGTTGAATGGGGTGTCGTCCTTGTGGCGCACCGCTGCCGTGGTGACGAGGCAGATGGTGGACTCCTCCAGCTTCTTGCGGAAGGGGGTGTACGGGATGCAGTAGCGGGAGAGCTCGAGCGGACGGTCCATGGTGCGCCTTCGACGTTGAAGATGAGATGGCGGGGGCGGCCGCGCAAGCAGCCACCCCACGCCCGGGTGCCTGCTACTTCAGCTTGTCCAGCGCCTCCATGATCTTGTCCGTCGGGGGCTGCTCGGCGATGTCGTGGATGTCCACGTACCGGACGACGCCCTGCTTATCGACGACGAAGATGGCCCGCTCCACCGTGCCGGACCCGCGCATCACGCCGTACTGGGTGGCGACGTAGCCGTAGGGCCAGTTGTCACTCAGCAGCGGATAGCTCAACCCGCCCATCGACTTCGCCCACGCCTCATTGCTGAAAACCATGTCAGTCGAGATGCCCAGGACCTGGGCATTGCGCCGTTCGAACTCGGAGAGATCCTCCTCGTACGACGGCATCTGCACGGTTCAAACAGGGGTGAACGCTGCCGGGTAGAACGCGAGCACCACGTTCTTCTTGCCCCGGTAGTCGCTCAGCTTCACTTTCTTCTGGGGGCCGCCCTTGCCTGCGGCGTCCCCGGTCGCGGTCATCTCGAAGTCGGGCGCCTGATCCCCGACCTCGATCTTCCATAGCGGCTTATTGGCCACACTGCCTCCTTGGGGTTCGTACAGCGGACTGCGGCGCGCATTAGAACCCTTCGCGCGGAGGATGGGACGAGATCTTCCACCCCCGGGTGCACGATCAGTTTGAGGCGAGACGGGCCCGGTTGAGGGGGCTGCCTCGAC
>CAZQVZ010000315.1:0-7116 GCA_964596895.1 uncultured Myxococcaceae bacterium
CGGCTCCTCCGGGTACACGTCCACCGCGGCGCCGGAGAGGTGCCCGGACTTGAGGACCTCCGAGAGCGCGCGGATGTCCACCACCGACCCGCGGCTGGCGTTGATGAGCCCCGCGCCCTTCTTCATCTGCGCCAGCTGCGCAGGTCCCATCATCCATTCGGTCTGCGGCGTGCCGGGCACATGCAAGGTGACGAAGTCCGACTGCGAGAGCAGCTCCTCCAGCGTCTGCACCGGGCGGTTGTTCCCGAGCGGCAGCTTGGTGGCCACGTCATGGAAGAGGACGCGCATCCCCAGCGTCTCCGCGAGCACGCCCACCTGCGAGCCGATGTGGCCGTACCCCACGATGCCCAGCGTCTTGCCGCGCACCTCGTGGCTGCCGGTGGCCACCTTGCGCCACTTGCCGCTGTGCATCTCCCGCACCCGGTCCGCCAGGTGCCGGGTGAGCATGATGATTTCGGCGATCACCAGCTCCGCCACGCTGCGCGTATTCGAGAACGGCGCATTGAAGACCGGCACCCCGCTCTTGTTCGCGCCCACGACGTCGATCTGGTTGGTGCCGATGCAGAAGGCCCCCACCGCGAGCAGGTCCTGCGCGTCGTGCAGCACGTCAGCGGGGATGTGCGTCTTGCTGCGGATGCCCAGCAGGTGCACGCCCGGGAGCTTCTCGCGCAGCTCCTCCGACTTGAGCGCCCCCTTCAGGTTCTCCACCACGAACCCTTCGGCCTCGAAGAGCGCCGTGGCGGACGGGTGGATGTTCTCGAGCAGCAGGACGCGCGGCGGGCCGTCCAGGCGAACAGGCTCGGTGGGCGAGGGAAAGCCGGGCTTCGTCATGACGCGTCGCGCCTATTCCCCGCCCCCTGCCGAGTCAAGCGCGGAGAGGCCGGGCAGCCGGCCCACGTTTGCCCCGCGTCGCACCGGTGAGGAACCTCAAGACATGGAGTGGGTGATCGTCGGCGCCGTCGCGGCAGGGGCAGTGGGGCTCGCATGGGCCATGGGCAAGCGCATGTGCTTTCCGCGCCAGCCCTGGTGGTGAGCACCGCGGCACCGCTACGCCCGCTCGATGACCAGGACGTCGCCACGCCGCGCCTGGGTTCGCAAAGACGCGCTCGTCTCCCGCGCGGAGATCTCCAGGAGCCCTGCCGAGCCCACCAGCGCCAACAGTTCGCCGGGGAGCACCGCCTGGTAGTGCGGGTGGGGGCCGTGGACCTCCGCCTCCCCCACACGGACGAGGAACCGCGAAGGCAACAGCTCCGCGGGCACGTTGGTCACCAGGTTTCCGTACGTGTCCACGTGCAGGACCTCGCCCTTGATGTAGCCGTCTTCGACCTGCGCGGTGGGCAGGACGAAGGGTTCAGCGAGCGGTCTCGTCACCTCGCCGAGCGCAGTGGGCGGCTCCCCCGTCGCCAGGCGCGCCGCCGCGGGCGCGAAGAGGTCCCGGCCGTGGAAGGTGGTGGACCGGAAGGGACCGGAGAGCTTCGCCGCCTCCAGCGTCACCACCTCCGCCGCTCCGCCCAGCCTCGCCGCCGCCGGCGCCAGAAGCCCATTGTCTGGCCCCACCAGGAGGTCCCCCCGGCCGGTGCGGACCGCCACCGCGCGCCGCTCCGAACCCACGCCTGGATCCACCACCGCGAGGTGCACGCTGCCGGGCGGGAAGATCTCCACCGCCTGCGAGAGGAGGAAGGCGCCCGTGCGCACGTCCTGCGGCGGAACCTGGTGGGTGAGGTCCACGAAGGTGAGGTCCTTCGCGACGCGAAGGGCCGCGGCCTTCACCTGTCCCACGTAGGTGTCGACGCGGCCGAAGTCTGTCAGGAGCGAGATCACCGAAGGCACGCCACCGACGCTACCGGAGAGCGCCGGGCGCTGGAGCCGCTATGCTCTGCGCCATGTCCGCTGCTGACACCTCGCTCCAGACAGACCGCATCGCCACCTACGAAGCCTTCTGGCCCTTCTACCTGCGCGAGCACCGCAAGCCCGCCACCCGGGTGCTGCACTTCGTGGGGACCAACCTCGGGCTGGCCCTGCTCCTGGCGTCCGTCATCACCTTGAATGGCTGGCTCGTCCCTGCCGGACTGGTCTGCGGCTACGCGTTCGCGTGGGTGTCGCACTTCACCATCGAGAAGAACCGGCCGGCCACGTTCAAGTACCCCGCGTGGTCGCTGTACTCGGACCTCCGGATGATGGCGCTGATGTGGACGGGGCGGCTGGGACCGGAGCTGCACAAGGCGCTCAAAACCTGAGCTGCAACCCCAGGGGCGTCACCGCCAGCCCTCCGCCTGCGCCCGCCGCGCGCCCGCCCCGCAAGGCCATCACGAAGCGGTCCACGCCGTAGGCCAGCAACAGCCCCGCGGCGGTCCCCACCACGTTCCACGTCATGTCCGCCCAGGACGCCACGCCCGGGCCGCGCAGGTCATCCAGCTCCTTCGCCGCGCCCAGCGTGAGCGCGAGCCCCGCCCCGGTGAGCAGACGCGCCTCGCGGGACTCGAAGAAGGTGGCGCCGGCGCCGTAGCCCGCCGCCGCGAGCCCGGCCGAGACCACGAAGTGTTCGGCCTTGTCCCGGGTGAGGAAGCGGTCGTTCCCCTGCGCGAGGGCGGCGCCACCGCAGAACACCGAGCCCGCCGCCAGCGTGAGGAAGACGCGCATGACCTTCACGCTGTGTCGGCGGCGCGCCGGTTTCAAGTTTGCGGGCGCCCGTCTGCCTGGCCCGTCGGAAGGTGGCGCCCGTCATCCCGCCCGAGTTCCCGGTCCCGGTCCCGGTGGAAGACCACCTGCCGGGGCAGGGGGAGCTCCACGCCCTGCTTCTCCAGCGCCTCCCGGATGCGCAGCCGCAGCTCCCGCTCGATGCCCCAGTGCGTCTGCGGCTTCACCTTCAGGACCAGCCGCACCAGCACGCCGGAGGCCTGCAGGCCGAGGACGCCGTCCGCCACCGGCTCCTCGAGGACCTCGTCTGGTCTCTCGGCGCGAAAGGCGCGGCCCACCTCCTCCAACACCGCCATCACCTTGCGCGCGTCGGACTCCCAGGCGACCGGCACCTCCACCACCGCGCGGCACCAGCCCCGGTTGAAGTTCCCCACCCGGTCGATGGAGCCGTTGGGCACGTACCAGAGCTGTCCGTTGAAGGTCCTGATCTGCGTGGTGCGAAGCCCTATGTCCTCCACCACGCCGGTGACGTCTCCGAACTGCGCCACGTCCCCCACCTGGATGACGCCCTCCACGATGTGGAAGAAGCCGGTGATGACGTCGCGCACCAGCGCCTGCGCGCCGAAGCCCACCGCCAGGCCGAGGATGCCGGCGCCCGCCAGGACCGTGGCCACCGGCACGCCCACATGGTCCAGCGCCATGGTCAACGCAGCGACGAGCACCACCCCCCGGACGATGCTGCGCGTCAGCGACGCCACCGTCTGGCCGCGCGGCGTCCGCTTCAGCGCGCGGGAGGCCATCTTCGCCAGCACCCCGGAGAGGAGGTAGCCCGCGAGGAGGATCAACACCGCCACGAGCAGCCGCGTCCCCAGGGCGATCAACTTTGGTTCGTACTCAGCCCACATGCCGGGTGCTTGTGTCATGCCCGAAGCCGAACGCTCCAGCGTGAAAGCCCGTGCCCGTTTGCTGCCAGATGGCTACAAGCGCAGGCCCTATGCGAAACCTCAGCACTTCTCTGACCGTCCTCGCCGTCGCGCTCGTCGCGGCCGGCTGCTCCACCACCTCCAACAAGCCCGCGCCGGAGGCAGCGCAGACGAACACCGCCGCGCAGGCTGCGCCCACCGCCACCGTCCCCCCCGAGGCGATTGGCACGAAGGCCAACGCCGAGCTGAAGGACCAGCAGGGCAACACCGTGGGCACTGTGGAAATGGAGCAGGCCGCCAATGGCGTGGTGATGAAGATCCACCTCGAGGCCGCCGCCGCCGGTGAGCGCGCCTTCCACATCCATGAGGTGGGCCAGTGCGAGCCGCCGTTCACCACCGCCGGCGGGCACTACAACCCGAAGCAGCACCAGCACGGCATCCACAACCCGGAGGGCAAGCACGCCGGTGACCTGCCCAACCTGCACATCCCCGAGAGCGGCGAGCTTCAGGTCCAGGTCTTCACCGACTCGGTCCACCTGGGTGAAGGCGCAGGCTCGGTGTTCGACGCGGACGGCTCGTCGCTGATGATCCACGACGGCGTGGATGACTACCGCTCGGACCCCACCGGCAACGCCGGCGGCCGCTGGGCGTGCGGCGTCATCCAGAAGGGCTAGTCCCCCCAGGATCACTCGGCGCGGCGGGCGGGCCCCTTTCGCCGGGCCAGCTCCGCCTCCACGATCCGCTTCTCCACCTTCAGGCGGGAGAAGTTCCACATCAGGCCGTTGGGCGAGGCCCCGGGCAGCCCGCGCATCTGCACGCGCATGCTGTCCAGGGTCCGCTCCACCTGGTCAGCGCGGTCCGCGAGCTCCGCTTCGGTCGAGACGGCGATGGACAACAGCGCGTCCACCTCCACCTTCCCCTCCAGCTCCGCCTCCAGCACCGCCAGCGACAGCCGGTTCGGCGCGCCGGTCAGCAGCGCCCGCCGGGTCACCGCCAGAAGCCCCTTCGCCTCCGCCAGGAGCGCCTCACGCTGCGGCGCCGCCGACAGCCGCTGGACGTGCCCCGCAACCTTCTCCCAGAGGCCATCCCGCGCGCGGGCGCCAGGGGGCGACAACAGGCGCGAGAGCCAGGCGTCGAGCCCGTCCCCGCCGGCCCACTCCACCGCCTGCCGCAACAGCGGCAACAGCTCCGCGCGCAGCGCCGTGCGAGCCTTCGCCAGCGGCAGGCTCTGCATGCCCGCCACGGTCACCGCTTCGTCCAGGCCCAGGACCACGTGCTCGGGCTGGACCAGGCCGCGCGGGCTCAAGGCGCGCTCGCGCCAGGGCCCCTGGGAGGCCTCGCGCGCCGACTGGGCCACGCTGCGGAACCGGCCGGTGCCGCTGGTGTTGTCCGGGTCCAGGACCACCTGCCGGTGGCGGATGTTGGAGTCCTCGAAGGAGTCGTAGTCGAGCGGGACGCCGGGGACCGTGAGCTCGTCGTCGTCGACAGGGCCGTCTTCGAGGTTCTCGAAGGGGAAGCCCTCGGGGATGGGCTCCTCCTCACCACCCGGCGGGCCGATGTACGTCGGCTCGTCGTCCCCGGAGTCGAACGGGTCGTGCGGGGACTGGGGTGGGCTCTTCCTGGACATCGATTCGTGACATGTTCCTACGCCGCGATGGCGCTTGGAAAGCTGCGGCAGGACGAAGAGGCGCTGGCCGAGGGCCTTTCACCGGACGAGCGGCGCTCCCGGGGCGCGTTCTTCACCCCGGCCCCCCTCGTAGACGCGGTGCTGGAGGCCGTCGCGCCCTTCGTTCCCCACGGCCACGCCCGCGGCCACGGGAGGCGGGTGTCGGTGGTGGATCCGGCAGCGGGCGGCGGCGCCTTTCTCGTCGGCGCGGCGCGGCGGTTTCCCCAGGCCCAGCTCTTCGGACTGGAGCTGGATGAGGCCTCGCTGGCCACGTGCGCGGCGCGGCTGCCCCAAGCGCAGCTGCAGCTGGGAGATGGCCTGCGCGAAGGCTGGCCGAAGCTGTGTGCTTCGCTGCCGGACGACGGCTTCGAATTGTGGGTGGGCAACCCGCCGTACAACGGGACCTCGCAGGTGTTGGCAGACCCCGCGGCGTACCGCGCCCTGCGCGCCCTGTTGGCGAAGGCGCTGCCGGCGGGCACCAGCCTGCGAGACGACTACGCGTTCTTCCTCCTGCGCGCGGCCGAGCGGCTCGGCACAGGGCCCACCCACCGCGAGGGCGCGCTGGCCTTCGTCACCAGCGCCACCCTGCTCGACGCGTTCCTGTACGCGCCCCTGCGTGAGGCGCTCCTGGGCCGCCTGCGTCTGCGGGAGGTGATGGAGTTGGGCGGGGGCGCCTTCCGCGGCACGCGCGTGCGCACCTGCGTGACCGTGTGGACCTCCGGCGGGTCCACCTCCAGCGTGAAGTACCGCGCTCGCGCCAGGGTGCCGGCTTCGGTTCCCTTCGCGCCGTCGCAGCTGAGCGGGGCGTCTACTTTCACGCCCGCCGCGCCGGAGTTCTTCTTGCGGCCGGTGCCGGCGGAGGCCCAGGCGCTGGATGAGCGGTGGCGGCGGGACGGCGAGCCTCTGACCACGCTTTTGCCGGTGCACTCGCCCGGGCTGAAGACCCGGTTCGACGAATTGCTCACCGCGGACGATCCCGGCGCGCTGCTCGCGCGGCTGGAGGCGTTCTTCGCCACGCCGGCGTCGTCGCTCCCCGCGTTCGCCCGCGCGTTCGGCATTCCTTCGAAGCACCTGCCGAAGCTCGAGGCGCTCAAGGCGCGCGAAGACCTGCCGCCGCACGCGGAGCGCTCGCGCGTCCAGCCGTTCTGGCGCTACGCCGGGGCGCGGCACCGCGGCGCGCTCCCCCCTTCCGCGCGCGCGTACTGCTACCTGGACCGCCGGCTCATCCCACGGGGTGACCACCGCTTCCGCGGAGACTGGGATCCGCACGCAGGCCCTTTGAAGCTCATCTTCAACACGCGCGAGCTGCCGCTGTCCGCCGCGCTCCTGGAGGTAGAAGGCTGCGTGCACGACCACCGCCACGCCCGCTTCGCGCCCCTGTGGGTCCCCATCCGCCTCCGCGACGAGGGCCTGGGCGCAGCGAAGCCGGGGGCACAGCTGGGGCCGCTGGTACCGAATCTCTCCGCGCGCGGGCTCGCCTGGGCACGAACGCTCGGCGGGCCAGAGGAGGCCTTCCGCGCGCTGGTGCGGTTCATCAACTCCCCACAGGTGCAGGAGGTCTGGGCGCCGGCCCTGGGCGCCTGCAGGGATCTACCGGTGCCGTTGCTGGACACCCCTCGCGACTGACCTGACCCGCCTCCGACGCCGCCGCGCGCTTTGGAGTCGCCCTCGCGCGGGGGCGTGCCAGCGTGGGTCCTCGTGATCGAAGACCTCTGGTACAAGAGCGCGATCATCTACAGCCTCGACCTCGAGTCCTTCATGGACGCCAAAGGTTCTCCTCGTCGGTCCACTGCATCGCCGCGACTCCTGCGCGGCCGGTCAGTGCGCCAGCTTCGGCTGCGGCGGAGACTGTGACGCGGGCTGCGGGAGCGCCCTCGGCAACAGCCCCAG
>CAZQVZ010000316.1:0-3033 GCA_964596895.1 uncultured Myxococcaceae bacterium
GCCGCGCCTGCTCCTCCGGGGCAATGCCGATGCCCCGGTCCCGGACCTGGAACTCGAGCTGGTCCTCCACCTGCGCCAGCCGGACCTGGATGGGCTGGCCCCGGCCGTACTTCACGGCGTTGGAGAGGAGGTTCGTCACCACCTGGTCCACCCGGAGCTTGTCGGACACGCCGCCCAGCGCCTCCGGACACTGCAGCTCCACGGTGCTCCCCTGGCGGGCGCCGTCTTCGCTGGCACGGGCCACCGCCTCCCGGACGAGCTCGGCGTAGTCCACCTCGGCGAAGTCCAGGCGCATCGTCGCCGCGCTGAAGCGGGAGAAGTCCAACAGGCCGCGGATGAGGTCCGCGAGCCGGGTGAGCTGGCGGTCGGTGCTCGCGAACCGCTCCTCCGCGCGCAGCAGCGCAGGGGAGATTGCGGTGACCGCGCGCAGGGAGCGGCGCACCAACTGCACGTTGAGCTTGAGCGCCGCCAGTGGGGTGTTGAGCTCGTGGGAGGCAATGGACAGAAAGGTGTCGCGCGCGGAGATGGCGTCCTGCGCCTCCCTGTAGAGCTGGGCGTTGTCCAGCGCGCCGCCCGCCCGCAGCCCGAGGTCCTCGGCGAGCGCCACGTCCTCTTCGCGCAGGGGACGGCCTTCTGGGAGCTGCAGCAACGTCATCACGCCCAGCACGCGGCCGCGGTTCATCAGAGGCACCGCGAGGTACGCACACAAGGGGGACTCCGCGTGCCAGCCGCCTGCCTCTCCCTCCACCGCGCCGGCGTGTTCGGTCTTGCCGGTGGACAGGACGCGCAAGGCGGCCGCGGTGATCTCGGGACCGGCGTGGACCGCCGCCTCCGGCAGGTGGGCCACCGTCTGGAGGATCCCCTCCGGCGAGAGCACGTCCACCTGGCACTCCACCGCGAGCGCTTCGGTCACGCGCGCCGCGAGCTCATGGAGGAGGGTCTCCGGATCGAGCGAAGACGACAGCGCCCTCGTCGCCGACGACAAGAACGCCTCGCGGTCCCGGGCCCGCTGAACCTCCTGCAGGTCCAGCGCGCTCTGCACCGCCGAAGCGATGAGGCTGGCCGCGGCGCGCAGGAGCATCATCTCTGTGGGGGTGGGGAAGTCCGGGCGGAAGGAGGCGAAGAGGAGCTCGCCGGTCTTCGCGTAGAAGCCGAGCGGGAAGGCGACGGCCCGCATCCCCTCCGGCAGGCCCGCCCGCTCCAGCGCCAACTCTGGACGCGCCGCGAACGGCGGTGCCTCGGACAGCGCGCGCTGCAGCCGGGCCGAGCCGTCCTGCAGCGCCGTTCCCTGGAGGTGGAGCGCGTTCTGGGGCAGCGGCTGGCCCTGGTGGAGCACCCGCCCAAAGGCGAGTTCCACCGGGACCACCCGCGAGAGGCCCGCGAGCGCGATCTGGAGCACCTCCTCAGGAGTTCTGCCGGAGGCGATGGCCGGAAGGGCCAGCAGGCTCAGCAGATCACGCAGGGCTCTGTCTGTGGACCCGACCTTTGACAACGCGTGCTCGGGGGCCTGCGCTAGGCGACCTGGCGTTGGTGACGGGGATCCTCCTGCAGCTCTCGCAGGTAGTCCTCGGGCGGGCTGTAGAAGGGGTTCTCGTGCAGGACGCCGCCGACGATGGTGGCGGGGTGGGCGCGGAGGATGTCCATCATCAGCCCGGCGCTCAGCTTGTTGATGTCATAGATGCAGCACGCGGGCTGGCGGCTCCGGGAGAGCACCTCGTTCACCTTGATCTCGTACTCAATCAAGCGCTCGGTGCCCGGGTGGCCGTCGAGCGCCCACTGCATGTGCCCGAGGATGCGGGTGCGCGCGTACCCCTGCTCCCGGCCGGCGGCGAGCGCGCCCTCCACCGTGCGCAGCATGGTGTCCGGCTCGAAGCGGCCGTCCTGCAGGTAGACCTGGAGCCCATCGAGGATCTGCAGCTGGCCCTTCTCTTCTGCGGTGGCGGTGTCGATGCCGCCCTCCTTCAGGCGGCAGCGGTGGTCTTCGAAGAGCTTCGCGTCCCAGATGTGGAGCGCCTGCTCCTTCCAGTCGATCCCCTCCTTCACGAACGGCAGCAGCACGTCGTACTGCTCGTCGCGGCTGTTGAAGAAGGCGCAGACATGGAAATAGCGGTCCAGCTTTCCGCCAGCGAGTGTCGCCGGCCAGAGCGAATCGGACATCAGTGAGCTCCTGTTGGGGGAAGACCGCCGAGCCTAGACGTGCTTCGGGTCCAGGGCTGCCAGCCGACCCTTCGGGAAGTCCTGAGTTGAACGGCCCGTGGGCGCTGCCGCCTGGTTCCTTCTGAAAGTCGCGGGCCGAGCAGGCCTCGCCTACGTTCGCGCGCCATGCGTTGGTTGCTCATCCCGGTGCTCGCGCTCGCAGGTGCGCTGATTGCCCGAAGCTTCTTCATGGGCGCGCTGGACGAGGTCGCGCTGCGCGGCGCCTGGGCGGTGCGTGGGCTGTTCGAGGTGAGCTGGGGCAACCTTCGCGCGGCGCTGCGCACGGACGCGGGGGTGAAGATCGCCGTGGGCTTCGTGGCCGGTGCGCTCGTCGGGGCCGGGCTGGCCTTCGCGGTCGGCAAGCGCCGGGGCGGCGGTAGACGGCGCCGGTAGCGCAAGGCCGCTCACCGGGGCACGGGTGCTGCCGCGCGGGACCTGCGCCCTGGGCGCCGGGGCTGGCCCTGGTCCCGACAGCGGCGGAAGTTCCTCTGCCAAGACCTCCGGCTGGGAGCGATTCTTGCTGAACGAGATCGCGAGTTTCCTGTTTTGCAGCGCATCGACGCTGCGTGTCGTGCCGTGGCAGTGGACGACGGGCCTCGAAAATCGCTCGGAGACGGAGGTTCTGGCAGAGGAAGTCGCGGCAGTCCCCGGGGAGCTGCCCTCGGGGCAATGCCGAAGTGAGCCGGTGGGCGGGGCGACGTGTTGCGCAACGTGACGTTGACTCGCGCGCAACACGCCGGCGGTTAAGCTCATTGTCATGGCGAAGCCCGCGGCTCCGAAGAAGGCGAAGAAGGTGGCGGTCAAGAAGCGGCCGGCAGCGCGAGCGCGCACGGCGCC
>CAZQVZ010000316.1:3133-7106 GCA_964596895.1 uncultured Myxococcaceae bacterium
CGGACGATGGGCGTCGAGCTCGTGCCCGGGCAGATTGAAGAGTCCCTGAAGAAGCTCGGGTCGGAGCTGAAGCACTGGGCAAACAAGGGCCGCTACACGAAGGTGCGCTTCAAGTTCCGCGGCAAGCAGCTGCTGCCGGACCTCCCCCTGGCGGCGGTGGTGGCCGCGGAGGGGCTCTCCTTCTATTGGGCGGGGATTCTGCGGCTGCTCGTCGTCAACGTGGCCGGTGGCGCGCTGCTCCAGGTGGAGCTGGTGAATGACTCCGAGAAGCGGGTGCAGGAAGGAAAAGAAGCGCTGCTCTCGGGTGACCTGGACGCCGCGTTGGCGCTCTTCCGGCAGGCGGCCCAGATGGACAGAGACAGCGCGAGCGCGCAGCTCAACATCGGCGTGGCGTTGAAGCTCCAGGGTGACCGACAAGGCGCGCGTGCCGCGCTGTCGCGTGCCCTGGAGATCGCGAAGGAGGGGCCGTTGGCGCAGGAGGCCGAGAAGCTCCTGAAGGGCCTGTCGCCCCAGGGCTGAGAGCCTCCGGAGGCATCGTGCACGGGTGCACGCTGCGGACGGGATTTCCCGCGGCGCCGCCGTCAACGGCCGTGCTCCTGGCGCATGATGCGCGGACCATGCAGACGCCTGCGACACCCGCGCTTCCCACTGGTACCGCGCCCACCGGCGCCCCGTCCGAAGCGCCGGTGCTGCGAGGGCTGCCCCTGCTCGGCAACCTGCCCGCGCTCCGGCGGAACCCCATCGAGGTCTTCGAGCGCGCCGCTGCAGTGGGCCCGGACGTGGTGCGGATCCCCGTGGGGCCGAGCAACGTGTTCCTCGTCCGCCGCCCCGAGCACGTCCGCTACGTCCTGCTGGAACAGCAGAAGCGCTTCAGCAAGCAGACGCGCGGGTACCACGCGCTGAGGCTGGTGCTCGGCAATGGGCTGGTGACGAGCGAAGGCGACTTCTGGCTGCGGCAACGGCGGCTTTCACAGCCGGCCTTCCACCGGCAGCGGATTGGCCAGTTCGCGCAGAAGATGGTGACGCTGACGCAGGAGATGCTCGAGCGCTGGGACGCCCAGCCCGCGGGCGCGGTGGTGGACGTGGCGCAGGAGATGATGGAGCTGACGCTGCGCATCGTCGGCTGGACGCTGCTCAGCACCGAGGTGGGCGGCGACAAGGCGGTGGTCTCGCAGAACCTCACCGACATGCTGCACGAGGTCATCCAGCGGACCACGGCGCTGTTCGCGCCGCCGCTCGCCCTTCCGACCCGGCAGAACCTCATCATCAGACGGGCGCGGCGGAACCTGGACGGCGTGGTGCTGCGGATCATCGAGGCGCGTCGCCGCAGCGGCGCCTCCGGCGAAGACCTCCTGGGGCTGTTGATGTCCGCGCGGGACGAGGACACCCAGGAGGCGATGACGGATGCCCAGCTGCGCGACGAGGTGATGACCCTCTTCCTCGCCGGCCACGAGACCACCGCCAACGCGCTCACCTGGACGTTCCACCTGTTGTCCGACCACCCGGAAGTGCGCGCGCGCATGGAAACGGAGGTGGACGAGGCGCTCTGTGGCCGGGCGCCGGAGCCGCAGGACCTGTCCAGGCTCCCCTACACGCTGGCGGTGGTGCAGGAGTCCATGCGGCTGTACCCGCCGGTGTGGCTGCTGATGCGGCGCGCGGAGCGGGACGACGTGATTGGCGGCTACCGGATACCCACCGGCTCCTTCGTGGCGGTGCCGCCTTTCACCCTGCACCGCGACGAGCGCCTCTTCCCGAACCCCCTGACGTTCGACCCGGAGCGCTTCCTCGGCGAGCGGGCGCAGAGCATTCCGCGCTATGGGTATTTGCCGTTCTCGACCGGGCCGCGCATCTGCATCGGCAACAACTTCGCGTTGATGGAGGCGCAGTTGATTCTCGCGTTGGTGGCCCAGCGCTACCGGCCCTGGCGCGTGCCGGAGCAGAAGGTGGAGCTGGACCCGAGCATCACGCTGCGGCCGCGCCACGGGATGCGGATGCGGCTGCTGCCCCGCTGATACTGCGAGCGATGAGCAGCGCTGACGGGCGTGCCTCGAGCCTCCTGCTGCCGTCGCCCCTGCGCCCATAAGCGCGGGTCAGCGCTGCCATTCGCCGCAGTCGCACGTCCCGCGGCGAGTCTGCAGCGCGAAGCGGGCGGGGTGGCTACACGAATGGGGCCATGACCTCGCTCGCTCTCGCCGCCGCGTCCCTCGAGGCCGAACAGGCCCGTACGTTGTCCTCGCCGCGCCGCCCGTATGGGCTGCTCGCCCGCGGGCTCTTCGTGGTGATGGACCTGCTCTACGGGCGCGAGCCCACGCTCGCGAAGTTCAAGGTGCTGGAGGTGGTGGCGAGGGTCCCGTACCAGGCGTGGGAGCAGGTGAGCTACGTGGCGGTGACGCACACGCACGGCACGCCGCACTTCGCCCGGCGCGTCTTCGACTTCGTGAAGGAGTCCCGCGCGCAGCAGGACAACGAGCAGTGGCACCTGCTGATCCTCGAGGAGCTGCTGCAACGTGAGGGCATGCGTCAGGGGTTCGTGCGCTTCCGGCTCATCCCGCAGCTGCTGGCGGTGACCTACTACCACCTGAGCTGGCTGCTCTACGTGGTGAACCCCCGGCTGAGCTACCGGCTCAACGCCGACTTCGAAGACCACGCCGAACACGAGTACATGCGCTTCGTGGCCGCGCATCCGGCGCTCGAGCGGACGCCGTACGAGAGCGCGTTCTCTCAGGACTACGGGACGTTCTCGTCCATGGCGGACCTCTTCCGGCAGATCGCCATCGATGAGCGGCACCACAAGGAGCAGAGCCTCGAGCGGATGCGGCAGCCCCGGTTCGGGCGGGAGTGACTACCGCTTGACCGTGTAGCGCAGCGCCACCGCGCCTGATTGGAACTCGCGGCGGTCCACGAGCCTCAGCTCCACCGGCCTGGGCAGCCCGGCGAGCAGGGTGGGCCCGCGCCCAGCCAGCTGCGGGTGCACGACGAACTCGTACTCGTCGATGAGGCCCCACGCGGCGAGCGCCTTGGGCAGCGTCACCCCGCCCACGAAGATGCCGTTGCCCGGCGCCTGCTTGAGCCGCTCCACCGCGCCGCGCAAATCGCCGGGAAGAAGCTCCGCGTTCCAGTCCACGTCGCCCAGCGTGCTCGACACGACGTACTTCTTCTTCGCGGAGAGGGTCCGACCGAAGGGCTCCATCCACGCAGGCCTCGCCCCCGGCGGCGCAGGGTGGCGCCAGGCCTCCTCCATCATCTGGTAGGTCACCCGGCCAAAGAGCAGCGCGTCCGCGCGGTCGATGCTGTCCGCCCAGTAGCGGTGCCCCTCCTCGTCGGGGGCGACGCCTGCCAGGTGGTCGCAGCACCCGTCCAGGGTGACGTTGATGGCGTAGCGCAGGGGTCGCATGCACCGCAGTATGGCTCAGCCGTTCCGCCCGGACGCCACCGGGAGTCCTGGCGCGAAATCTCCGGTCCTCCATGAAGTCTGGCCCGAGCGTGGAAGGGCAGGGGAGCGGGCGCTCTCACACGCCGCTCCGAGCAGGCGAACTGCGCGTCTTCGGTCGTTGCTTTCCCCCGCTCCGGACAGTAGAAAGCCCCGTCATTTCCGGCGCTTAAAGGGACACCCACCCCATGGCTGACGACACCACGACCAAGCCGCCCCCGCCGCCTTCCGGTGGGGCAGGCGAGCTGCTCCCCATCAACATCGAAGACGAGATGCGCAAGTCGTATCTCGACTACTCGATGTCGGTGATCATCGGCCGCGCGCTGCCCGACGTGCGCGACGGGTTGAAGCCGGTGCACCGCCGCATCCTCTTCGCGATGCACGACCTCGCGAACCACTGGAACCGCCCCTACAAGAAGTCCGCGCGCGTGGTCGGTGACGTCATCGGCAAGTACCACCCGCACGGGGACAGCGCGGTCTATGACGCCATGGTGCGGCTCGCGCAGACCTGGTCCATGCGCTACCCGCTGGTGGACGGGCAGG
>CAZQVZ010000317.1:0-7067 GCA_964596895.1 uncultured Myxococcaceae bacterium
GGGCGTGGTCGATCTGGTGCAGACCTTCGAGATCGGCCGGAAGACCGGCACCATCACCATCAGCGAAGGCGACCGGGTGGGCACCGCGTGGTTCCGGGATGGCCGGGTGGTGGACGCGGAGCTGTCGCGGCTGCGCGGCGAGAACGCGTTCTACCGGATGCTCAACACGTTCGAGGGCAAGTTCGAGGTCAAGTTCGGCCCGGTAGAGCGCCCGGACCGCATCGAGATCTCCACGCAGGGCCTGCTGATGGAGGGCATGCGCCGGCTCGACGAATGGGGCCGGATGCTCGAGCAGCTACCGCCGCTGGAGACCATCTTCGAGATCGACTACCGGCAGCTGGCGGACCGGCTCAGCGAGATCCCGGATGAGGTGAACGGGCTTCTGCGGCTGTTCGACGGCAAGCGGACCCTGGCGCGGGTGGTGGATGACTCGGACTTCGAGGACCTCGCGGCGCTGGGCATCATCAGCAAGCTCTACTTCGAGGGGCTTATCCGCGAGCTGGGAACGGGGGAGCAGGAGTCCGCGGCGCCTTCGCCCAACCGACCCAACATCGAGGAGTGGCTGAACGGGCCCATCACCCTGAGCCACACCCCGCCGCCGGACGAAATCGCCGCGCCCATCGCCCAGCAGGTGGCCGAGGCCGAGCCGGAGATGCCTGAAGCGCTGGCAGACGCGGCGCCGCGGAGCGCCGCGCCGGAGGCCGCCGCACAGGAGCCCCCCGCGCCGCAGGCCGCGGAGGAGGCCGCGGCCCCGCACGCGGCCGAGCCGGAGCGTGAGCCCGAGCCCGAAAGCGAGCTCGAACAACAGATCGCCGCGCCCGAGGCCGCGCCGGTTGTGGTGCCGCCCGCGCCCTCCACGCCGCCGGCCAACGTGATCGTCTTCGCGCCGAAGCCGAAGACGGCGGACCCCCACGCGGACGCAGACGCGTTGTTCGCAGCCAGCGAGCAGGCCGCCTCCGAGCACGAGGATCCGCAGGCGACGGTGGAGGATGCGCGGGCGACGCCGCAGTCACAGTTCCTCGTGGATCCGCCGGATGGGCGCAGGTCTCTGGAGCTGGCGCGGCAGCGCTTTCTGACCGACTGGGCGTCGGAGGAAGCGGAGAGCCTGGAGTCTGCGCCGGGCTTGCCGTGGTCTCCCGGTGGCTCGACGAGGCCTGTGCAGCACGCGCCCGCCCCTGAGCCCATCGCGGCGCCCGCCCCGGTGGAGCCAGCGCCCCGCGCACATGCCGAGGCCGACCCCCAGACGGACCGCCGCTCGCTCGCGCAGCCCGTGTTCGGGGGAGCCGCCTCCGAGGCGACGCACGCAGAGGCGCCAGAGCCCGCGCCCGAATCCACCTTGCCGCCGGCCGAACCGGACCTGCAGGCGCCTGCGCCTGCTGCTTCGCCCATTCCGCTCACCGCCATCGTGGAGTCCGCGGTGGACGACGCCGAGTCGGACTTCTTCTCTGACGCGGCTTCCGACCCGCAGCCGGCCGCGTCGGCGGCGAACGGGCAGATGCTCGCCTTGCCGCCGTATCCCGGGCACGGGGCGCCGCCGGCCGTCTCTCCCGAAGAAGACGACTTCTTCAAGGACCAGGCGAACGCGCCGGTGGGCGAGGTGGACTTCGAACCGCAGCTCCCGAAGAACCGCGCCGGCCTGTTCGCGGCTGCGGCGCTCGGGGCCATCGTCGTGGTGGGCGGGATCATCTACGCGGCCACCCGCGGCGGTGATGGTGACCTCCCGGCGCAGGAGGCCACCGCGCAGACGGACGAAGGCGCGAAGGCGCTGGAGCCGGTCGCGGTGACCGAGCCAGGGACGCCGGCCACGGCGGAAGAGGCCGCAGCCGCGGATGCTGCAGGGGCTCCGGCGGGGGAGGTCAAGCCCGCTTCTGCAGAGGGGACCCGCCAGGACGGGACGCAGCAGCTTCAGCCGGCGGTGGCCGAAGGGCAGCAGTCTGAAGCGCAGCCCGCAGCCCAGACGCAGGCCGCAGCGCCTGCCGAGGTCGACGGCGCCGGATATGACGCAGCCCTCGAGGCCGCGCAGAAGGCCCTCAGCGGCGAACGCTTCAAGACGGCGGTGAGCCAGTTCCGCAAGGCGCTCAAGGCGCGGCCAGACAGCCTCGACGCGAAGTCCGGCCTGGGCATCGCGCTCGTGAGGAGCGACCCGAACACCTCCGGCTACCGGGAGGCCGTGTCGCTGCTGACGGAGACGGTCAAGGCGCAGCCGCAGAACGCAGGCGCCTGGCTGAACCTGGGCATCGCCTACCAGGTGCTCGGGCGGGACCAGCAGGCGGTCGCGCCGTACCGCCAGTACCTCTCGCTCGAGCCTTCGGGGACGTTCGCCGGTGAAGTTCGCTCGGCGCTCAAGCAGATGGGGCAGTAGGTTGCGCCTGGCGTGCGCGTCCTCGGGCTAGAAACCTCATGTGATGAGACGGCGGCGGCGGTGGTCGAAGACGGCCGCCGCGTGCTCTCCGACGTGGTCTCCACGCAGGTGGACATCCACCGGCGGTGGGGCGGCGTGGTGCCGGAGTTGGCCAGCCGCAACCACGTGGTCCAGGTGATGCCGGTGGTGGATGATGCCCTGGCGCGCGCGGGCGTCACGCTCGACGACATCGGCCTCATCAGCGTGACGTCCGGGCCCGGGCTCATCGGCGCGTTGATGGTGGGCGTGCAGGTGGCCAAGTCGCTGTCGTTGGCGCGCGGCATTCCGTACGTAGGCGTGAACCACCTGGAGGGTCACCTGCTGGCCATCCGGCTGGCGGTGGACGCGCCGGAGCCCCCGTTTCTGGGGTTGGTCGTCTCGGGCGGTCACACCAGCCTCTACGACGTGCGCGCGTTCGGTGACTACCGGCTGGTGGGCTCGACGCGGGATGACGCCGCGGGCGAGGCATACGACAAGACGGCGAAGATCCTCGGGCTGCCGTATCCGGGTGGGCAGCCCATCGATGAATTGGCGCAGAAGGGGGATGGGACGGCAATCCGCTTCCCGCGCGGGCTCAACAAGCCGGACGTGAGCGACTTCTCGTTCTCGGGCCTGAAGACCTCCGTGTGGCAGCACGTGCGAAAGTACGGCGTGCCGGAGGGCCAGGCGCTGTGGGACCTGTGCGCGTCCTTCCAGGAGGCGGTGGCGGACTCCCTGACGAAGAAGATGGTCGGGTCCGCGCGGGCGCTGGGGATGAAGCAGGTGGTGCTCTGCGGCGGCGTGGCGGCGAACTCGCGGCTGCGCGCGCTGGCGAAGGAGCGGGCCGAAGAGCGGGGCATCAAGGTGTACCTGCCGCCGGTGCGGCTGTGCACCGACAACGGGGCGATGATCGCGGTGGCAGGGTATGAGGCGCACCGGCGCGGGCTGGTGGCGGACCTGTCGCTCGTCGCCAACCCGGCGTGGAGGCTCTAGGCGTGGCCGAACATCCGTCTCACATCCTCCGGCGGCACGGGCTTCGGCCCAAGCACAGCTGGGGGCAGAACTTCCTCGGTGACGAGAGCGCGCTGGACCGGATTGCGTCCGCGCTGGAGCTTCAGCCCGGTGAACCGGTGGTGGAGATTGGCCCAGGCCTGGGGCACCTGACCCGCTTCGTGCTGGACCACGGCGGCGTGGTGACGGCCGTCGAGCGGGACCGGGACATGGCCGCGGTGCTGCGCAAGGAGTTGCCGCACGAACGCCTGACGGTGGTGGAGGCCAACGCCGCAGACGCGGACTTCGCGAAGGTCGCAGGCGCCGAGCGGGTGGCGGTGATCGGCAACATCCCCTACCACCTGACGAGCCCCATCCTCTTCGCGGTGCTGGAGCAGCGGGCCACGGTGTCGCGCGCGGTCTTGACCATCCAGAAGGAGGTCGCGGTGCGGCTCGGCGCGGAGCCGGGCGGGCGCGACTATGGGCTCTTGCCCGCGGTGCTCGGGCTCTACTTCGAGGTGCGGGCCCTGTTCGAATTGCCCGCGGGGATGTTCCACCCGCCGCCGAAGGTGGATTCGATGTGCGTGCGCCTGTGGACGCGCGACGCCCCGCTGGCGGAGGTGAGGGATGACGCGCACTTCCTCCGGACGGTGAAGGCGGCGTTCGCGCAGCGGCGCAAGACGCTCCTGAACTCGCTCAAGAGCGACAGGACGCTCGGGAGCGGGGAGCAGGTGGCCCAGGCGCTGGAGGCAGCCGGCATCGACGGTGGGCGCAGGGCGGAGACCCTGTCGCCTACAGAGTTCGCGGCCCTACACCGGGCGCTCTTTCCGGGCTGAGAAGTCGACGGTCTGCTTCGTTGGGCGAGGCGCGGCGGCCGGTCAGGCACTACGCCTGTCCTCCATGCGAGCGCTCCTGCTGGTCGTGTCCTTGTTGGTGGGTCTCAACGCTTCTGCGGGCCCGCTTCGGGCGCTGTGGCTGGACTCCGAAACCGGGCCGGCGCGGATCTTCCAGAACGACAACCGGTACGGCGAAGGTGGGACCGAGTTCAGCGCCGACGACGTGAACCAGCGCGACCAGCTCCTGGTGTCGAAGCGGGTGTCATTGGAAGCGCGGCTCGGGGAGCGGCACGGGCTGATCCTCCTGTGGGCGCCGTTGGACGTGACGACTCGGGCCACGCTGGAGCGGGACCTCGACTTCAAGGGGACGCTGTTCACGCAAGGGGAGGTCATCGACAGCCGGTACCTGTTCGAAGGGTATCGAGGCTCGTACCTGTACCGGCTGATCGCGCGGGAGAAGCTCGAGTGGGACGTGGGCGCGAGCCTTCAGGTCCGCAACGCGCGGGTCGCCCTCGGCACCGTGAGCGGGAGCCGGTACGCGGCGGAGAGCGACATTGGGCTGGTGTTCGCGGTGAAGACGCGGCTTCTGTACCGGACGAACTGGCGGGCCTGGGCGGCGCTGGAGGCGGATGGCTCTTCGTCCTTCGGGCTGGTGCCGGGCGTGAGCGGTGCGCTCTATGACGTGGCCTTGACCCTGGGGATGCCGCTCACACAGCAGTCGGAGGAGGTGAGCGCGTTCTTGCGGCTGAGGCTGGTGGGCGGCGGCGCGGACGTGGAGAGGCGGGACGTCTACAACTGGGGGAACTTCGGGTTCGCGCTCGCAGGCGTCAGGGCGGACCTGCAGTCGCTGTTCGTTCGCACCGGGCGGTAGGCCCACCTTTGCTGAGGGGCCCTTACGGGGCGGGGAAAGTCCTTTGGAGCCCGCGCGTGTACCCGGTGGGCAATGCGGACGCGAACGGCACTCAACGGGCTGGCAGGTGCGCTCGCGCTGCTGAGCGGGTGCGGCGGCCCGCTTGATGCCGACCCGGACGAGGTGCGCGCGCATCGGGGATTGTTGCCAGCGCAGCCAGGGACGGAGTGCCTGATGCTCTCGCCAGCGGAGCTCGTGCTTCCGGCGCTGGAGGTGGGCTGTCCGGGGGATGCGCAGTCGCTCACCGTCACCAACGGCTGCGGCTTCGAAGTCGTGGTTCGGAAGATCGAGCTGTCGTCGGCGAAGCAGGGCGTTCATCTGGTGCGCGCACCGCCGGTTCCTTCGGCCGGCCTTGCGCTGGCGGCTGGGGCTTCGCTGCACCTCTCGGTGAAGGCGCTGGCGGCTGAGCCGGGGGACCAGGGGGCGGACCTGGTCGTCACGCTCGGATCCCAGGCGAAGGACGCGGGCCGTGCATGGCCGGTGGCGTTCATCGCCTCGCCGCAGACGCTGGTGACGGAGACCTTCAGCTCTCCACCCTACGAGGACCGTGCGAATCGCCTGGTGGTCATCGACAACGGCCCGTTGCTTCAACCGTGGCTGCCGTCCGTTCGGGCGAACCTGAAGGAGTTCGCGCGGTTCAGCGTCGTCGCCCAATTTCGCGGACGTCTGGCGGTAACGACCACCGGTGGCAGCGGTGCCGTTGGCCGAGCAGATTTCGTGGGCGGCATTCTGGACCTCGAAGACCCCTCGTTCACGACAGCCTTTGGAGCGCTGCTCGATGGACTGGAGGTCCGGCCAGGGAACGAAGACCCGGTGCAGGTCGGAGTCGACGTCCTGGAGGCGGAGTGGATGGCGGGGACCAGGTCCGGCCTGGTCGACCCGGATGTGGACACCCAGGTGCTCCTGATCACCGCAGGCCCCGACCGCTCTCCGAGCGCCGCGACCGATCAATTCAGACTGCTGCGCTTCTTCACCGGCGCGAACCAGAACAGCCGGCGGCTCTCCATCTCCACCATCATTCCCTTGACCTGGTGGTCGGCCCACGCTCCGTCCTGTGGCCTCGCGCTGCCCAAGGATGACGGGGTGCTCGTGTACCTGACCCAGTACACCAACGGCGTCAGTGATTCGATTTGCACGCCGGACTGGTCGAAGACGCTCGAAGGGCTCGGCACCTATCCTTTCGGAAGCCCCATCCGCCGGCTCTGGCTCTCGCAGACGCCCGGGCTGACGCGCGGCCCCATCCTCGTCTCCATCGACGGGTACGAGGTTCCGCCCGTTGATCCGCAGAGAGGCGCGACCATCTGGAAGTACGACTCGGTCACCGAGTCGATCATCTTCGAACCGGTATACGTGCCGGAGCCGGGGCAAGAGGTCACGGTGACCTACGCGCCGCTGTGCCCGGACGCGTAGCGCACACGCGCCGTCAGTCCATCGGGTGGAGCTTCTTCAGCGCTGCGACGATCTTCTTCCGCGCCGGTGATTCGGCGGCGCAGGGCGCCACAGCGGGCTTCGCCCCGGAACGTGCGGCAGAACCCGCGGCCACCTGAGTGGACGCCTTCCGAGCCAGCGCGAGCACGTTCCTCGGGATCCGGTTCTTCTTCCCGCTCTGCGGCATCGCTCCCGGGCTCCGCCTAGTACTTCCGCTTCTGGGCGATGGCCTTCAGCATCCCGCCGTTCTGCGACAGGAACGCCCGGAACTCCTCCTCCGGGATGCGCATGCGACAGAGGACGCCGGAGAGGATCTCATCGAGCTCACGCGCGCCCGGCTTCTTCAGCTCCATGGCGATCTTCAGCATCGCCACGCCGTACAGCGGGCTCTCCTCGACGGGCGCCTGGGCCAGGGGCTCGGCCGCCCGGGTCGTCACCTCTGCCACTGCCACCCTGTTTCGCTGCTCGGCCTGGCTCATCCGGTAACTGCCCCCTCCCGCGCCGAAAAACGCTCGCGCGAATG
>CAZQVZ010000318.1:0-7062 GCA_964596895.1 uncultured Myxococcaceae bacterium
TTCGCCAGGTACTGCTGGTGGTCCTCCTCCGCGAAGTAGAAGGGGCCCGCGGGCAGGATTTCGGTGGTGATGGGGCCATGCCCCGCGCGCTGCAGCGCCTCTTCGTACGCGGTGCGTGAGGCCTCGGCCTGCGCCCGTTGCCCTTCGTTGAACGTGTAGATGCCCGAGCGGTACTGCGTCCCCACGTCGTTCCCCTGCCGCATGCCCTGGGTGGGGTCATGCGACTCCCAGAAGACGCGCAGCAGCGCTTCATACGACGTGCGCTGGGGGTCGAAGACCACGCGGACCACCTCGTTGTGGCCGGTCAGCCCGCTGCAGACCTCTCTGTAGGTGGGGTTGGGCGTGTGGCCAGCCGCGTAGCCCACCGCGGTGCTGACCACGCCGGGCTGCTTCCAGAACGCCTTCTCCGCGCCCCAGAAACACCCGAGCCCGAACAGCGCCTGCTCCATGCCGGGGAAGTCGCCGTCCAAAGGCGCGCCGTTGACGAAGTGGCGGTCCGGGATGGGCATCTTCTCCTCGCGACCGGGCAGGGCCTCGTCGCGGGTGGGCATCTTCACTTTCCGGTGTTCGAACCACATGGGTCACCTCATAACGCTCAGCCGGGACGCGCGCGCCCGCGCGAGGGCGAGGTTGTTCTTCGGGCGTTCATCATCCGGCGAAAGCCAGGCGGCCCGCTCGAGCGGCGGCACCGCGGCCGTGGCCCAGCCGAGCTCGAGGAGCGACCAGCCGAGGTTGTTCCACGCATCTGCGTGCCCCGCGTCCTTCGTCACCGCCGCGCGGTAGGTCAGCGCCGCGTCCAGGTGCCGCTTCGCGGCCGTCTCCTTCACCCCGAGCGCGAAGAGCGTCTTCGCGTCGGCGTCCCCCGGGTGCGACGGGTGGTGGCCGCTGGCGATGGCTTCGGCCTGCGCGTCGGGTCCCAGCGCGAGCAGCGATGCGGAGTGGGCCTTCACCGCGACCTCGTCGCCTCGCGCGGCGGCGAGCCACAGCCGCAGGCGCCGGGGGGCGGGGTCTCCGAAGTCCAGCGTGGCAGCCCGCTCCAGATGGACGTCCGCCTCGGGCGAGCGGCCCGCCTCCACCAGCCAGCGCGCGTAGAAGAAGTGGCTCGAAGCGCCATCCGGCGAAAGGGTGAGCGCCCTGCGGAAGTGGCCTTCTGCCCGCGCCGCGTCGCCGAGCGCGCCGTGGACGATGCCGCGGTTCACCTCGAGGACCGCGTAGTTCGGCGTCAGGGTGGCGGCGTGCTCGAAGAGGTCGCGCGCCTTCGCCAGCTCGCCCTTGCGCATCTGGGTGAGCGCGTAGTTCATCCAGCCGCGGCCATTCTGCGGGCTCTTCTGCGTCACGTCCGCCCACAGCGCCTCTTCGCTCTGCCAGGCGCGGTTGCGCAGGTGGGTGCCCCCCGCATGGGCGACGAGCAGCGCCGCACACGCCGCCGCGGCGAAGACGGGGAGCTTCGGCCAGCGCGGGGAGAGCGCCTGGACGCGCTCGGCGAGCAGGGTGCCCACGGCGAGGCACAGCCCGAGGTAGCCGAGGAACATCCGGTGGTCGTTGGTCACCTCCGCCAGCGGGAAGAGCGAAGAGGTGGGCGCGATGCCGAGCCAGAACCAGACGATTCCCAGCGCCGCCGGCCGCCACGAAGGCCGCCGCGACAGCCACCCAGCGCCAGCGAGCGAGGCGAAGAGCGCGAAGACCCCTGCGGCGACCCGGGGGTGGAAGGGGTCTGGCAGCAGCGTGAGGTCGGTGTCGGCGGAGAGGCCTGAGGGGACGAAGAAGAGCTGCAGGTAGCGGGGCCAGATGCCAGCCTGCGTCCACAGGTACTGCAGCCGCGAGCCGCCGCCGTAGGTCTGACCCTGCGGGTTCATCCCCTCCACGAAGAGGAAGGTCCCCGCGGCGATGGCGAGGAGCGGCAGGCAGAAGACCACCGCGCGCAGGGTGCGGTGCTGCAGCAGCCGCCAGGTGACGAGCAGCGGCGCGAAGATGACCGCGGGCGTCTTGGCGAGCGCGCCCAGCACCATGGGCACCGCGAACAGGTGGGTGGGGCGAAGCTTCGGCGCGCGCAGGTAGAGGAGGAAGGCCGCGAGCACGCCGAGCGCAGAGAGCAACTCGCTTCGCGCGCTGATGTAGTTGGCGGGCTGCGAGTTGCCGGTGTGCAGGCAGAAGAGGGCTGCCGCGAAGAACGCCGCCCACAGGTGCCAGGGAGGGGTGGCGCCCATCGCCTCGCGCAGCAGGGCGCGGGTGACGAAGAAGAGCAGCGCGCCCACGCCGAGCAGCAGGAGCAGTTGGGTGACGTGGAAGACGGGAGGGTGAAGCCCGCCGGCGAGCGCGTGGTCCAACGCGAGCGAGGTGGACAGCAGCGGCCGGTACGTCGCGTTCTGAGGGAGCACCGAAAAGGTGCGCGCGTCGGTGAAGAAGCGGGGGACGTTGCCCAGGTCCCGCAGGTGCGGGTTGCGGCTGATGACGTGGTCGTCGTCGAAGTGGAACGGGCTGTGGAGCGAGTTCGCGTACGCCGCGACGAAGAGCGCGAAGGCGCCGGTGCAGGCGAGAGCGAAGGTGAGGCGGGGGTGACGTCGCATCCGGCCGCGCATTGTGCCGGATCTGCGCCCCGGACCGGGAGGTGGACGCTGCGTCAGCGACCCTGCCGCTGTGCGAGCGGCAGGGAGCGGGGGCGCTACCCGCGGAGGTTCCGGCGCATCTCTTCGAGCTGCGTGCGCAGCGACCCGTCGTACATCACCGAGCCGACCTGCGCGGACACCCCGCCGATGAGGGAGGGGTCCACCTGGGTCTCCAGCACCACCTGCTGCCCGGTGACCTGGGCGAGCAGCTTGCCGAGCCGCTCAGCGGTCTCCCGAGGAAGGGCGACGGCGCTGGTGACGCGGCCGCGGATCCGCCCCTGCCGGGCGTCCGCGAGGTCCCGGTACAGCCGGGCGATGTCCGGCAGGAAGATCATCCGGTTCCGGTCCACCAGGAGCTTGAGGAAGTTCTCCACCTCCGGGTCGAAGGTGCCGAGGCTCTTCATCACACCTTCGGTGACCGAGCGCCGTTCCGGCCGGCCCCACGAGGGGCTGACCATGACCTCCTGCAGCTCGGGCGAGGACGAGAGCGCCCGGGCGAAGGACGTGACCTGCTCTCCGAACGGGTCGAGCTTTCCGGCCTGCGCAGCGACGTCGATCAGTGCGCGGGCGTAACGGCGGGCGATGGAGACGTTGGCCATGGCGGCGCAGGCTCGTAGCACCAACCCCCCAGAGCGGCAACCGCCTGTTGTCAGGACTTCGGCCTGGCGACCTCCGCGGCGTGGCTGCGGTCATCGAAGGTGCCGTCCCCGAGCTGCCCGGCGTTGTTCTGGCCCCAGCAGACCACCCCGTCGTCTTCGCGCACCGCGCAGGTGTGCGAGAGCCCCGCGGCGAGGTGCTTCACCGGGCCCAGCTCGAAGACAGCGGTAGGCGCGCGGCGGTCCTCTTCGGTGCGGTCCCCGAGCTGGCCGTGGAGGTTGCGGCCCCAGCAGAGCGCTTCGCCGGAGGTGAGCCGGGCGCACGCGTGGTATTCGCCGGCGACGAGCTGCTGCACGCTCTGTAGCCCGGCGACCTCCAGGGGGAGAGACGACGCGGACCCTGTGTGCCCGAGCTGCCCCACCGAGTTGCCGCCGAAGCAGCGCACCTTGCCGTCGTCCCCCAGCGCGCAGGTGAAGTCCCGCCCCGCGGCGACCTGCCGGACCCCGGTGAGCCCCTCGACGTGAAGCGGCGTGGAGGAGGCGCCCACCTCTCCCGGCGGGCGGCCGAGCTGCCCTGCGCCGTTCTGACCCCAGCACCACAAGGTCCCCTCCGACCGGACCGCGCAGGCGTGCCCCATGCCCACCGCCACCGCGCGCACGTCATGGAGGTCCGGCACCGTGTCCAACGCGCCGGGGCCTGCGTCGGTCCACTCCCAGCACCTCACCGAGCCATCGGTAGAGGCCGCGCAGCCACCGCTCTCGCCGCAGCCCAGGGTCAGCACCGAATCCAGCCCGCCGAAGTTGGTCCACACAGCGCCGTCCTCCGGCGAAAGACAGGCCACGCGGGCTCCTTCGACCTTTGCGCAGAGGAAGGCGCGGCCCACGCACAGCCCGCTGGCGCGGTCCTTCTCCGGCGTGACCTTCGGCGTGTTGGAGCCGTGCAGGACGGGGACCTCGCCGCCGGTGATGCGGCGGCCACCCCAGCATTGGATGTCGGCGTCGCTCCCGCGCAGACAGCTCCGGGTGCCGCCCGCCGCGAGCTCCACCACCTCCACCTTGCCGCAGCCTTGTGCAGCGAGCGCGGCCACGGTGAGCGCTGCCGCAGATGCCCAGAGCCTGGTCGTCGTTGCCGTCGTCCCCGTCGTCCCCATGTTTGCCGTGGCCTCCCTGCGAAGGATGCTAGCAGCGGCGGCGGGCTCGCTTCGCTACGGCTCGGTCTGGAGCGCCTGCCGGGGCGCGGCGGGCTCCACCACGCGCAGGTCTTCGGCGAGCACTTCGATGCCCTTGTACCAGCGCCCGTCCTTCGTCCAGAGCCCGGAGGGATGGGGCCGGGTCTTCTTCGCGGTCACCTCCTTCTTCGTTCCGCGGCAGCGGTCCACGCTGTTGCGCAGGCGCTGCAGCTTCTTGCGGCCGCCGCCCTTCGCGTCGCGCGTCACCAGGATGGTCCCCTGCGCGTCCACCCGCATCTCGAAGAAGAGGATGGAGGGGTTCACCCCGTCGGCCAGAACCGGGCTCACGCCCATCAGCCACTCGCACTTCCACCGGTGGCCGGTCAGCGCCTCGCGGACGTCGAGCCTCGACTCGGGCAACTCCACCGGGACGACGGGCGCAGGTTCGGTGGGCACTGTCGGGGCAGCGGGCTCGGGGGTCGATGACTGCGGAGGCTGGGCGGCCGCCATCAGCTCGGTGAAGGGGACGGCGCCCGGTACTTGAGGTGGTTCCTGGTTGAGGTCCAGCCAGACCAGCCCGCCCATGACGAGCGCGCCCGCCGCCACCACCGACAAAGCTGCGGTCACCAGCGCCTTGCGCCCCCCTGGAGCGCCGGCCGGCCGGGGCGAGGAGGCGGGCGCAGCGGCAATCACCTCGAGTTCTGCGCGGGCCTCGGCGGCGGAGGGGCGCAGGTCCGGATCCTTGGACAACATCCGGAGGACGAGCGCCTCCAGCTCCGGAGAGGCGCAGGCCTCCGGCGGCAGGGGAGGCGGCTCCATCTTGAGGTGACGGTGCATCACCTCCACCGCAGTGCCGCCCGCGAAGGGCTCGCGGCCGGAGAGCACCGTCCAGGCGACCACTCCCATCGCGTACACGTCGCTCTTGTGGGTGACGGCCTCGCTGTCGCGGACCTGTTCGGGCGACATGTAGCCGGGCGTGCCCATCAACGTGCCGGGACGGGTGAGCTTCGCGTCCTGCGGGCGGTGCGCCTTGGCGAGCCCGAAGTCGAGCAGCTTCACCCGCCAGCCGTCTGGCTGCGGGTCGATGAAGATGTTGTCCGGCTTGAGGTCCCGGTGGACCACGCCCACCGCATGCGCGGCCGCGAGCGCGTCGAGTGCCTCGATGAGGACGGGCAGCGCGCGCTCGGGGCTCAGGCTGTGCTGGTCGTGGAGCACGTCGATGAGCGACTTGCCCGAGAGCAGCTCCATCACCAGGTAGGGCCGCCCATCCGGCAGCCGCCCCAGCGCGAAGATGTCCACGATGTTCGGGTGGCGGACGGCGTTCACCGCCTGGGCCTCGGTGAGCATGCGCTGCGCCACCGAAGCGTCCCCGGCCACGGAGGAGAGCAGCACCTTCACCGCCACCGGCTTGCCGATGAGCGTGTGCTCCCCGCGGTAGACCGCGCCCATCCCGCCCTGGCCGAGCCGCTCGAGGATCTTGTACTCGCCGATCTGCCGGCCGACGAAGGCGTCGCTGATGCGCGTCCGCTCAATCTCGACCGCGGCGAGCCGCCCGGGGCTGGTGGCGCCGGTGAGCGTGGTCAGGTACTCGCGGCAGGGAGGGCAGGACTCGACGTGGGACTCCACTTCGCGCCCAGACTCCGGCGGAAGCGTGTTCGCCGCGAAGTCCACGAGCAGGATTTCGGGAGGATGGTCGCGCCAGGTCTTCATGCGGTGTGGTGGCCCCCGCGGGCGACGCTACGCCGTCGCGTTCGCGGGCACCAGATGCGCCTCCGGCTCCCGCGCCCGCCCGGGCAGCCGGCTGGCAGTTGGTCATCTTCGGCGCGGGTCACGCCGCACGTCGTGCAAGAGCCGCCTCGAACTTCGCCGCATCCGGCTCCGCGAAGAGGGAAAGCGCTCCGTCAATCCTTCGAGAGCCCTCCTTCCGCGCGCCTCGCTCCACCAAAGTTACGTTTGACCGAGCAGAGCTCACGGATTCGCGCTCGGGACTCTGCCCACCCGCGCAAGTGCCTGATTCCTGGTAGGCGCAGCGGCACCGCGGCGGCCAGGGGCGCAACTGCTCGGTCAAACGTAACTTTGCGGCCCCGGTGCCGGCCGGGAGGTCGGGTGGCAGGGGGAGGTGGAGGACGGATCCGCGACCGCGCTCCCCGCCCGTGCGCGCTCACGCCCGAACAACTCCAGGTCGAACGGACGCGAGGATGAGGCGCACGCGGCCGCCTGGCTCAAGTACAGGCGGGCGGCTCCTCCAGGCGTCTCGCCGGCTCACGCTGGAGCTGCCCGTGGGCGAAGATGGCGCCCGTCCATGTTCTTCGCGCTCGCGCTCAGTCTCTCCGTCCTCTGCGCCGCGCCCGGCGCGCCGGCTGAGGCGGCTGAGCCGCCGGCCGCCGCGCAGCTTGACGCCGCAACCCGCGTCGTCGCCGCCGCTGACGAAGGCGTGGCTGTCGCCACCGCTGGAGAAGCCGTGGCTCTCGCCGCCGCTGACGAAGGCGTGGCTGTCGCCGCCGCTGAAGAAGCCGTGGCTGTCGCCACCGCTGGAGAAGCCGTGGCTCTCGCCACCGCTGGAGAAGCCGTGGCTCTCGCCACCGCTGAAGAAGGCGTGGCTGTCGCCGCCGCTGACGAAGGCGTGGCCGTCGCCGCCGCTGGAGAAGCCGTGGCTCTCGCCACCGCTGAAGAAGGCGTGGCTGTCGCCGC
>CAZQVZ010000319.1:0-7060 GCA_964596895.1 uncultured Myxococcaceae bacterium
GTCGATGTAGCTGATCTCCGCGCCGCGGCTGAACGGGGTGAGGAAGCCGGCGGAGAACTCGAAGGTGTGGTGCAGGGGCAGCACCGACAAGAGCCCGTCTCCCACGCCCACGTTGAAGACGCCCGCCAGCTTGGCGATGAGCGACGAGAAGTTCCGGTGCGTCAGCATCACGCCCTTGGGCTGGCCGGTGGTCCCCGACGTGAAGATGAGCGACGCCACGTCATCCGGGGACGCGGTGCGGCGCACCTCTCCAATGTGGTCCGGCTTCGACGGGTCCCCGCCCATCGCCTCGGCGAGCGAGTGGAGCTTCGAAGTGACGCCGCCCTCTGCGAACGCCTTCTCCAGCTCAGGGAAGTCCTTCGCCACCTGGTCGGAGACGAGGCACACCTTCGCCTCGCTGCGCCGGGCGATGTTGACGAGCTCGTTGAGCGTTGCGTCCGGATCCACCGGCACGCTGGTGGCGCCGGCGCGCAGGATGCCGAAGTAGCTGATGCCCCACTCCGGCCGGTTCTCGGAGAGCAGGAGCACCCGGTCCCCCTTGCCCACGCCGCTCATCAGGAGGAAGGAGCCGACGCGCGCGGCGTAGCGGTGGACCTCGCCGTAGGTGAAGCGCTCTTCGCGTTCACCCTCCAGCATCCGGAACGCCACCCGGTGCCGCCACTCGTGCACCGAGGCCTCGAACATCTCCAACAGGTCGCGGTACGCGGGGATGACCTTGCGCCGCCGGGTCTCCTCCTCCAACCCCGGGAACACGTACTTCTCGAGCCCCGGCAGGTGCGTCTCCAAGAACCACGTCCGCCAGTCGAGCGTCTCCGGGTTCCAGGGGATCTTCGCCCGGTCCTCCGGCGCCATCCGCTCGTAGAGCGACCGGGTGTTGTCGCAGCGGAAGATGTAGCTGTTCTCCCAGAGGAACGGCATGAACAGCTCGATGAGCATCGACAACGAGCGGCCCTGCGCCTCCACGTCGTCGAGCTTCTCCCTGGCGCGGTCCAGCATCGCGTTGACCGCGGGCGCGCCCCACGACGGCTTCTTCTCGTCGATGGCCTTCTTGAGGTACTGCGCGCCCTTCACGAAGAACGGCGCGCTGCGGAGCTCGAATTCGCGGCGGCTCACGTGCTGCGGCTCGAGCCGGCTCATCAGCTCGTTCCACGCCTTGTTGCCGGTCTTCTTGTTCCGGTAGAAGCGCCGCCGGTACAGGCCGGTCAGCTCCACCGCGCGGTTGGCCACGAACGGCTTCGAGTCGCTCGTGCCCATGTGGTAGACGCGCCGCTCCTGCGTCTGGATCTGCTGCGCCGCCACCGCGATGGTCGCCGCCGCCACCTGGTCCACCGGGACCAGGTCCAGCGTGTTCTCGCCCGCGGGGAAGAGCCGGTGGCCCTTGAGCCCCGCGAAGCACAGGGGCGCGGAGGTGGTGAAGCCCTCGTTCCAGCCCGGGAAGGGGAACTTCATCGACGTCTCGACGATGGACGGCCGGACGATGCCGAAGCGCAGCCCCGGCGTCTTCGCCATCACCTGCTCGCCGAGCGACTTGGTGTACGTGTAGGTGTTGGGCCAGCCCCAGTGCGCGGCGCGCTTCATGCCGGCCAACACCAGCTCGGTGGTGAGCCAGAGCTTCCGCTCGCGGCCCACGGCGAGCCGGACGGTCTTCTCGTCATTGATGTCGCGGCCTTCGGACTCCAGCCGCTCCAGCGCGCGCTTGCGGAAGAGCGACGTCAGCGCCTTGTCGTCTGCCTGCTCGCGCAGCCGGGCCACCAGCTTCGCTGCGTCCTCGAGCTCGCCTTCCAGCGTGAACTCGCGGCCGTCCAGCTCCTCCCGCCTCGGGAAGTAGCCGATGATCTCCTCGTCCTCGAAGACCAGCCCGGTCCGGTGCCCGGCGACGTAGGCGGTGGACATGTGCACCAGCGGCACGTCCAGCTTCAGGCAGAGATCCACGGCGTTCTTCACGCCGTAGGTGTTGACGTTGAGCGAGACCTCCAGGGAGGGGTTGAAGGAGACCAGGCCCGCGCAGTTGACGATGACGTCCAGCTTCCCGCGCAGCGCTTCGACCTGCTCCGGCTCCAGCCCCAGGTCCGGGTCGGTGATGTCGCCCTCGAAGACGGTGCACTTCTCCTCGAGGAACGCCAGCGTCTCCGCCTCGCCCAGCGTGTCGCGCAGGGGCTGGAAGGGCTCGGAGGTGGCGACCTTGTCGAAGAAGCGGCGCTCGGCGGAGGCGGCGGAGCCCTTGCGGACCAGCACGTAGACCTGGTCCAGGTCCTTGCCGTACCGGTGGAGCAGCATGGACAAGGTGACCTTGCCCACGAAGCCGGTGACGCCGACGAACATGATGCGGCGGCCGGTGAAGAGCTTCGTGACGTTCAGTTCGGGGAGCTGGGACATCGGGTCGCCGCTTGTAGCAGCGAGCGGGGGAGGGGTCGACGGGGAGTAGACGCCCAGGGGATGAGGAGGGCGACCGGGCGGTCAGGGTTTCAAGGGCTGGCCAGGGGGGTAGCGGCGAACCCTGGCCACCCGCGGCTGCGATGATGGGCTGCGATGATGGGGCTCGTCGCGAATCTGCAGCAGAGCAAGAGCGAACAGCTTCAAAGGCCAATACGAGAAGCAAACAGGTCGAACTTCTGGCTGTGTCCTTCACGCCTGCACCAGTCTTCGACGATGGTCAGGTCGACGTCACTGCGCCTTGACTGAAACACCGCGATCGCTTGCTCCAGACCGCTGAAGTCGTTCCAGAAGAGGAAGGACGCGAGTCGATCGCGGCACGAGTCCGTGGGCGAAAGGACGTACAGCACCTCGTCGTCACGGCGGGCGGTACTCCAACTGCGAATCAGGTCGTCACCCACCGCGAGTGGCCCATTGGGGAACTCCAGGAGGAAGTGCGAATGCGGATGGCGATAGAAGTCCCCCTTTCGGGTGAAGCCGATCCCCGCCAGCGCCGTTTCGCCATCCGTTCCCCGGAGAGTGAGGACGAAATCGAGGTCTCCTGATTGGTAGGCAAGAGGCGCGTAGTACGTCGCGGCACTCCCACCGGTGAGGACAGCGTGGAAGCCTCTGCGGTCCAACGCCGTGCAGACGGCGAACGCCACGTCCGTCAGGGAGGACGTTGGACCGATCACGTCAGCCCTGGCTTGCCAGCGCGACGTGGGCGCCGACGTCGCGCGGCGAGTCTTGTCTGCAACTCCACGTCGCGCTGGCCGAGCTTCCAGAGCAGCGCACTCAGTTCGGCGTGCGCGAAGTAGCGCGGGTTCAAGGTGACCACCCGGGTCCGCCCCATCAGCCGACTGGCGATAATCGCCTCTCGCTCCAGAGAGGCCAGGATGGTCTGGACGGTGAAGGTGCGCAGCCCCAGCAATTGTGCCAGCTCGCTGGGATACGTCGTTTCGAGCATCCGCAGAGCAATGAGGACCGCTGTCCGGTTCGAAGTTCCGAAGAGCTGAGAACGCGCGTCGAGCATGCAGGGCGAATCTACCAGCAGACTTGGCGTTATCACCAATGACCTTGGCGATGACGTCAAGTGGCTGGGTGATTCGATCCTTCCTCGGCGGCCCTGATCCGAGGAGCGGCCAGTCATTCTGGTCGCTTGCCCGCTGCCTACCCGCAATGCCCGTGGGCGAGATACTGTCCTGCATCCACCCTCGCGGGCGGAGTCCCCATGAGCCCTGGACCGGAAGGCGCGCCGGGAGCATACGGAGTCAGCGCTGTGAGGGGCTTCCCGGAGGGGTGCTGGTCATGCGCGCGACCAGGTGCTGGTCACGGGCACTCCAGCGGCGCGGAACAGGTCCACCATGGGGCAGCGGGCCTCCACCTTCTGCTGGAGCTGCGCGAGCCGTTCGGCCGACTCATCGGTGGAGAGTCGGACCTCGAGCCGGACACCGGTGAAGTGGCGGCCGGCCTGTGGATCACCCATCAGCCCTCGCACGTCGAGGTCCCCCGCGGCGTCCAGCGCGACGCCCGCGTGCTTGAAGCCGAGCTCCACGCCGACGATGCCGATCATCACCGACACGCAGCTGCTCAGCGAGCCCATCAGGTACTCGATGGGGTTGGGGCCCTTGTCGGTTCCGCCGAGCGCAGCGGGCTCGTCCGCGACCATGGGGGTGAAGTCTCGCACCTGGAGGCGGGAGCGCATGCCCTCCTCCCAGGAGAGGCCGCAGGTGGCGGTGACGGTGGTGGACATCGTGTGCTCGCTTTCGTTCGTGGTGTTGGGGGGGGGGGTTAGAGGAGCTCCGCGCGCAGGCGCTCGGCGGCCTGGGCCATGACCTTCAGCTTCGCCTCGGCGATGCGGGCGACGGTGACGGGGTTGTCCGCGAACGTGGCGAAGCCGCAGTCCGGCACCAGCCACATCCTCTGCGCGCCGAGCAGCTTCGCGGCGGCGCGGCCCCGCTCGACGACCTCGTCCACCGTCTCGAGGCGCGCGTGCTTCTGGTTCACCACGCCCACCCCGATGCGGCGGTCCTCCGGCAGCCCGGCGAGCACCGCGAGGTCCCCTGCGCGCGGCGTGCAGGCCTCGAGCAGGAAGGTGCCCACGGGGATCTGCCGCAGCGTCGAGACCAGCGGTGAGTAGTCACCGGTGAGGGCCGCGGATTCGTCCGGGGTCCAGTTGCCGCGGCACATGTGGAGCGCCGTCCGGTCCATGGGGACGCCGTCCAGGGTCGCCTTCAACAGCTCCAGCGCGAAGCCGAGCTCCGACACGGGATCCTTCTTTTCGCTCAGCGCGCCGCACATGAAGCTGCGTCCGCCCGTGGCCCTTCCGTGGACGACCTCGGTGAGCACCGGCTCGTCGAGCTGGACGATGGCCGCGCCAGCAGCGAGCAGGTGGAAGATCTCTTCGCGCAGCAGCCGGGCGATGTCCGCGCCCAGCTCCTCGCGGGACGCGTAGGCCTGGTCGCTCCAGCACTCCATCCACATGGTGCGCGTGAGCAGGTAGGGCCCAGGCAGCGCCACCTTCACCGGCGTCTTCGTCACCGTCTGCGCGAACGCCAGCTCATGGCCCACGAGCGGACGGGTGCGCGCCAGCCGCGCGAACACCGCTGGGTGGCGGACCTTGTCGGCCGGGACGTCCAGGTTGTCGAGGCTCTTCTGCAGCTCCTCCGGATGGTCCACCAGGGGGAGCAGGTCGGTCAGCGGGACCAGCTGCGTGCCTTCGAACCGCATCCCCACGAACGAGGAGTAGCTGTCTCGCCGCTGCTCGCCGTCCGTCACCAGGTCCACGCCGGCGCGCACCTGCGCGTCGACGGCGAGCCGCACCGCGTCGTCCGCGGTGGTCTGGAAGTCCTCGTCGGACAGGCGGCCTTCGAGCCGGTCGTGCAGGGACTGCAGAAGCCACCGGGGCCTGGGCCAGCTCCCCACGCCCATCACCGACAGCGGCCGGATGGGCGCGACCTTCACGGGCGCGGGCAGAGGCTGCGCCGGCCCGGGCGCAGGTGGCGGAGACCTCGGCTCGGCCACCACGCGCGCGGTGAGCGGAGGAGGCGCGGCGGACGCGGTCCTGCCCTCCCGCGCGGACAGGGGACCCCGCGAGACCAGGAAGCTGAGCTGCCTTCCCTCTCTGGTGAGGGAGACCAGCTCGTTTCCGGTCATGCGGCACCAGGACGGCAGGTCACCCTCCACCGAGGACTCGGTGGAGCGGACTTCGAGCAGTTGCCCGGCCAGCAAGGGGTCGATGCTGCGCCGGATGAGCAGCAGCAAGCCGCTGCCGCAGTCGAGATCGCCACCGTCGACCACGGCGTCGGCGGGGAGGGGGTGGGCCGCGCGAGGTTCCATGGCTAGTACGAGATGCTCGGCGCGCCGTCGCTCATGAACTCCACCAGCTTCGCGCCACCGACGATGACGGAGCCCTCCACGGTCGCCGTCTCGTCGAGCCCGCGCTTCTTCCAGCACGGCGAGCACAGGTAGATGCGGCCGCCCGCCTTGACGAAGTTGGCCATCAGGTCGCGAAGGGGCGCGAAGCCCTCTTCGTGGATGTCGTCCGCGTAGCCCTTCACGCCGAGCCGGACCGCCTCGGTGGAGAGGAACACCACCGTCTCCTTGTCCGACGCCACGGCGGCGTTGGCCACCACGAAGCCCAACGTCGCCCTGTCGGTGTCTTCCTTCGCGCACGTCAGGCTCACCACGAACTTGCCAGCCATTTCACTGCTCCTTCCGACGGATGTCGTACTGCGGGTGTTCGGCACGCACGAGCGCGTGACCGGTCATGGCGCACCACGCGGGGAGGTCCTCGCGGGCGCCGGGGTCGAGGGCGCGGACCTGCAGGACCTCACGCGGGGCCATGCTTCGAAGCCGCAGCCGAAGCTCCATCACCAGTTCGCCGCAGCCCAGCTGCCCTGCGTCCCAGAAGTGCTCGGGCTCGGGCTCGGGATCGTCGACCCCGAGCCGCAGCCGGGCCGGGGCCAGGAGCGCGGCGTCTTGCGCGTCCGTCTCCAGCGCCCGGGGCTCTGCGCCCTCCAGCCGGGTACACTCGGCCCAGGCCTCGTCGTAGCAGGCGCGGCGGCGGAACCACTCGGCGAGGTGGTGGCACAAGGCCGCCGGCGCCTGCTCCAGCTCATCCGACAGGCAGCACAGGCACAGCGCCGCGGTGCGAAACCCCGCGCCAATGGACATCAGGACGTCGTGCGCGCTGACCGCCGTCCCGCACCGCGCGCAGGGTGTGCCCCGGCCGCAGGTCACCGCATGGCGCAGCACGCGGGTGCGCTCCGCCGTGTCCACCGGGAGGCGCGCTGGGGCGAGCTGAGGGGCGGCGGACATGCCGGTCCCCGTTGCAGGGGTGGTGCCAGCTGTCCGATGGGACCCATCGGACAGACCGATGCCTCTGGGAAGGCTCGGATCAGCCCGTCCGGCGCGCGCGCAAGCGTTGCCGGAGGTCCCAGCGCCCAGAGCGAGGGGATCCAGGTGCAGCCGCAGAAATTGCGGCGGCCCCGTTGGCTCCGCTTAAGGTTGCGGCCCGCCATGAACGCCATCGAAGTGAAGGGCCTCACCAAGGACTTCATAAAGACCCGCGCGCTGGCGGGGGTGGACCTCGAGGTCCGCAAGGGCTCCGTCTACGGGCTGTTGGGCCCCAACGGCGCCGGCAAGA
>CAZQVZ010000320.1:0-7048 GCA_964596895.1 uncultured Myxococcaceae bacterium
GGATGTCCGCCATCACGAACGAGCGCTCGTCGCGGTACTGGACCATGCCCAGGTTGGGGACCAGCGTCGTGAACGGGTAGTCCGCGATCTTCGGCTTCGCGCGCGACACCCGGCTGATCAGCGTGCTCTTGCCGGCGTTGGGGAAGCCCAGGAGCCCCACGTCCGCGAGCAGCTTCAGCTCCAGCAGGAGCGTGCGCTCCTGGCCCGGCGTGCCCTCCTGCGCGAACCTCGGCGCCTGCCTCGTGGAGGTGGCGAAGTTCATGTTGCCCAGCCCCCCGCGCCCGCCCTGGGCCGCGACGAACCGCTGGCCCTCCTCGGAGAGGTCACAGAGCAGCTCCCCCGTGTCCGCGTCCTTGAAGAGCGTGCCCACCGGGACCTTCAGGACCATGTCCGGCGCGGCGCGGCCGTTCATGTCGCTGCCCATGCCGTGCTGGCCGCCCTTGCCGCGGTGGTGCTGCTGGTAGCGGTAGTCGAGCAGGGTGGTGAAGTTTTCGTCCGCCTCGAAGATGACCGAGCCGCCGTCACCGCCGTCGCCGCCCGAAGGCCCGCCGCGGTCCACGTACTTCTCCCGCCGGAAGGCCACGGCGCCGCTTCCGCCGTCACCGGCCTTCACGAAGATGCGGACCTGATCCACGAACTTCATACGGTCCCCAAACGCAAAGCGGGCCGCCCTGACGACGCCCTCCCCTGGTGGGAAGCGCGCCGGGGACGACCCGCGTGTCGCTTCAGTTGGGGCGTAGGACCTAGGCCTGCGCGGCCTGGCCCTGCGCCTGCGCCGGATAGACCGAGACCTTCTTCTTGGTCTTGCCCATGCGCTCGAACGTCACCACGCCGTCCACCGTCGAGTAGAGGGTGTAGTCGCGGCCCAGCCGCACGTTGTTGCCGGGGTGGATGGAGGTGCCGGTCTGCCGGACGATGATGCTGCCCGCGGTCACGGTCTCACCGCCGTACGCCTTCACCCCACGCATCTTCGGGTTCGAGTCACGCCCGTTCCGCGAAGAGCCCTGTCCCTTTTTATGTGCCATGACTGCTACCTGCTTTCAGAAGAGGGTCCGCTTAGGCGGAGATGGAGGTGACCTTCACCTCGGTGTACGGCTGCCGGTGACCGCGCGCCCGGGTCCAACCTTCCTTCTCCTTCCGGAAGTGGAGGACCTTCTTGTGCTTGTCCTGGGCGAGGATCTTGCCCGCGACCCTGGCGCCCGAGACCAGCGGCTGGCCGATCTTCGGCTGCTCGCTGCCGCCGACGAGGAGCACCTCGTCGAAGGACACGTCCGCGCCCACGTCGCCCGCGATCTTCTCGATGCGGAGGACATCGCCCTCCGCCACCCGATACTGCTTTCCGCCGGTCCGAATCACTGCGTACATCACTGACCTCTGTTTCGACGGGGCCCGTTGGCCCACGCAAGCCGGCGGAATTCGGGGGTTTGGCCCCCGGGGTGCCGGAAAAGGGCGCTCGATCTACGAGAGAAGCCCCAGCGAGTCAAGCCATTGGGCGCACTGCGCGTCCCAACAGGCCCATCCCGCCCAGCGTCTCCTCTGCGCGCGCCCTCTCGAAACCCGCCTCCAACAGGGTTTCTGCCAGGGTGGCCTTCGTGAACCGCCCGTAGAAGCGGCTGAAGGGCCGCCAGAGCGTCATGGAGAGGAGGAAGCGCGCATCCCCGCTGTAGCCCAGCGCGGCGCCCAGAGAAGGCGTCCGGTTGGGCTCCATCAGGATCAGACGGCCGCCCGGCCGGAGCACCCGGAGGCACTCGCGCAGCGCGGCCGCCCGGTCAGGCAGCAGGTAGAGGAACGAATGGCCGGTCAGCGCGTCGATGCTGGCGTCCGCGAAAGGCAGCTTCGCGGCGTCCCCCTGCAGCCAGGCGATGCGCGCGCCGCCTTCCGCCAACCCGACCGCCGGGGCCCGCCGCTTCGCCTCCTTCAGCATGCCGAAGGCGAAGTCGAGCCCGAACACGTCGTCCAAAGGCCGCACCCTGGCGATCTCGAAGGTGGAGACGCCCGGTCCGCAGCCCAGGTCCACCACCCGCTGCTTTTCGGGCGGCAGGTCCTCCACGAGCCTTTGGCAGTGCTCGCGCCACGCCTTCTGCGCGGTCATCCACCCGTAGAAGCGCGAGGCGACCTGGAAGACGAGCTGTGTGGAGCGCGCCGCCAAGGCCGCTACTCGATGAAGGTGCCGATGAACACCTGATCAAGGGAGGTGAAGGACGGGTTGCGGCCGCCCACCGAATAGATGCGGTTCTCGTGCACCGGCGTCTGGTGCACGTGCGCCCGCGGCACCGGAATCGGGTCCTGCAGGTCTTCGAAGGCGCCCAGGGTCCCGTCCTCCGCCAGCTTCGCGCGGCGCACCCGGCCCACGTACTGCTCCATGCCCGGGCCGCCTTCGCCGCCGCCCACCACATAGAGGTAGCCGCCCTTCACGAACGCGGCGTGCGTCCAGGCGCCGTTCGGCAACTCGCCCACGCGCTCCCAGCCGGTCAACTCTCCGAACGCGTCGTGCACCGAGCGCAAGACGTCCGGCAACACCGCCTGCCCGGTGGTGATGCCGCCCACCAGGTACAGCCGCTCATCGTGGACGACGACCGCGTGGTGGCTGCGCGGCTCGGGCAGCGCCGGGGCCGCCGTCCACGGGCCGCTGCGGCCGTCGGAGAGGAGGGTGGAGCTGAAGACGGTGGACTTCGGATCCATCTGGGTCCCGGAGCCGCCGGTCACATGGAGCGTGTCCCCCAACGCGCCCAGCCCCGGATGCAGCGCGGCCTGGTTGAAAGGACCGCCGGTGCGCCAGGTGAGGGTGCCATCCGCTTCGAAGTCACCGACGTAGGCGGTGCTGTTGGTGAACAGGTCCCCGTTCATGTCGCGGGTGATGCCCCCCACCAGATAGAGCCGCTCGGGCGTGAGCGCCATCCCGTGGAACGCCAGCGGCGCCGCCAGGGGCGAGATGTCCTCCCAGCCCCCGAGCCCGCCGTCGTCGCGGATGGGCGCGCGCCGCACCACGGCGTAGACCTCCTCCGGCGCGCCGCTGTTCGCCGTCACCCCGCCCACCACATAGAGGAAGGTCTGCGTCCCGGAGGTGCGGATGAAGGTGGTGTGGTGGTCCACGCGCACCGGGAAGGGGCCCGGCTCCAGCCAGTCAATGGTGCAGGTCCCCTCGCCTTCGCACGGGGGCGTGGGCGTGCCCGCATCCGGCAGCGGCGTCTCACCCGCATCCGGCGGGGTCTCTTCGGGGGTCTTCGACCCGCACGCGGCGAGCGCGAGCAGAGCGGCAACAAGCAGGGTCTGGCGCATGGGCCGCCGTCTTACTGCAGCCTTCGCGCCAGCGCACTTCCACTCTGGAAGCGGGCGGATGGCGCGCTGGGGGCGCGGGGCGAGCGCACGCCGGCGTTAGCCCGCTGGCGGTGGGACACGGTAGCGTCCGGAGCCGTGCGCGCTCTTCTCCTGCTGGCCTCCGTGGTGGTGTTCCTGTTGCACTCCGCCGCCGCGCTGGCGCAGCCGCTGATCCTCGAGGACGCGGTCCCAGAAGGCGGCCCGGACCACTTCATGGTCCCCTTCGAGGTCCCCGAAGGCACCGTGGAGATCGAGGTCCGCCACCAGGCCTTGCCGGACGGCAACGTGCTCGACTTCGGGGTCTGGGACCCCGAGCGCTTCCGCGGCTACGGCGGCGGCAACACCGAGCCCTTCATCGTCGGTGAGCACGCGTCCTCGCGCAGCTACCTCACCGGCCCCATTCCCGCCGGCACCTGGCAGGTGCTGGTGGGCAAGGCGAAGGTGGTGAACACGCCCGCGCGCTACCGGCTGGAGATCCACCTGCGCACCCTGGCCACGCTGGCGCCGCAGCCAGAGCGCGCGGGGTACGTGAAGGCCCCCGCGCTGGAGAACACAGCGCGCTGGTACGCGGGCGACTTCCACGTCCACAGCAAGGAGAGCGGCGACGCCCGGCCGCCGCTCGATGAGATCGCCACCTTCGCGCGCGGCCGCGGGCTCGACTTCGTGGTGGTGACGGACCACAACACCACCTCGCACCTCGACTTCATCGGCGCTGCGCAGGCGCGTCACCCTTCCTTGCTGCTGCTGCCCGGCGTGGAGTTCACGACCTACGCAGGCCACGCCAACGGCATCGGCGCCACGGCGTTCGTGGACTTCCGGCTCGGGCGCGAAGGCCGCACCCTGGACGAGGTGACCGCGGAGTTCGCAGCGCAGGGCGCGGTCTTCTCCATCAACCACCCGGTCCTGGACCTGGGTGATGCGTGCATCGGCTGCGCGTGGAAGCACGACCTCGACCGAAGCCGCGTGGGCGCGGTGGAGATCCAGACCGGCGCCTGGTCCGTGGTAGGCCCCATCTTCGGCGAGCGCCCCTTGCGCTTCTGGGACGCGTACGCCACCCAGGGGCTCAAGGTGGCCGCGCTCGGCGGCAGCGACGACCACCGCGCGGGCGTGGCCCCCTCTTCGCTGCAGAGCCCCATCGGCTCGCCGACGACGCTGGTCTTCGCCGAGGCGCTCTCCCACGACGCCATCGTCGACGCGGTGAGGCGCGGGCGCACGGTGGTGAAGCTCGAAGGCCCCGACGACCCGATGGTGGAGCTTCGCGCGGGCGAGGCGGTGGTGGGGGACACGGTGTCGGGGGACGTCACCGTCACCGCGACCGTCACGGGCGGCCTCGGCGCGCAGCTGCGGTGGGTGCGCGACGGCAAGGCGGAGACACAGGTGGCGGTGGACGCGGACCCCTTCGTGCTCGAGCTCCCCGTCACCGCCCCGGATGAAGGCGAGCTGCGGCTGCGCGCGGAGGTGCTGGTGGAGGGCAAGCCGCGCACGGTGACGGGCCACCTGTGGATTGCGCCGGCTTCCGCAGCCGAAGACGAGCGCGGCTGTGGCTGCACCAGCGCGGCGACGCCCGCAACCTTCGCCCTGGTGCTGGGGCTGGTGCGGGTGGTCCGGCGGCAGCGGCGGCGGCGCCTCTAGCGCTGCTCGAAGACGTCCGCGCTCCAGAGCCCGGCGGAAGGCTGCCGGAAGATGGGCGTGCCCAGGTCCCGGGCGATGTCGTCCGCATCCGGCTTCCCGGGCACCAGCAACTCCGCGGTGTGGCCCCAGAATGCCTTGAAGCCCGCCCACGGGTTGTAGCGGTCCACGTCCACGAAGGCGCCCTTGTCGCCCACGCCGATCTGCAGGGACCACTTCGCCCGCGCCTCCCGCGCGCCCATGTCCGCGCGGCCCCAATGGAAGAGCGCGAACGGCGAGTCGTTCTGCCAGGTGCCTGCCTTCTTCCCCGCCTCGAGCTGGGCTTCGAACTCGTCGAGCGCAGGTCCGGGCTCGAGCAGGATCCGGTTGGGCCGGATGGTCTTCACCGGATCCTCGAGCCGCAGGCCGCTGGTGTCGACGCCGTTCTCGGAAAGGCGCGTGCTGAGGAAGAGGTAGATGGCCTTCTGCTCCTGCGACAGCGCCCGCCAGGTGGTCAGCGCCCTGGGTCCCTCCCCGAAGTGGCTCCTCTGCACCGGGGTCAGCCCCCGCCAGCCCTTCAGGGCTTCATCGGTGTCGCGGGCGGTGGCAAGCGGGTGGGCCGGCGCGGCGCGCAGGGCAACGGCAGGGGTCACGGGTGCTCCTCTCGAGTCGTGAGAGGATTGTCGGAGCCTGCTCCGGAAGGTTTCGTCCCTACTTTGCGAAGGGGTCCGAGAACCGCGGATCTGTCAGGAACTGCTCGTCGGTCAAGGACTCGAGGAAGGCGAGCAGGTCCGCCCGCTCCTGGGAGGACAGCGCGAAGCCGTGGACGAACTCGCTCTTGAGCGGGCTCATCCAGCCCAGCCCGGCGTTGGGGCCGGAGGTGATCTCCCGTCCGCCGCGCGCGTAGTGGTCCAGGACCTCGCTCAGGGTGGCGATGCTGCCGTCGTGCATGAAGGGCGCGGTGACGGCGATGTTGCGCAAGGTGGGCGCCCGGAAGCGGCCCATGTCCTGGGGCCGGTCCGACAGCTCCATCAGCCCCACGTCAGAAGGCGGGTAGGCGCCGTTGCCGTCCACGTTGTAGAGCCCGGTGTTGTGGAACATGAGCTGCGCGATGGTCGAGCCGTCGTGCTGCACCGAGTCCGCGAAGTTGAAGCCGCCGTGGCAGTGGAAGCACTCGAACTTCTCCGAGAAGAACAGCTCCCTCCCGCGCTTGACGTCGTCCCCCACCGCCGCGCCGTCGCCGCCGTACACCCACCGGTCGTACGGCGAGCTGCCGGAGATGAGCGAACGCTGGAAGGCGGAGAGCGCGCGGGTGACGGTGGCCACGCGGATGGGCTCTTCGTCGGCCAAGAAGGCCTCCGCGAACAGCGCCGGGTAGCGCCCGTCCCCTCGCAGCCGCTCGAGCAGCAGCGCCTCCCTGCCGCCCATGCCCAGCTCCACCGGCGCCTCGCCAAAGAGCGGCCCCAGGGCCTGGTGCTCCAGCGTCACCACCACCGAGGACGCCCAGTTGAGCGCGGGCGTGAACGCCACGTTGGTGAGCCCCATGGCGCTGCGGCGGTGTACCTCGCCGGTGGAGCCCACCGCCTGCGCCCGGCCGTCGGTGAACGCCAGGCTCTGCAGGTGGCAGCTCCCGCATGACTGCGTCCCGTTCTCCGACAGCCGCACGTCGTAGAAGAGGTGGCGGCCCAGCTCCACCTTCACCTCCGACATCGGGTTGTCGTCCGGCACCTTCGGCGTGGGGAAGCCTTCGGGCAGGTTCCAGACATACGCCTCCGGCTCCACCTGCCCGCAGGAAGTGAAGACGCACGTCACCGCGCCGAGCACCACCAGCGCCCAGGTGACGCCGCCGCGCTTCACGGGGTCTGCGCCCCGGCCCGGAAGACCTGCTGCTCGGGGCCAGCCAGCCCGAGCCGCTTGAACATGGGCAGGCAGTCGGGGTCGCCGGTGGGCGCGCCCATGCAGCCCGGCGCCGTGCCCTCGTGGTCCTGCTCGAGGTTCGAATCCGCGAACAGCGAGGCCACGTCGAAGACCACCGTCTGCGCGTCGACGTCGAAGGCGGTGAGGGTCACCTCCGGCACGTTGGGCTGCTCGCAGGTGGTGGGCGCCTCCGAGCAGCCGGTGC
>CAZQVZ010000321.1:0-6980 GCA_964596895.1 uncultured Myxococcaceae bacterium
CCTCTCGGTGGTGCTGTTGCTGCTGATGGTGGGCGTGCTCGCGCATCCTCTGGGGGGCGTGTTCTCGGTCCTCTTCGGGCGGGACTTCGGGCAGGCCCTGGCAGTGACAGCGGCCGTGCGCTGGGCGGTCAGCCCACGAACCTGAAAGCGCGCCCGAGCCCGGTAAACCGGCCCGAAAGGCGGATCCGGCAGAGAGAAAGCCACGCGGTTCCGGGGGGTTGTCAGACCACCTTGCATACTGAACGCGCGTGTAGCAGCTTTCTTTCGCGAGGTCCGACGAGCAATGAGCGCGCTGGCGGCAGAGAACGAAGACGGCGGGGTGGTGGCGAAGCTCCGGGCGCAGATCCGCAAGCTGGAGGCGGAGCCCCGGCGGTACCTGGCCTCCCTGCGCACCCGGATCGCGGCGTTTGATGGGCTGTTCGTCGCGGGCGGGCTCCCGCTCGGGCAGGCGGTGGAGCTGTGGGGGGAGGCCGCCTCCGGGCGGACCAGCCTCGCCCTGCGAGCGGTGGCGGCGGCGGGGCAGCAGAAGCGGCTGTGCGCCTGGGTGGATGGCCCCAGGGAGCTCTACCCGCCGGCGGCGCAGGCGCTCGGCGTGGATCTGCAGCGGCTCCTCATCGTCCGGCCCAGGGCGCCGGGGCAATTGGTGTGGACGGCCGTGCAGCTCCTTCGCAGCGGCGCCTTCGCGTGCGTGGTGCTGGATCTCACCCATACGGGCGTGCGGCCGGGCCTGGCGGAGGGGCGGAAGCTGCAGGACGCGGCGCAGAAGGGCGGCGCGCTCCTGTTGCTCCTGACCCCGCCGGAGGCGCCGGCGGACGGGATGGTGCGGGTGCGCACGCACGCAGAAGGGGCCGCGGGGCTCTCGGTGGAGGTGGTGCGCGGCCGCGGCGGGACGGATGGGACGCGCGCGCAGATCCCCTGGGACGCGCTCTACCCCCAGCGGGCGCCGGTGTTCCGGTACGCAGAGGCGCCGCCGCCCCAGGCGCTCCCGGTGCCAGGGCGGCTGGTGGCGGTGCCCGCTGTCCCCGCGCTTGCGCCTGTGCGCGAAGAGTCCACCCGCCACCGGGTGATGCCCTGCTCGGTCCACGGGAGCGGGATGCGCCCGGGGCGGGATGCGCCCCTGCCGTCCCTGCGCGGCACCCTGGGCGTGCCGGGGGTGCAGTAGCGCGCCATGCGGAGGGCCTTCGTCCACCTCGCCCGGTTCCCGGTGCAACGGCGGGTGCTGGAGACGCCGTCTCTGGCCCAGAAGCCCCTGGCGCTGGTGGAGAACCAGAAGGGGCACCTGCGCATCGCGTTCGCGTCCGGGGCGGCCATGCGGGCGGGGGTGAAGCCGGGGATGACCCGCACCGCCGCCTGCGCGCTGGTGCCGGAGGTGGCGCTCTTCGACTACCAGCCGGAGAAGGAGCGCGCGGCGCTGACCTCCCTGGGCGAAGCGCTGCTGGCCCTGGGGCCCCAGTTCGAGGTCTCGGCCCCGGACGGGCTGTTCCTGGACGCGGCGGCCGCCCACCTGTGCGGCGGCGAAGAGGGCCTGGGCCACCGGATAGGAGAGGTCTGCGCGGAGCATGGCTACCGGGCGAAGGTGGCCATCGCGGGGGAGGCCTTCACCGCCCGGGCGCTCGCGCGCTTCGGGGAGGGGCGGGTGCGGGTGGTGCGAAAGGGCGAATCTCCCGCGGCGCTGGCGCCCCTGCCGCTCTCGGCGCTGGAGGGCGCTTCGGCCCAGGTGGCGGGACCTCTGCGCGGGCTGGGGCTGTCGTCTCTGGGGGAGGTGGCGGCCCTGCCTTCGGGCGCGCTGCTGGCGCGGCTCGGGGCCCAGGGGCTCCGGGCGCACCGCGACTGCCGCGGGGAGGATGACACCCCGCTGGTCCCGGAGCCTCTGACCGAAGCGGTCGTGGAGCGGATGGATCTGGACTGGCCGGCGGAGGCCATGGAGCCGCTCCTCTTCGCCCTGAAGACCACGCTGGACCGGCTGTGCGCCAGGCTCTGGGGGCGCGGGCAGGCGGCGGTGGGGCTGGATGTGACCTTGCACCTGGACCCCTCCGGAGAGGCGACGGTGCCCCTGCGCCTGTCGAGGCCCTCGGCGCAGTCTCGGATGCTCCTGGAGCTGTGCCGCCACCGCATCGCGGACCTGACCCTGCCCAAGCCGGTGAGCGCGCTGTCGGTGCAGGTGACGGAGGCGTCGGAGGACCGGGGCCAGCAGCTCCCGCTCGGAGAGGACGGCCCTGCGGGGGACGCCTCCCTGGAGGTGGTGCTCTCGCGGCTGTCCACCGCGCTGGGGGAGGAGGCCCTGTTCTCGGCGGCGCTGGGAGAGGGCCACCGGCCGGAGCGGGCGTGGGCGCAAGAGGGCTTCCACCCGCCCCAGGCGCCGCGGGGGCTGTTCGGGGAGTCCTCAGGCGGCGCTGTGGCAAAGGGCTCGCGCGGCGCGGCGGCGGCGGAGGGGGAGGAAGACGCGTCTTTGGCGGAGGCGCTTCTGGCCCGGCCCTCCCGCTTCTTCTCGCAGCCGGCCACCCTGGAGGCGGAGGTGGGGGAGGGCGGGGTGCTGCGCTGCGCCCGGCTCCTGGGCAAGCGGCGCCGGGTGGAGGCGTGGGCGGGGCCGGAGCGGCTGTGTGGAGACTGGTGGGAGTCCGCCTACGCGCGGGACTACTACCGGGTGCACTTCGAAGGGCTGGGGCCCGCGTGGGTCTTCCGGGACGAGCGGGACGGCCGCTTCTACCTTCACGGCTTGTTCGACTGAAGGAGCCCTTCGGCAAGCGCCGGGTCCGCGAGCAATTGCCGCTCCAGATCCTGCTGCGTGTACTTGCGCATCAGCTGCCCCCAGAGCGCGAGCGGCAGCTCTCCGAAGAACAAGGAGAGCACCCGGGGCTCGCCGTCTTTGGGCGCCGCGAAGTAGCTGGCGGTGAGGACCCCGGGCAAAGAGCCGCCCTTGGTGCCGTAGCGGTGGAACTCGGCGCGCAGGGGCTCGCTGCGCAGAAGCGGCCACTCCAGGTTCTCCGCCATCACCTTCGCCCAGGCCTCGCCGGGCGCCTTCGTGAGCACCTTCGCCATCAGGGCCGCGTAGCCGCGCGCGGTGCCGGTGGGCCCGAGCGTCTTCGCGTAGGTCATCTGCTCGGCGAGGTTCAGGCCGATGCCGTCCTCCTCCAGGGACGCGCGCTGCGCCTGTGCGAAGGCGGGGTCGTCCGCGAGCCTCTGGGACAGCCGCCAGACTTCGTCGCGCAGCTCCCGGTCCGGCCTCTGCGCCCACTGCGCCATCCACGCTGCGGGCAGGCTTCCTTCGGGCGGCGAGCGGGCGAGGATCAGCGCGCCGCCCAGCGGCTTCGGCCCAGGCTCGGCGAGCCCCAGCCAGGCGGCGGTGGACTCCACCTGCTCCCGCCCGAGCCGGTGCAGGAGGAAGTCGGTGGCGGCGTTGTCGCTGTGGACGGTCATCGCCCAGGCGACCTCGCGCAGGTGGGCGGTGTCGTTCTGCAGGGCCCCGCGCTCGCGCAGCACCTCCACCGCGCGCCGGTGGGTGCCGCCGTCGGTGCCCGGCAGGTGGAGCGCCTCCCACGCGGCGAGCGGCACCGCCTCGTCCGGATCCAGCCTGCCTTCGGTCACCTGCCGCGCGTATTCGGCCAGGACGAGGATCTTCACGGTGGAGGCGATGCCGACGACCTCATCCGCGCGGTGGAGCAGGGCCTCGTCCTCTCTCCCCGGCGTCCAGGAGGCGAAGGCCACCTGCTCCGGATGGCGCCTGATCCACGCGGCGAGCTTTTCGGCGCTGTCGGCGGCGGGCGCCTCTTCGGCGCCTTCGCGGATGATGTCCCAGTTCTCCCAGATGGCGGCGATGCGCTCGCGCTGCCAGAGGGCGGTGGCGAGCAGGGCGACGGCGATGAACGACGCGGCGAGGAGCAGGAAGCGCAGAGGACGCACGGGACCGGCGCGTTTCGCACACCACCTGCGCGGGGGCAAGGCTCTGCCCGCGCGTTGTCACGAGAGCGTGAGGCCACCTTAGAGCGTGAGGCCACCTTCGCGGACCAGCGTCCGCTCCAGCAGCTCCGCCTGCCGCGCCGCCAGATCCGCGCGGTCCGCGAAGTCCACCGGCACCGTGCGAAGGCGCAGGTCCAGAAGCGCCCGCGCCTCGAGGATCCGCCACACCGCCGCGCGCTGCACGCAGATGAGCATCAGCCCTTCGAGCTCCATCACCCGGCTCAAAGGCGAATAGCTGAAGATCCGCCCGTTGAGCTTGAGCCTGCCGGCCAACTCCGCGGCGCGGGCGGCGGCCTTGCGCGTGCGGGAGGGGCGCAGGCCATGGGCCTTCGCCACGTCCTGCAGGTGGAGCAGATCCTCCCGCAGGGCGATGTGCAGGGGCGCGAGCACCCGACCCACCGGTGTGTGACGGTTCTCCTTCAGCGCCCGGCGGACGAGCGCGCAGGCGCCCTCCAGGGCCGCCAGGTGGTCCTGCAGGAACAGCCCGAAGAGCCGCTCGTCCTGGTGCGGGGTGGAGCTGACGAGGGTGAGGGGGATCTCTGCTTCCATGGGTTCAAGGTTCGACACGCACCTGCCCTCCGGCATGGGCGGCCTGCGCGGCCGGGGGGCGGCCGGGCGCCAGGCCCTCCCATTCGAGCGCGGTGACGGCGCGGGTGCGCGGCCCAAGCTTCGAGGACGAGGACGAGGCCCCGGCTGGGGCTCGACGGAGGAGGAACCCATGGAACGATGCGACGTGTGCGGGAACGAGTACGACAAGGCCTTCAAGGTGCTGGTGGGGGACCAGTCCCACACGTTCGACTCGTTCGAATGCGCCATCCACAAGCTCGCGCCCACCTGCGAGCACTGCGACTGCCGGATCATCGGCCACGGGGTGGAGGCGAATGGCCGGATGTTCTGCTGCGCCTCGTGCGCGCATCACGCCGGCTTCGATCAGGCGCAGGACCGGGTCTGAGTCTAGCGGTCGCTCAGATCCGCGAAGCCGTCCACCACGTCTGCGGCGAGGAGGGCCTTTGCGTCCTCGTCGATCCACCCGGCGTAGGTGAGTACGGATGAAGCTCGACGCGGACCTTCCGGCGCAAGGCCAGGTGTCCGTCGGGGAGGGGCGTCACTCCGGGGCCCTTCTGAGCCACCGCGTGGGACTCCACGCGCTCCAGACGCGTCGGAGTCCGCGGCACAGAGGAAGGGGGCTGGCGCGCTGAACGGCCGAGCAGTATCTTGCCGGCTGTGTACGCCGAGCTGGTGACCCGCTCCAACTTCTCGTTCCTGCGCGGGGCCTCGCATCCGGAGGAGCTGCTCACGCAGGCCGCCGGGCTGGGCGTGTCCGCCATCGCCCTCACGGATGATGATGGGCTGTACGGCGCGGTGAAGGCGCACCTGGCGGCCAAGCGGCTCGGCATCCGGTACATCCTCGGCAGCCGGGTGACGCTCGCGGACGGGCCGCAAGTCGCGGTCTACGTGGAGGACGCTGAAGGCTACGCCAACCTCTGCCGGGTGCTCTCGCACGGGCGGATGACCAACCCCAAGGGCGAATCGAAGGTCGCGCTCTCCTGGCTGGCGGAGCACGCGCGCGGGCTGTGGGCGGTGCTCCCCTCCGCAGGGGCGGTCCCGCAGGATCCCACCGTCCTTCCGCGCGGCGTGCGCGAATTGTCAGACGCCTTCGCCGGCCGCTTCTACGTGGGCGCCACCCGGACCCTGTGCGCCGGGGATGAGGCGAAGCTCTCGTGGGCGAAGGAGGTGGCCAGAAGGCTGGAGGTCCCGCTCGTCGCGCACAACGACGTGCACACGCATGACCGCAGCCGCCAGAAGCTGCAGGACGTGTTGACCTCGGTGCGCCAGGGCAAGCCGCTGCACCAGCTGGGGCGCGCGCTCTTTCCCAACGCGGAGCGGACGCTCAAAGACCCGGCGCAGATGGCGCGGCTGTTCTCCGACATGCCGGAGGCGGTGGGGCGCTCGTTGGAGATCGCGGACGCCTGCCGCTTCTCCCTGGACGACGTGCGCTACCGCTTCCCGGAGCAGGACCTGCCTGCCGGCCACACCAGCGACTCGTGGCTGCGGCATCTCGCGTTCGAAGGGATGCGCACCCGCTACCCGAATGGCGTGCCGGAGGCGGTGCGAAGGCAGGTGGAGCACGAACTGGAGCTCATCGCCAGGCTGGAGGTGGCCGGGTACTTCCTGTCGCTCTGGGACATCGTCACCTTCGCGAAGTCCCGCGGCATCCTCTGCCAGGGGCGCGGGTCCGCGGCCAACTCGGCGGTCTGCTTCGCGCTGGGGATCACCGCCATCGACCCGGTCCGGATGGGGCTCCTCTTCGAACGCTTCATGAGCATGGAGCGGCGCGAACCGCCGGACATCGACGTGGACTTCGAGCACGAGCGCCGCGAAGAGGTCCTCCAGTACGTCTACGAAAAGCACGGCCGCCACCGCGCGGGCATGGTGTGCGAGGTCATCTGCTACCGGGGCAAGCTCGCCCTGCGCGAGGTGGGCAAGGCGCTCGGGCTGTCTTTGGATCAGGTGGACCGGCTGGCGCGCGCCCTGGACGGGTGGATGCACGAAGGCGCCACCGAGAAGATGCTCCTGCAGGCGGGGCTGTCTCCGGATGATCCCAGGGTCAGGATGACGGTGGCGCTGGCCGGAGAGCTGGAAGGCTTCCCCCGGCACCTCTCCATCCACGTGGGCGGGTTCGTGATCACCCGGGACCCCTTGGTCGACATCGTCCCGGTGGAGAACGCGGCCATGAAGGGGCGCACGGTGGTCCAGTGGGACAAGGACGACCTCTCCGCGCTGGACATCTTGAAGGTGGACCTGCTCGCGCTGGGGATGCTGACCGCCATCTCCAAATGCCTGGTGATGGTGAAGGAACACCACGGGCGGGCGTTGTCTTTGGCCACCATCCCCGCGGAGGACCCGGCGGTCTACGACATGCTCTGTGAGGCCGACGCCATCGGCGTCTTCCAGGTGGAGAGCCGCGCGCAGATGAACATGCTCGCGCGCCTTCGGCCCCGGACCTTCTACGACCTGGTGAT
>CAZQVZ010000322.1:0-6979 GCA_964596895.1 uncultured Myxococcaceae bacterium
CCAAGCAGCCCAAGGTCGCCTACGAGAAGATCATCGGCAACATCGAGGAGGTCCGCGCGCGCGGCGGCAAGGTCATCGCCATCATCGAAGAGGGGGACGCGCACGTGAAGTCCATCAGCGACCACGTGATTGAGGTGCCGAAGGCGTGCGCGCTGCTCGCGCCGATCATCGCCACCGTGCCCCTGCAGATGCTCGCCTACCACGTGGCGGACATGCGCGGGACGGACGTGGACCAGCCCCGAAACCTCGCCAAGAGCGTGACGGTGGAGTAGCAGACCAGGCGTTCATGAACGCCGGACTGTGTGACGGTTGTACGCACCAGCAGCGCGTGCAGAGCGGCAGGGGGAGCGCGTTCTCCCTCTGCCGTCGCGCGCTTCTGGAGCCCTTGCGCTACCCCAAATACCCGCGGCTGCCGGTGACGGCGTGCGAAGGGAGGACTTCGTCTCCTCCGGCGTCGCAGGCGACGTCCCGAGCGCAGTCATGAGCGGACAGGCGGCGAAGGCTCGGCCGCTTCAGGCCTCCCGGGTCCAGCCTGCGCGCACGAGCCGGGCCACGGCGTCTTCGAGCCAGGCCCGCTCCGTCCGTCCCTCGTGGGACCAGAGGGACCAGTACACCACCAGGCGGAAGCGCACCCGGTCCTCGGCGGTGAGCTGGAGCGCCAGAGGAGGCCATCTGGAGAAGCCCCGCTCGCCGGGAGGACCTGCGAAGTGGCCCGGAGCCGACGCAGCGATGGGCTCCCCCAGCTGCGCGAGGTGCAGCGAGGTGAGCGGCTCGGCGGCGCGGACCGAAACGGCGAGCGTTCGCAGCGAGCACCAGTCGAGCAGGTGCCCGTCGCGCTGCCCTGGGTCTTCTGCGAGCCACGCGCGCACCGCCGGAGCATCCAGCGCGGGGCGCTGCTCGATGACGGGGGGCGCCGCCACGGTGGAGCGGAAGGTGACCCCCAAAGGCAGGTGGCTCGACGCCAGGATCCGGATGGGTGGCTCAGGTGGCTGCGGCGAAGGCAGGCCGGTGTCGAGCTCGCGCCAGCAGCGCTCCACCTCCACCGCGAGCGGCAGGGTGACCGGGGCAAGCGCCGTCAACGCAGCCTCCACCTGGTCCAGGCGGGCCGTTCGCGCCTCTGGCTCGGTCAGCGGGGCGGCGAGGTTGAGCCACCAGCCGCGCTCGTCGATTCGGTGGCTCATGTCAGGGCTCATGGGGGCGCTCCGTTCCAGACGCCGGCGGCGTTGCGGGTGTACCGGAAGAGGACCGCGCCCGAGCTGCTATAGACCGTCAGGGCGTTCACGCGCGCCGCGCCCGCAGGAGCGCGCGCCGGGTTGTTGAGGTTGGCGACGTAGGCGTCGAAGAAGTTTCCCCTGGAGATGCGCCGGCTCACCCCCGCGCTGTCCGGGCGGGTGACCAGGGTGATGTCACCGTTGGCCGCAATCTCGATGGTGCCTGCGCCGGTGGTGTTGTTCGGAGGTGGCCACGCGAGCCGGACCGCCGCCTCGACCTGGCCCGACGTGCGGTAGCCCGCTGGGAGGGCGGGGTCGCTGATGATCTTGTCGGCCGCATGGTTGATGGCCTCTCCGAGGTGACCCACCTCGGGCCGCGACGCCTGGGGAGAGTAGACCTCGACGTTCCGGCTGGCCGCCCCGCCCTCCACCGTGAGGTCGAAGCTCGGCAACAGGTCGCTGGTGCCGGGCCGGGTCCGCGCGTGCGCGTCGCCTCCCACGCGCACCGCCTCCCCCGGCCGGAGGGAAGCGGTCATCGCCTCCGCCACGGCCAGCTCGCCCACGTCGTCCAGGAGGTTGCGGGCCTGCTGCGCGGGCGAGACGCCGGGCCGCTGCGCGGTCGAAAAGCGCACCCAATCTGCGAAGCCGCGGACGCGCGGGTGGGTGGCGATACGCCCCAACAGGAGGAGGGTCGTCTGACGCTGAGCGAGGTCCGGAAGGACCCGGTGGATGTAGTCGGCGGCGCTCGAGAGCGCCGTGCGGGTGGTGTCCCGCGCTCCCGCCGGCATGGCCTCGATCCGGGCCTGGAGCGCCTCGATCTGCTGCGCGGTAAGTCCGACTTCGAGGAGCCGGAGCTCGAGCGCGAACGACTGGGCCTCGCTGTTGAAGCCGCGCGCCGCCTCCCTCAGGACCGGAAGGCGGATGTCCGGGTCCGCCCGGATCTGGTCAACGAGCTGGCGGAGCTCCGCCTCCAGCGTGCGCGCGCGAGCGGCCACTTCGGCAGTGACGGCGTCACGGGTGGCAGGGTTCGCCTCCGACGCCGTCCGCACCCGCTGGTGCAGGACGTCCCGCACTCCCGAGAGGGCGTGGAACTGGAGCCCATACCGCTGCCTGAAGAGCCTGACCTCCCGCGGCTGGCGTGCGCCGAGATTGCGGAAGGGCGCCATCCCGATGGTGAGGCCGAACAGCAGAATCAGGTTCTCGGCCGCCATCTGATCGAGCTGTTCGCTCGTCGGCCATTCCCCGCGCTCGACGCGGTGCCGGACGACGCCGTACCCCATCAGCAGGGGGTACGAGGTCGTGTGCTGCACCAGCCGGGTCAGCGGCGGGAGCGCCATGGAGCGCAGGCCGCGCGCGACCCCGAGGTTCGAGCCGCGAAGCAGGCCGAACAGCCCCAGGTTCCAGGCGAAGTCGACCCAGAAGCCGGTATGGGGCTCCTGCCCGGGGAGCACGCCCTGCAGGCCCCGGCTGACCGCGGTGAAGGTCATCGCCTCCAGCACGGTGACGCCGGCGAACGCCGTGGCCGCGCCCGCTGCCGTGGAGGTCGTGCCGATGGCCGCGGTCGCGGCGGCGCCCACGCCGGCCGTGGCGATGGAGGCGATCAGCACGATCCCCAGGGTTGAGGCGATGCGAGTGAAGCCGACGAAGACGTGAAGGTTGCGCAGATACGTCTGCACCGCCTCGTCCTCGCGGTAGCGGCGCACGAGGACCTCGAGCAGCGCGACGTCGCCTTGAAGGTCGGCGTCCCGCATGTGCCGCACGCGGGTCATGAGCCGTGGAATGACGTCGTAGCCACGCGCGTCGAGGCTGCCGTTCTCGCGCATGTAGTCGAAGGCCAGGACGAGCTGCTCGAAGTGGGTGAGCGCTTCGATGGAGAGCGAGATCGCGTCGCTTTCGTCCCGGAAGCGCGCCTCGAGCTCCTGCACGTTGGCGGCCCCGCTTCGGCGGGCTGCGGCGAGCTCACCCGCGCGCGCCTCGAGCGCCGTCAGCCTCGGACGCAGCCGGCCGGCCCAGGCCCGGATCTCTCCGACGGCGCCCTGCATCAGGTTCGCGGGAGACGACACCCCCTCCAGCCCGCGGAGGTGGGCGCCGAGGAGCGCCATGGGGAGCTCCTGGGCGGCCCGGTCCGCGGCGCGGAAGGCAGGGAGCACGTCGTCCTGCGCGGCGCGTCCGACCGCCGCATCGAAGAGCGCGGCGACCCGGTCGACCTCGGCGACCTGCTCGGCGCCGTGCGGCATGCCGGGTTGGGCGAGCGATCCTCTCAGGAGCTGCAGGTTCTCGAGCGGTCCCCGCGACTGACCGAGCACGACCTTTGTTCGGAGGATGCGCTTCGACTGCGCCGCCACCTCGCCGGTACCCAGCTGCCCGCGTACTTCGGCGATTCGGGCCCTGGCCGCGGCGAGCGCCGCCACGCCTGTCGCGCGGGTCTGAAGAATGGGCGCCAGCGCCTCGAGCTGTGCCTCGAGGGTGCCCAGGTCCAGCACCGTCTCGGCGGCCGTCAGCGTGGGCGGGCTGTCGGAGAGGTCCCGTTGCGCGCTGGCGCTGAGCGGTGACGGTTCACCGAGGGCCAGCGGCTCATGGTCTCCCGGAAGCGCGCGGACGGGTACGCGGGGGCCCAGCGCGCCCTCGCGCTCCAGATCTGCGCGTACCTGGTCAATGGTCCGCTGGTCTCGCTCCGCCGTGCTCGGCATGAAGCAGCGCTGCAGGCGCAGGCCGCTCCGGGACAGGGCGGGGGGGCGCAGCCCACCGAGGACCGACGCCGCGGCGTGATCCGCCTCCCGCTCGTGACGTGGAGAGTCGAAGGAGGGTTCGTCGAGCCCCTCTGGCCCGCGCCCCGCGGCCCTTTGTTGGAGCGTGTGCGCGAGCTCGTGGGCGATCAACGCGTCCCCCGCCAGGGAGCCCGGGCGGTACTCGCCGGCGCCGAAGGCGATGTGCGAACCAACGGTGAACGCCCGCGCGCTCACGTCGCGCGAGGCAGCATGCGCCGCCCGGTCATCGTGCACGCGGACATGGGCGAGCGACGCGCCCAGACCCACCTCCATCCTGTCGCGAACGCCGGCGTCGAGCGGTCGGCCCGGGCCGAGCTGGGCCAGGATCGCCTGAGCGCTGGTTTGCGCCGCGGGCGCGCCGGGCTGGGGCTTCCGTTGAAGGACTGGACGCGGCGTCCCGGCGGAGTGTCCGCCCGCGAGGTGTGCCCGTTCGTGTGCCAGGACGGCGCGGGCGTCGAGCCTTTGCTCCGCCGCTTCGGGGACGGCAGCTCGCGGCAGGTGCACCCCATGGCGCTGCGCGCTGCCCGCCTCCACGTTCGGCCCGGCCGCCGAAGCCGACGGTACCAGGGCACGACCGGGGCTGTACGCGGCGTGCGCGGCGCTCGAGGCCCGTTGAGGCTGGCTCGTCCCTTCGGTCCCAGCGCCGTGACCGCGGTCCCTGGCCTTTGGGGCGTCGTCGCCCTTCGTCTTCGGCGGCGTTTCGCGCGTCCGCATGGAGAATCCCCAGGCCCACTGGCTTGGGCAGAGCGGGGCGGAGACTTTCGCAAGCGAAGCGCGGGGAGTCGAGCCTCCGCGGTGCGGCAGCGGGCGAAGGGGCTACTTCTCCTCCTTGCCCTCCGCCGGCTTGCCCGGGAGGTTCTTCCCCTTCATCGTCATCACGTACGCGGTCATGAGCTTCACGCCTTCCTGCCCGAGCAGGGGCGCCATGGCCGGCATCCCCTTCTGGGGGTTGCCCTTGCGAATGGAGTCGGCGATGGCGGCCGCGCTGCCGCCCTTCAGGTAGAAGTTGTCGGTGAGGTTGGGGCCAATCAGCCCTGCGCCCTGCGGACCGTGGCAGGCAGCGCAGGTGGCGGCGTATTTCTTCTGGGCCTCGCCCATGGCCGCCGCGTCCTTGCTGAGCTTCTTCAGCTCCTTCTCATCGAGAGCGGGCGAATCCGCGGTGGCGGAGGTGGTGCCGAACACCCCCACGGCGAGGGTCACGGTGACGAGGGCAGCGAAGACGCGCTTCGATGAGCGGGACGACATGTCGGAGGGTTCCTCGAGAAGGGGTGGCCGCGTCGGAGCGGCGGGCGGCGCAGTGCGACCGGTGTGCCGAAGAAATCGAAGCAATTTCAACCACCTATCAACGTGACCCGCGTCAAGAACGCGCAGACTTTGCGCCGGCAGGCACCCGGCTCGCAAGGCGTGCGCAGCTCTGACGCTCGCCAACGCCAGGGCCTCCACGCCCCGGGCTGCGGCGAAGTCCCCGCGCCCACTAGACTGCCGCGCCAGATGTCCTCCTTCGACAGGGTACAGGCGCTCTCGCAGCCAGAGGTCGCGGACGCCGCGTTGGCGCCGGTGGCGTTGGGGGACCTGCCTTCGGCGCCGGCGGTGCGCGAGGACCTGGCCCGGACCGTGGCCGCCGCCCGCGCACTTTTTGCGGACAGCCGGGAGGCTGCCACCCAGGAGGTGCTGCGCGCGCTCGACGCGGTGATGGCGCTGCCGGTCAAGGACGCTTCGGACATCCTGCGCGAGCTGCTCGACTCGAACGCGCTCGAAGGGCTCGCCGCGCCGGACGGCATGACCGCGCGGGCGAAGGCGGCGGCGCTGCTCATCACGCTGCCGTGGCCCCACGCGCTGCAGATAAGCCCCGAAGACCTCGCCCACCTGCGCGAGGTGGAGTCCGCGCCGAGGCGCCAGGCGAGCTGGAGCGGCGTCCCGAAGGTGGGCTTCTTCCCGGTGGCGCTCGTCACCGTCGGTGCGGGGGCGGACCTCTTCCTCGGCTCGCAGGTCTCGCCGTGGTGGCTTGCGGGGACCACGGTCTGCATGGCGGCCGGCGCGGTGCACGCAGGCGGGCTCCCGTCGAGCGTGGATCCCCGGCCGTGGACGGAGCTCGCCACCGGCACGCTCTTCGGGGTGGGCGTGCTCGCCGCGGTGGCGCCCTTCTTCCTGGGCGGAGGGTTCTTCCTCGGCGCCGGGGCCTTCACGGCGGGGCTGGTGGCGTGGATGAAGCGGTGATGGGCGCGGGCTGAACGTGTTCCAATGTCCCGCATGAGCTCAAAGGGACCCGTCAAGCTGCCCGACAGCGGCCTCGAACTCGACTGGGGCGACCGGCAGAAGCGCGGCGCGGATGCGCCCGAACCCTCCCCCCCGCAAGACCCGGCGCCCTCGAGGAGCCCGGGGCCGTCCCCTGCCGCAATGCCCCCTGCCCGCGGCAGCAGCGGACCGCCGGGCTCCTGGGAGCGGATGCCCCAGGAGCTGCAGTTCGCGCTCGAGCCGCTCTTCGCCGCCGGGCACGTGCAGGCGCGGCAGGTGCGTGAGTTCGCCGAGATGGTGGTGGGCTGGGAGCAGGCCAACAAGTACGTGGTGGAGGCCGAAGGCCGCACCCTCTACTTCGTGGGCGAGCTGGGCGCGGGGGTGTTGGCGTCTTTGGCGCGCAACTTCTGGGTCTTCCGCACCATCCGGCTGGAGTTCCAGACCCCGTCGGGCACCGTGGCCATGCGCCTTTTGCGGCCCTGGCGGCTCCTCTTCGCGAAGGCAGAGGTCGAGTCCTGGGACGGGCAGCCCATGGGCGTGTTCCAGCAACGCTTCTCGCTCATCCGAAGGCGCATCGACGTGCAGACGCCGGGGGGGAACGTGCTCGCCACCATCATCGGTCCCCTGTTCAAGCCCTGGACCTTCGAGGTGCACCAGAAGGGACAGAAGGTGGCCACCATCCGCAAGAAGTGGAGCGGCTTTGGCACCGAGCTCTTCACCGACGCGGACAACTTCGGCCTCGAGTTCCACGCGCCGCTCGACGCG
>CAZQVZ010000323.1:0-6935 GCA_964596895.1 uncultured Myxococcaceae bacterium
CTACGCGATCAACATGTATTTTCAGGCGTTCGGCGCGGTGTCGATCGTCACGGTGAAGGCCCCCTGGTTCCACGTCCGTGAGCGCGGGTCCTTTTCGACCATCTTCGGGATCATCATCAGCCTGGGCATCTACTTCGCCTTCGACTGGGGCAGCGCGGTCGTCAAGGCCACCCGGGCGGAGACCGGAGAGCTCGGCATCGTGTCCACCGTCTTCTCGTTCCTCTTCGGGCTCGGCAAATCGGGCGTGAACGAGAACTGGATGGTGTTCTTCGTCCCCAGCGTGCTGCTCGCCATCTTCTGGATGGTCATGTTCCTGTGGCTCAAGGATACGCCGGGCGAGGCCGGCTACCCGGACTTCGACACCGGCGACGCGGCGCTCTCCGACGATGGTGGCCGGCTGCCGGTCTTCACCGCGGTCAAGAAGATCCTCACCCACCCGGTCCTGCTGTTCGTCTGCCTGATCGAGTTCTGCAGCGGCGTTCTGCGGAACGGGATCATGAACTGGTACGCGATCTACGCGCGTGAGCTCGGCTTCTATGACTCCTTCTGGATCACCCGGAACTGGGGCCTGGCGCTGCTCCTGGGCGGCATCATTGGCGCCAACGCCACCGGCTGGGTGTCTGACCGCTTCTTCCAGTCCCGCCGCGCGCCCATGTGCGCCATCCTCTACGGCCTGATGGTGGCGGCGGGCTTCGTGTTGCTCTTCAGTCTGCCGGCGAACCCGTGGATCCCCGGCCTGGCCGCGCTGACCATCTGCATGAGCGTGATCGCCGTGCACGGGATCCTCTCTGGCACCGCCACCGCGGACTTCGGTGGACGCAAGAACACCGGCGTCGTGGTCGGGATCGTGGACGGGTTCGTCTACATGGGGACCGGACTGCAGTCGCTCGTCATCGGCAAGCTGTTGCCGGTGGGGGACGCGGCGAAGGACGCCTCGAACTGGCAGGTGTGGCCCATGTTCCTCGTGCCCTTCACCATCATCGCGTTCCTGATGACCCTGAAGATCTGGCACGCCCTCCCCGGCAAGAAGGCCGCGCCCGCGCCCGCCCCGCCGCCCACCGGCATCGCCCCGGCTGGCGGTTAGCGGACAGGCGACCGTAAGCAGTTGAATCTCCAAGGATAACCGCGGGCGGCAGCGTGGCGCCGTGACGCCCCCGTGACTACACTGTCGCCCCGTGGCGGCAGACAGGCTCCTCAGCAACCGGCTGGGCATTCACGACAGGAACTCCTTCGAGCTGAAGCTCGAGTACCAGCCGTCCGGCCTCGACCCCAAGAGCGAGTACCGGCTCGAGATGTACATGTTCATGCCGGCCAGCCTGAACGTGGACCCGGAAAACTGCCCGCGGCAGTCGTACTACTCCGACATCCACAACTACGTCCGGCTGAAGACCCCGGTCCTGGAGGTCTCGGACATCCTCGTGGCCGAAGGGTCGCCCCTGGTGCGGCTCGAAAGGATGGTCACCCAGAGCCAGCCCTCCACCGTCCAGACGGAGCTGGTCTACCAGGCCAAGCTCCTCTCCTGCGTGTTCCGCGGCGCCCTGCGGCGCTTCTCCAGCAGCGTGGACCGGCGGTGTGACGCGCTGGCCCCGGACCCCGGCGCGAGCCCGCGGGCGCTCGAGGAGGAGGTGGACCGGATCCTCCAGGGCACCCGCGTGATGCTGGGCCGCTTCCGCGCGGTGTGCGCGGCGGTGGCCACGGCGGCGGGGCTGGCAGAGAAGACCCACGCGTCGCTGCGGCTCATCGACGAGTACATGAGCCTCTCGGTGGAGCAGTTCTTCCGCAAGGCCGTCACCGACATGGACGGCCTGCCCCGGAGCGGGGTCTGGGTGGAGTTGCGCAAGGAGCTGATGACCGAGGTCATCCGGGAGGAGGACTACCGCCGCGGGAAGGGGCTGCCGTCGGTGCTCAGCCTCACCGAGGACAACGAGGAGTACCTGCACCGCACGGGCTTTCTGAAGAAGTTCTGCCAGAACATCCTCTTCCTCAGGGTCCGCCGCGAGTCTCGCAGGCAGGGCTGGGAGGAGGTGCTCTTCGCCATCGCCGCGGGCATCGCCATGGCGTTCGCCACCGCGGTGGCCTTCTGGGCGCAGGTGCGCTTCACCCAGGTGTCCCTCAACTTCTTCCTCATCCTGGTGGTGGGCTACATGATGAAGGACCGGATCAAGGAGGGCCTGCGGCGCATCCTGCGCACCTACGCGTCGCAGTACCTGTTCGACCGGACCACGACCATCACCGAGCCGGTGACCAGCCAGCGGCTGGGCGTCTGCAAGGAGAAGGTGGACTACGTGAAGCCGGACGTGGTCCCCGAGGAGATCCGCCGCCTGCGCCGCGCGGACGACTTCGCCACCGTCGCCCAGGGCGAGCTGTCGGAGGTCATCGTCCGCTACCAGAAGGAGATCATCCTCGACGCGGATGACCTCGCCCACTCGCACACCGGCAGCGCCGGGGTGGCGGACATCATCCGCTGGAACGTGCAGCGGCTGCTGCGGGACATGGACGACCCGGAGCTGGAGATGGAGTACGTGGACCTGGAGGATCTCTCCATCGGCCGCATCCGGGCGGCCAAGGCCTACCAGGTAGACGTCGCCTTCCGCTTCAACGTGGATGACGGCAAGGACCAGATTGAGCGGCTCGAGCTCTTCCGGCTGGTCATGGACCGCAACGGCATCAAGCGGATGATCCGGCTGGAGGATGCACAGCCGTCCTCGGCCGGTGGGGCCCCTGTCCGCTCGGTCGCCTGACGCGGGGGCGCGCGGCTTTGCTTGGGCGTTTGCGCCCGGCTGCGGATAATGCGCGGCCATGACCGACTTCAAGAACCGCGTCCTGCCCGACTGGCCGAAGACCCTCGAGGCGATCCTCGCCCGCGCGCGGGAGTTGGGTGGCGAAGCGGTGCTCGCGTTCGACCTCGACTCCACCCTCTTCGACAACCGGCCCCGGCAGGCGCGCATCGTCCGGGAGTTCGGGCAGGCGCGCGGCATCTCCCAGCTCGCGGCGTGTACCGCGGCGCACTTCGACTCCGGGTGGGACCTGAGGGCGGCCTTCATCAACTGCGGCCTGTCGCCCGAAGAGGCGGAGCGGCACTACCCCGACGTGAAGAAGTTCTGGCAGGAGCGCTTCTTCACCAGCCCCTACTGCCTCGACGACGTCGCCATCGACGGGGGCGCGGCCTTCCTCGAGCAGGTGATGGGGACCGGGGCCGTCCTCGCCTACGTCACCGGCCGGCACGAAGACATGCGCGAAGGTTCGGTGGGCGCCATGGCCCAGCACGGGATGCCGGTCCCGGACGAGCGGCGGGTCCACCTCATCATGAAGCCCACCTTCGAGATGACGGACGACGACTTCAAGCGCGAGGCCCACGCCAGGCTGCGGGGGATGGGGACCGTCATCGCCGCGTTCGACAACGAGCCCACCCACGCCAACGACTACCTCACCAGGTTCCCCGAAGCGGTGGTCATCCACCTGGCCACCGACCACTCGGGCCGGCCGGTGGAGCTTCTGGAGAAGGTGATCTCCGTCCCGCACTTCCAGTACCGGTAGGGACCCCGGCCGGACCTTCCAGTTTCTGGAAGTGACGCGGCCGGGCTGTGCGCGCTGCCGCACTGCGGCGGGTGAATCTCTTTGATCCACCTCACGCCGACGGCTATGGAGCGCGGCCATGGCGAAGGCGCTGAGCAAAGAGCAGCTGGTGGCGATGTACCGGAAGATGTACCTGGTCCGGCGCTTCGAGGAGCGTGCGGGGCAGCAGTACGGGCTCGGGAAGATCGCCGGCTTCTGTCACCTCTACATTGGCCAGGAGGCCGTCGCCGTGGGCGCGGTCGAGGCCAGCCGCCCGGATGACTACATGATCTCCGGCTACCGGGAGCACGGGCACGCGCTCGCGCGCGGCTCGGACCCGGGGATGGTGATGGCGGAGCTCTTCGGCCGCGACGGCGGGTATTCGAAGGGCAAGGGCGGGTCGATGCACATCATCGACGTCGAGCACCACTTCTACGGGGGCTACGGCATCGTCGGTGGGCAGATCCCGCTCGCCACCGGGATGGGTTGGAAGGCGCGCTACTGCAACGAAGACCGGATCGCCCTGTGCTTCTTCGGCGAGGCCGCCGCCAACCAGGGCGCCTTCCACGAGTCCTTCAACATGGCCTCCAAGTGGAAGCTGCCGGTGATCTACATCTGCGAGAACAACGGGTACGGCATGGGCACCGCCGTGCACCGGGTCTCCGCGGAGCCGGAGATCTACAAGCGCGCCTCCGCCTACCGGATGCGCGGCGAGCAGGTGGACGGCATGGACGTGCTCAAGGTCCATGACGCCATCAGCGACTGCGCCGAGTATGCGCGCAGCGGCAAGGGCCCGGTCTTGCTGGAGGCCATGACCTACCGCTTCAAGGGCCACTCCATGGCGGACCCCGCGCAGTACCGAAAGCGCGCGGAGGTGGACCAGTTCCAGAAGCGGGATCCCATCCTGCAACTGCGCGAGCACATCCTGAAGAAGAAGGTCGCCAGCGAGGCGGAACTGCAGGCCATGGACGACGAGGTGAAGAAGACCGTGGATGACTGCGTGGCCTGGGCGGACGCCTCCCCCGAGCCGTCGCTCGACGAGTTGTGGCGGGACATCCTCGTGGAGGAGGGGGAAGAGGACGTGAAGCCGCGCGAGCGGGTCCTGGGGCAGAAGGTGGAGAACTGGCCGCAGTTCCCGCCGCCGGACCTCCAGGTGACGTGGGACGTTGAGCCGCGCGAGACCGAGAGCAAGGGTTAAGGGAGCGAGGGCGACATGGCCGAATTGATGTATCGCGAGGCGCTGAACCAGGCGCTCGCCGAGGAGATGGAGCGCGACGCCCGGGTGTTCCTGATGGGCGAAGAGGTGGGCCGCTACAACGGCGCCTTCAAGGTGTCCGCGGGCCTGCTGGACCGGTTCGGGAGCGCGCGGGTGGTGGACGCGCCCATCAGTGAATTGGGCTTCGCGGGGCTGGGCACCGGGGCCGCCATGCTGGGGCTGCGGCCGGTCATCGAGATGATGACCTGGAACTTCGCCATCCTCGCCATGGACCAGATCGTCAACAACGCGGCCAAGCTGCGGCACATGTCCGGCGGCCAGATGCGCTGCCCCATCGTGTTCCGGGGGCCCACCGGCATCGGCGGGCGGCTGTCGTCGCAGCACTCGCAGTCCCTGGAGGCGCAGTACGCGCACTTCCCCGGCCTGAAGGTGGTGGCGCCGGGCACGCCGAAGGACGCCAAGGGCATCCTCAAGAGCGCCATCCGGGACGAGAACCCGGTGATGATGTTCGAGCACGAGAAGCTCTACTCGGTGAAGGGCGAGGTCCCGGACGGGGAGTTCGTGATCCCGCTGGGTCAGGCGGACCTCAAGCGCGAGGGCAAGGACGTCACCCTCATCACCTGGGGCCGGCAGATCCACACCACGCTCGCCGCCGCCGAGGAATTGGCGAAGCGGGGCATCGAGGCGGACGTCCTGGACCTCATCAGCCTGGTGCCGCTGGACGAGGCCCGCGTCCTGGAGTCGGTGCAGAAGACCAACCGGGTGGTGCTGGTGGAGGAGAACTGGTCCTTCGTCGGCGTGGGCGCCTCGGTGGTGGACCTCATCCAGAAGGAGGCGTTCGACTTCCTCGACGCGCCCATCGAACGGGTGACGCAGCTTCCGGTGTACATCTCCTACGCCGCCAACCTCGAGGCCGCCGCCGAGCCCAGCGTTCCGCGCGTGGTCGAGGCGGTGAACAAGGTCCTCTACCGCGGGGAGGAGTAAAGCCGTATGGCCACGCCCATCCAGATGCCGGCCCTGTCCCCGACGATGAAGGAGGGGAAGATCACCCGCTGGCTCAAGAAGGTCGGTGACAAGGTCTCCTCCGGCGACGCGGTGGCCGAAGTGGAGACCGACAAGTCCAACCTCGAGATCGAGGCGTACGACGACGGGGTGCTGCTCCAGATCGCCGTGGGCGAAGGCGAGATGGCCCCCGTCGGCGCGCCCATCGCCTTCATCGGCGCGAAGGGAGAGAAGGTGGAGGCCAGCGCTCCGCGCAGGGCCGCGCCTGCGCCCTCCCAGCCCGCGCCCCAGAAGACCGCCGAACCGCCGAAGCAGAAGCCCTCCGCGAAGTCGCCTGCTGGCGGCGACGGCTCTGGCGGCGGGAGCGGCAAGGCCGCCAAGCCGGTGCAGATGCCCGCGCTCTCCCCCACCATGAAGGAGGGGAAGATCACCGCGTGGCTCAAGAAGGAGGGGGAGAAGGTCTCCTCCGGGGACGCCATCGCCGAGGTGGAGACGGACAAGTCCAACCTCCAGATCGAGGCGTACGACGACGGGACGCTCCTGAAGGTCGTCGTGGGCGAAGGACAGATGGCGAAGGTGGGCGCGCCCATCGCGTACATCGGCGCGCCGGGAGATCGCATCGACAGCGCGGGGTCACCCGAAGAGCCCGCGGCCGAGGACCGGCCCGGCGCTCCGAAGGCGGACGCGCAGGCCTCGCAGCAGCAGGGCGTGCCGCCCGCTTCGTCTGCGTCATCCGCAGGCCCGAAGCGGCCAGGCGGCGAGGCGCCGCGCGCGAAGACGGGCCGCCTCCGCATCTCGCCCCTGGCCCGGAAGATCGCGAAGGACAAGGGGCTGGACCCGGCGGACCTCGAGGGCTCGGGGCCGCAGGGGCGCATCGTCAAGCGTGACGTGGAGGCGGCGGCCGCGCGTGGCCCGTCCAGGAAGCCGGCCGCGAAGGCGGCGGGGGCAGGGGCCCATGCGCCGGGCGCGCGGGTGGAGCCTGCGCGGGTGGAGCTGAGCGGGATGCGCCGGGTCATCGGTCAGCGGTTGACCGAGGTGAAGCCGGGCGTGCCGCACTTCTACCTGACGGTGGAGATCGAGATGGACGCGGCGCTCGCCGTCCGCGAGGAGGCGAAGGCGCTGGACTCGAAGGTGTCGGTGAACGACATCATCGTGAAGGCGG
>CAZQVZ010000324.1:0-6925 GCA_964596895.1 uncultured Myxococcaceae bacterium
ACGCCCTGCGTATTCTGCGCCGTCAGCGCCGTGATCACGGAACAGCCATAAGCGCCGAGCGCCGAGAAGGTCTTGAGGTCGGCCTGGATGCCGGCGCCGCCGCCGCTGTCGGAGCCGGCGATGGTGAGGGCGCAGGGAGGCCGCGAATCGTGGTGGGACATGGCGAGGAGAGGCTGTACCCGCAAGGGCGGGCGCCGCAAACTGCATTCCGTGCCGCTCTCCTCGCGCTTCGCCTGGGCCCTGGAGGTCCTGCCGGTCAAACCGCAAGACCGCGTGCTGGAGGTCGGCTGCGGTCACGGGGTGATGCTCCGGGAGTTGGCCTCCAAGCTGACCTCTGGCCACCTCGTGGGCGTGGACCGCTCGGCGAAGATGACGGCGCTCGCGCGGAAGGCCGCGGACACCCGCCGGCTCACCCTCCTCACCGGCGCCTTCCCCGAAGTGCCGCCCGCCGCAGACGGCCGGTTCGACCTGGCCTTCGCCCTCAACGTCGCCCTCTTCGGGCATGAGGACGAGGCCGGGCGCGCCGCCGCCACAGCGCTCGCGAAGCTGCTTGCGCCCCAAGGCTCCGCCTACCTGTTCTTCGAGTCACCGGCGTGGCGGCACGTGGAGGCCTTCGCCCAGGGCGCAGCGGCGAACCTGCGCGAGGCCGGCCTGCGCAGCGCGGTGGCGTTCAACGTGCCGCTGGGCGTCTGCGTGACGGCCACCTGCAGCCGCTGAACCGGCCCGGTCCCCCCAGGGCTCAGTGCACGGGGTGCTCGTGGTCGTGTGCGTGGGGGTGATGCCCGTGCGCGTGGCGCTCCTGCTCGCGCTGGGCCCGGGCCCGGGCCTCCTGCCTGGCGGCCTGCTCACCGGCGAAGACGCGTGTGGTCACCGAGGTGGGCTGCGCCAGCGTCTGGTGCAGCGGGCACTGAGAGGCGGCGAGCTCCGCCGCGCGCGTGCGGCTGGGCGGCAGCTCCGGCCACTGGATGTCCATCTGCATCGCGCCCATCCGCCGGGGGGCCACGTCCAGCTCCCAGCGCATTCGAACGCGCAGGCCGCCGGTGGGCACCTCCAGCTGCTCCGCGTAGGCGCCCAGCACCGAAGCCGTGCACAGGCCGACGCCGGAGACGAACATCTCGAACGCGCTGAAGTGCGCGTGGACGCCTTCGGCCGCCTCCACGTGGAGCCCCGGTCCCTCGAAGTCCTCGAGCACGAGCTGCGTATCCCCTTCGAGCACGACCTTCATGCGTGGACATTGGGCACCGGCGTCCTCCCGGCGCAACGCCCAGCGGACAGGCAGGCGGGCGCAAACCGGACTAGAAGGACGGGCATGGCGAACGCAGCTGGAGAGGTCTGCCCGTGGGACGGACTGCGCGCGTGGAGCGGCCCCCCCAACGTGGACTGGTGTGAGCCGGCGCTTTGCCAGTGGGTGGCTGAACCGGCGAACACCTGGTCCAACCTGGCCTTCGTGGTGGTGGCGGTGGGGCTCTACGTACACACCCGCGGGATGCCGGAGCGGACCTTGCGCTTCTTCGCGCCGGCCGCCTTCTGGGTGGGCATCACGTCGCTCGTGTACCACGCGTCCATCACCTTCGCGACGCAGGTGCTGGACTTCTTCGGGATGTACTTCTTCTTCGTCCTCATCCTGGTGCTGAACCTGATCCGCATGGGAGCGCTCCGGCGCGAGCGGCTCTTCGTGACGCTGTGGCCGCTCATCGGCGCGTTGACGCTGCTGACGGTCGTGGTCGCGAAGCTGGAGCTGCCGGTGCAGGCGATCATCGCCGTCCTGCTCGCCGCGGCCATCGCCACGGAGGTCATCGCCTCCCGCCGCGACCCCGCGCCGCAGAGCCACCGCTGGTTCGTGCTGGCGCTGGTCACCATCGGCGTTGCGGGGACGTTTTCGGCCCTGGACGTCACCCGGACCTGGTGCGTGCCGGAGAACAAGGTCCTGCACGGCCACGCCCTGTGGCACGTGTTCTCGGCGCTGGCGCTCCTTTGGAGCTACGTGCACTACCGCCAGTACCGCGCGCAGTTCATCTAGCGCCTCGCGGCGCGCCGCCGAGCGCCTGTCAGCCCTTCGACCAGACGGCGAGCACGTTCCCGCTGGGGTCTGCGAAGTGGAAGCGCCGCCCGCCGGGGAAGGTGAAGGGCGCCTTGAGGATCCGCCCGCCCGCCGAGGTGACCGCCGTAAGCGAAGCCTCGAGGTCCTGCGAATAGAGGATGACCAGCGGGCCGCCCGAGCGGATTTCGGGGGCCTGCTCCATCCCCCCTACCTCGCGGCCTTCGCCCTGGATGCCGGCGTAGTGCGGCCCGTAGTCGTTGAACTTCCAGCCGAACGCAGCGCCATAGAAGGCCCTGGCCTGCGCGAGGTCCGTGACCGTGAACTCGATGTAGTCGATGGCGTGGTGGGCATGGGGCGTCGAAGGATCGCTCATGAGGCAGGGAGATAACACCGTGCACACCCTACGGGAGAGGAGGATGCGCATGGCCGGACGGAAAGCAGAGCGAGCAGGGGCGCGGCGGGTGCGGCGGGTGCGGCGGACGGACGCGGCCTATGTCGCGCGCGGCGGGCAGGAGCGGGTGCTGCAGGTGGCGCACAGCGAAGGCAGCTACCTCTGGGACGTGCGCGGCCGGAGGTACGTGGACTTCGAGATGGGCTGGTGCGTGGGGAACCTCGGCTGGAACCACCCCGCCATCCTGGAGCGGATGCGCGCCTACAGGGGCCCCTCCTACGTCCACGCCACCTGGGTCCACCCGCCGCGCGCGGAGCTGGCGAAGCGGCTCGCGGAGGTGGCGCCGGGCGCGCTGACGAAGACCTTCCGCGCCACCGGCGGGAGCGAGGCGGTGGACATCGCCCTGCAGCTCGCCATGGCCTACACCGGACGGCGGGCGTTCGTGGCCATCGACGGGGCGTACCACGGCAACGTGGTGGGCGCGGTGAGCGTGGGCGACAAGTCCTCGCGCGAGCCCTACCCGAACCTGCTGCAGCGCTGTCACCGGCTGAAGCCGCCGCTGGACGACAAGGCGCTCGGGAGGCTGGAGCGGCTGCTGCAGAAGCGGGAGGTGGCGGCGCTGATCATGGAGCCCATCGTGATGAACCTCGCGGTGCTCCTCCCCGAAGAGGGCTTCATCCGGGAAGCCGCGCGCCTGTGCCGCCGCTTCGGCACCCTCTTCATCGCGGACGAGGTCGCGTGTGGCTTCGGGCGCACCGGCCGGCTCTTCGCCAGCGAGCACTTCGGGCTGGAGCCGGACATCCTCTGTCTGGCCAAGGCGCTGACCGGCGGGCACGCGCCCATCGGCGCGACGATGGTGACCGAGCGGATCGCGAAGAAGCTCGGCGAGGACGTCGCCTTCCACTCCACCTACGGGTGGCACCCATTGAGCGTGGAGGCCGCCCTGGCGACGTTGGGCGTGTTCCGCTCGAGCCGGCGCCTCTTCGACAACGTGGAGCACCGCGGCGCGCAGCTGGAAGCGAGGCTCTGGCGCTTGCCCTGGGCCTCTCCGGCGAAGATCCGCCGCAGGGGGCTCGCCGTCGCCGTGCAGTTCGAAGACGACGGCTACGGCGACGAGGTGGCACAGGCCTGCAAGGACGCGGGCCTGCTCTCTGGCGGCGAAGGTGACGCGCTGTGCCTCTTCCCGGCGCTCAACGTGGAGGAGGCGACGGTGGAGGAGGGGCTGGGCATCCTCGAGCGCTGCGTGTGGGCGGGGGCCTCTCAGCCGAAGTGATAGGCGGAGATGCGCATCCCGAAGCAGGTGCCGAGCCACGCCGCCGTCCCCACGTCCTGCCCGGCGGCGCCCGCGGCCACCATCAGGGGCAGCAGGTGCTCTTCGCGCGGGTGGGCGAAGCGGGCGGCGGGTGCCGTGCTCCAGTGCAACAGCCGCTCGTCGCGCGCCTGGGGAGGCAGCGCCACGCTCTCGCGCAGCCACTGGTCGAAGGTCTCGGCGCCGGTGGTGCTGCGGGGATCCCGGAACGCGCGCATGTTGTGGAAGGTCATCCCGCTGCCGATGATGAAGACGCCCTCATCCCGCAGGGGCGCCAGCGCCCGGCCCATGGCGAGGTGTTCCTCCGGGCTGAGCCCCTGCTTGAGCGACAGCTGGACGGTGGGCACGTCCGCCTCCGGCCAGGTCAGCTTCAGCGGCACGAACGTCCCGTGGTCGAAGCCGCGCTGCGAATCTTCTCCCGTGGCGAACCCCGCGCCCTCCAGCAGCGCGCGCGCCCTCGCCGCGACGGGCGGGCTGCCGGGCGCAGGCCAGGTGATGCGGTACGACTCCGGCGGGAAGCCGTCGTAGTCGTAGAGCATGGGCGGCGCCGCGGAGGTCATCACCGTGGGCTCGGGCATCTCCCAGTGCGCGGAGACCACCAGCAGCGCGGTGGGCCGGGTCTTCGGCAGCTCCCGCACCGAACGCAGGTAGGCGGACAGGCCGTCCAGCTCTGCGCGGTCCATGCCCAGGTCCACGAAGGGCCAGGGCCCGCCGCCGTGGGGGAGGAACACCACCGGCATCCGGCCTTCCGACGTCATGGACTTCTCCCCGCGGGTGATGGCGGGCACGGCTGCCAGCGCCGCCGCCCCCGCGAGCCCGGCCGCCACTGCCTGCCGCCGGGTGAGGCCGCCCTTCTCTTCCGCGTCGCTCATGGGGACCTTCGTAACCGACGGGGCCGCGCCCGGCCACCCGGGCGGGCACAACACCGTGTTGCCCAGGAAGGAACAGCGGGCCCGGTTGGGCCCCTATCGTTCCAGGACCTCGGCGGGCGCGCCCTCGGCCACCACGAGGCCTTCGCTCAGCGCCACCATCCGCTCGCCGAGCAGGAGGGCGTCCGCCCGGTCATGGGTGACGAGCACCGTGGGCAAAGACAGCTCCTTGATGAGCGCCCCCAGCTCCTCTCCGAGCTCGCGCCGCAAGGAGAGGTCCAGGGCGCTGAAGGGTTCATCCAGGAGCAGCACCCGGGGTAAAGACGCCAGGGCCCGCGCCAGCGCCACCCGCTGCGCCTCGCCCCCGGAGAGCGTCGAAGGCTGGCGGTCCGCCAGGTGCCCGACCCGCGCGCGCGCCAGCCACGCCTGCGCTTCGTCGCGCCGCGCCTGCCGGTCCTTCGCCGCGGCGCCGTACGCCACGTTCTGCAGCACGGTCATGTGCGGGAAGAGCGCCAACGACTGGAAGACCAGCGCCACCCTTCTGCGGTGCGGGGGGACGAAGGTGCGCGTCGCGGTGTCGGTGAGGACCTCCGAGCCCAGGCAGATGCGCCCGGACCCGGGCCGGAGCAGCCCGGCGATGGCGGAAAGGCAGGTGCTCTTGCCGGCGCCGGAGGGACCGAAGAGCACCGTCACCCCCGGCGGCACGCTGAACCGGGCCTGCAGCCTCGGCGGCGCGCCCTTCCTGGCGCCCGTCACCTGCAGGTCTACCTCCAGGGTCGCCTCACCAGCCAAGCTGTCGCCTCCGGGTGAGCCGGCTCACGAAGTACAGGGCCGCCACCGCCAGCGCGGTCATCACCAGCACCATCCCGGCGGCCTCACCTTCGCGGTTCGCCTGCACCGAGTCGTAGATGGCGAGCGCCGCCGTCCGCGTCAGCCCGGGGATGTTCCCGGCGATCATCAAGGTCACGCCGAAGTCACCCAGCGCGCGCGCGAACCCCAGGGTGAGCCCGGCGATGACCCCATTCACCGACAGGGGCAGCACCACGGTGAGGAAGACGCGGACGGGCGAGGCGCCCAGGGTCTGCGCGGCGCCCACCAGCCGGTGATCCACGTCCTCCATGGCGCCGCGCGCAGAGCGGACCACGAAGGGCAGCGCGGCCAGGGCACCTGCGACGACGAGCCCCGTGCGCGTGAAGACGATGGGCGAGCCGGTCAGCCCCTCCCACGCCTTGCCGATGGCGCTGTCCCGCCCCAGCGCGCCGAGCAGGTAGTACCCGAGCACCGTGGGCGGCAACACCATGGGCGCGGTGATGAGCACCTCCAGCAGCGTGCTGCCGCGAAAGCGCGTGCGCGCCATCACCCCGGCCAGCACCACGCCGAGCACGCCGGCGATGAGCGTGGAGACGAGCGCGACCTCGAAGGAGAGGCGGATGGGCGCCCAGCTCACCGGGATGACCCCTCCGGCGGCGCGAACCCGTGCCCCCCGAGGACCTGCCTGCCCTCTTCTGAGGCCACCAGCGCCGCGAAGGACTCCCCCGCCTCCGCGCAGACCACCAGCGCCTGCCGCAAGGGCGCGTGCAGCGAGGGGTCCACATCCGTCCAGCCGCCCAGCCCGCCGTCCGCGCCCTTCACCAGCGACGCCGCCACGACGGCCGCCTCCGCGTTCCCCGTCTGCGCGAACTGGAGCGCCTGGCGCACGTTCTCTCCATACACGATGCGCGGGGCGACCTCGTCCCACAGACCGACCCTCTCGAGCGCCTGCTTCGCCGCGAGCCCGTAGGGCGCGTGCTCCGGATGGGCGATGGCGATCCGGCGGAACCGCGCGTCCCCCAGCTCCGCCAGGCTCGCCGGCGCACCGCGGGTCCACACCCCCACCCTTCCTTGCGCGTAGAGGGCCTTCGAGTCCCTCCGGCACCTGCCGTGGGCAAGCACGAAGTCCACGTAGTCCTCGTGCGCCGCCGCGAAGACATGGAACGGCGCGCCCTCCTTCACCTGCTTGGAGAGGAGCCCGGAGGACCCGAAGGTGAAGTGGACGGTCTGTCCCGTGCGCGCCTGGTGGCGGCGGCCGAGCTCTTCGAACGCCAGGGTGAGGTCGGCGGCGGCCGCCACCCGGACTTCTGAAGACGACCCCGCCGGACCGCGCGCGTCCTCTGCGCAGCGGCACCCTGTCTGCCCGGCGAGCAGCGCGAGCATCCAGCCGAACACCGCCCCGAAGCGCACCGCCGACAGCCGCACCTGTGCTCGGCTACGGTGCCGGCCGCCTTCGCGCCTCATGACCTGCTCTCGCCTCCTCATCGCCGCGGCGCGCGTCGTCG
>CAZQVZ010000325.1:0-6918 GCA_964596895.1 uncultured Myxococcaceae bacterium
GTTGGCGGCAGGTAGGTCAGCCCGAGCACGCTCGCCGGCGCGGATCTCCGCGCCACCTGCTGCAAGGTGGCGGCAGTCGCAGCGTGCGGCAGGTACATGGTCACGCCCTCCCACAGCCACACCGTCGGCAGGGTGGGGTCATGGGCCGTGCCCGCGAGCCCGTCCTCCAGGGAGCGTTCGGCGAAGTCCACGGGCACGAAGGTCACGCTGCGTGCGCGAGGCAGCAGGCCCGCAACCCGCTGGTGCTTCCCCGCCTGGGTGGCCGGGTGATCCACCTCGTACACGTGGACCTCGCCCAGGCCCGCCAGCCGCCACGCGCGCGCGTCCAGCCCGGCGCCGAGGATGACCAACTGCCGCACGCCGCCCTCCACCGCGGCCTGGACCGCCTCATCCAGCAGCGCGGTCCGAAGCTCGATGTGCCCTGCCAGGCCGCCCAGGGCGCCGCGGGCCACGGCCTCCGCCACCCTGCGCAGCGGGCCCGAGCCGTCCACCGCGGCGAGGAGCTGGCGCCACGGGGCGGGCAAGAGCGCCTTCGCCAAAGGGTCGTAGCAGGGGCTGGATTCGTTCCGGGACACCACCCCCCGCGCGAAAGACACGACGGAGGCGGTCAGGCTGGGGCGGTCCGCGCGCACAGGCCCACCATAACGCCACCGGTAGACAAGCATCCTTGTCCTTGGGATGGCTCGGCCATGACCGAGCCCCACCTCGTCCCCCGCTCGCCCCGCCATTCCGAGGCGGTGATGACCCAGATGATCCTCCCTTCGGACGCCAACCCGCTGAACGCGGCCTTCGGCGGCCGGGTGATGGAGTGGATAGACATCTGCGGCGCGGTGGCCGCCCAAAGGCACTGCCGCCAGAACGTGGTCACCGCCTCCATGGACGAACTGCACTTCCACGCCGGCATCAAGGTGGGGTGGATCGTCATCCTCCGCGCGCGGGTCATCGCCACGTTCCGCACCTCCATGGAGGTGGGCGTGACCGTCACCGCCGAAGACCCGCTCACCGGGGAGCAGAGCCTGACCACCAGCGCGCTGCTCACGTTCGTGGCGCTGGCGGAGGGCGGCGCCCGCGTCCCCGTCCCGCCGCTCGACCTGGAGACGGACGAAGACCGCGCCGCTGCCGACGAGGCCCGCCGCCGGCGGCAGTCCCGGCTGACCCACAAGGGCGAGGCGCCGGGGTGGCAGAAGCTGGTGGGCCGCCCCTGAACGGGGTTCAATCTCCCGCATGAGGAACGCCACCAGCCCCTCCCGGACCTTCGCCCTCCTGGCCGCCGCGCTCGGGTGCCTCCTGCTCGGGTGCGCCACCTCGAAGAAGGCCGGGGCGGACCTCACCCGCCTCGAAGAGGACCACCAGCGCCTGCGAGGGGAGCTGGGCCAGAAGACCTCCGCCGCACAGCAGGCCTTCACCGCCGCCAGCCAGGGGGAGGCGCGGGCCGGCGTCACCGGGGCCTCCTGTAGTCAAGTCTCCTTGACCCAGGGCGCGGCCGCGCGCACCAACACCCAGCACGCCCGGGTGGAGCTGAACGGCGCCTTTGTCCTGCGGCCCCGGTTTGCAAAGGCCCGCCCCGCCGGACCGGTGCAGGTGACGCCCGGCACCTGCGAGGTGGCGCGATGAGCAGGCGCACCGTCACGGTGTGGCTGCTGGCTTCCGCCGCGGTGAGCCTCGCCTGCGGCGGGGGCAGCTCCCGGGTGGCGTATCTCCGGGAGGAGAACGCGCGGCTGCGCGCCAGGCTCCAGGTGCTCGACGAGTCCGCCCGCACCGGCCAGGCCTACGCGGACCAGCTGGAGGGCAAGCCGGGCGCCCCGCCGGCCACCCTCGTCTACACGGCGAAGGACATCGAAGCGCTCGCGGCGAAGGTGCTGCCCTACAAGATGCCCGCCAGGCAGTTCAATTCGCAGCTCGCCGGTGAGTTCCACGTCGAGGGGCTCACGGACATCAAGCTCCACGCCGGAAACCGGATCACCTGCCGGGTCCACTACCGCGGCGTGGGCATCCGGTTTCTGGGCTCGGTGCCGAAGGCGTACCAGGCGCAGGTGAAGCGCTTCGTGGACGGGGTGAAGTCCGGCGTGGTGAGCGAACTCGACGTCGAGCTCTCCACCAGCGGGAACCTGCTCATCGCGCGGGCGAAGGCGACGGGCACGGCCCTGAAGAAGAACCGGGACCGGAATAATGAAGCGCGCTTGACCAACGAGCTCAACACGCGGGTCTTCCGAAAAGCCCTCCCCATCGACGCGGCCATCGCCGGCACAGGGCACGAGGTCTTCGGCGTCACCACCACCCAGTCCCACGTCGCCGTCGTCTACCGCTGAGGCGGCGCGGGGACGCAGGACCGCCCAGGCCCTGCCCTACCGGCGCAGCGTGACCGTGTTGCCGTCCGCACCCAGCTCCGAAGGCGAGCTCAGGGTCAGGGGCGCGAAGCCTTCGACTTCGATCACCACCGGCTCGCCGGCGAACGGCGTCCGCACCGGAAAGAACACGTTGGAGAGCTCGTTCGTCTTGAGCTGGGCGATGACCTCTTCCCCCTGGCGGAAGACCACCGACAGTCCGGGCAGGTAGTTCCCCTCCCCGTCGAGGAACTTCAGCAAGAACCCATCCTCGGGCACCATTTCGATCTCCGGTGCGCGGCCCTTCGCCACCGGCCCCGGCTCGCGGGCCGACTGCACGAACCCCTCCGCCACGGCCCACAAGCGGGTGCGCGCGGGGTCCGTCCCGCGAAGCGACAGGCGCCCGCCCTGGCTGGTCGGCCCGCGCGCGAGCTCCTCGGTGGGGCACTCTCCGCTGGGGGTTTCGGGCGCGCAGCCGGGCTGATCCCGCAGCAGCGTCGCCAGCACGCAGGAGATGGGTTCGACGGTGCGCGCGTCGAGCAGCACCACCGAGCCCTCCTTCGCCTCCGGGCCACAGCTGCCGCCTGCTGCACCCTCCGGTGCGGAGGCCGCGGCCTCGTCCCCCTGGGTGGTGTCGTCGAGCCGATCATCGCCGGAGCCGGTGACGTCACCGCGCGCGGTGGCGCAGCCGGAGCCCCAGAGCCCCAGCGCGCAGCACACCGCGCCCACAGCCATCCCACGCGCGTTCATCTGTCCCCTCCACCCGGCCCAAAGGGGCCAGTGCCGCCATTACGCCGAGAACGAGCTCCCGCAGCCGCAGCTCGACTTCGCGTTCGGGTTGTTGAACTTGAAGCCGGAGCCCTGCAGCCCGGTGACGAAGTCCACCTCCGTCCCCGCGAGGTACTGCTGGCTCATCGCGTCGGTGGCGATCTTCACGCCGTCCTGCTCCCACACCACGTCGTCCGAACGGGCGTCCTTGTTCAGGTTGAGGTCATAGCCCATCCCGCTGCAGCCGGAGGCCACCACGCGCACGGTGAGGAAGTGACCCTCGAAGCCCTGGGCGCGGATGATCTCCTTCACCTGGGTGACCGCGGCCTGCGTGAGGCGGAACGGCTGGGCCTGGGGCGCGGGGGTGGAGGTGGTGGGGGTCTGCGTGTTCTGCATGGTGGGGCGTCTCCTTGAGTGCGCCCTATATAACCGCGATTCGGCCCCGGTCCATCGAGTCAGGCCCTAGAGCCCGCCCAGCGCGCGGGTGCCGAGCGAGCGGCCGCCGTCCACCGCGATGATTTGTCCAGTGATGAAGCCCGGCCCGGTCAAGAGGAAGCGGACCGTCTGGGCGACGTCCTCCGCGGAGCCGAAGCGCCCCTGAGGGATCCTGCTCCGCAGCGCGTCCAGCGTGGCCCCGTCCATGTGCTCGGGCGGTTGCACGGTCCCCGGGGCGACAGCGTTCACCCGGATGGCCGGCGCCAGCTCCAGCGCCAGGCAGCGGGTCAAGGCCGCGAGCGCCGCCTTGCTCATGCAGTAGGCGCTGTAGTGCGCCCAGGAGGCGAACACCCCGCCGATGTCGACGACGTTCACCACGTGGCCTTCTCCCCGCGGCAGCATGCGGCGCGCGGCCGCCTGGGTGAGCAGGAACGGGGCCCGGGCATTCACCGCCCACTGCCCTTCGAGCGAGGCAAGGGGCGTGTCCACGAGGTCGTGCCGGTCGAAGAGCGCCGCGCTGTTCACCAGCCCGTGCAGGGGCCCCAGGGCCGCCTCGACCTCTTCGACGAGCCGCAGGCTCTCCTCCGGACGCGACAGGTCCGCGCCGAACGCCTCCGCCGCGTTGCCGTCCACGCGCAGCTCGTTCACCAGCGCCTTCGCGCCCTCTGCAGACGCGTTGTAGTGCGCCGCCACCTGGGCGCCGGCACGCCCCAGCGCCAGGGCGATGGCGCGCCCCACCCGGACGCCGGCCCCGGTCACCAACACCACCTTCCCTTCGAGCGGCCTGTCATCCAAGCGCCACCTCCTCCTCTGAAATGTGCGAGCGCCGCGGGTTATAAGCGCGCCATGGCGCCGACGTTCAGAGAGATTCTGGCCAACGTGAAGCGGGAGATCCGCGAGGTCACCTGCGAGGACGTCAAGAAGCTCCTGGACGAAGGCGCGCCCGTGAAGCTCATCGACGTGCGCGAGTCCGACGAGTCTGCGCACGGCAAGCTCCCCGGCGCCGTCTGCATCCCGCGCGGCTACCTGGAGCTGCGCATCGAAGACAAGGCGCGAAGGGACGAGGCGCTCGTCGTCTACTGCGCGGGCGGGACGCGCTCGGCGCTGGCGGTGAAGACCCTGCGGGAGCTCGGGTACGAGAACGCGGTCTCCATGGCCGGCGGCTACAACCGCTGGCACGACGCGCACCTGCCGGTGGAGAAGCCGCTCGTCCTCTCCGCGGCGCAGAAGGAGCGCTACCGGCGTCACCTGATCATCCCGGAGGTGGGCGAAGAGGGCCAGGCGAGGCTCCTGTCCGCGAAGGTGCTGCTGATGGGCGCCGGCGGCCTGGGCTCACCGGCAGCGCTGTACCTGGCGGCCGCGGGTGTGGGGACCCTGGGCATCGTGGACTCGGACGTGGTGGACCTGTCGAACCTGCAGCGCCAGGTGATCCACAGCACCGACCGCGCCGGGATGCCCAAGGTGCAGAGCGCGCAGCAGGCGATCAACGCGCTGAACCCGGACGTGAAGGTCCTCCCCTTCCAGGAGCGGCTCACCAGCGAGAACGTGGTCCGGATCCTCGAGGGGTTCGACCTGGTGGTGGACGGCGGCGACAACTTCCCCACCCGCTACCTGCTCAACGACGCCTGCGTGCTCCTGAAGAAGCCCAACGTGCACGGCTCCATCTTCCGGTTCGAAGGCCAGGTCACCACCTTCCTCCCCGGCGACGGGCCCTGCTACCGCTGCCTGTATCCGGCGCCGCCGCCCCCGGAGCTGGCGCCGTCCTGCGCCGAGGCCGGGGTGCTCGGCGTGCTGCCGGGGATCGTCGGGCTGTTGCAGGTCAACGAGGCGCTCAAGCTCATTCTGGGCAAGGGGCGTCCGCTGAACGGGCGGCTGCTCACCTTCGACGCGCTGGGCACCCGCTTCCAGGAGCTGAAGCTGCGCCGGGATCCTGCGTGCCCGGTCTGCCGCGACGGCGCGAAGATCGAGTTCATCGACTACGAGCAGTTCTGCTCGTCCGCTGCCTGAAGGGGCACATCCAGGGATGGCCGTCCGCCAGATGGAACCGAAGCAGCTGCACGCGCGCCTGGGCGCACCGGAGCCCCAGCGCCCGGCGCTGCTCGACGTGCGCACCGAAGGCGAACACCAGCTGGTGGCGCTCCCGGATTCGCTGCTCATCCCCCTGCACGAGCTGCTGGAGCGCGCGGACGAACTGGAGCCGCTTCGGGGCCGGGAGGTCGTCGTCTACTGCCACCACGGCGTCCGCAGCCTGAGCGGGGCCGCGCTCCTGGGCGCGCTGGGGTTTGACGCGTGCTCGCTGCGCGGCGGGATCGACCTCTATTCGCTGACGGTGGATCCGTCCCTGCCGCGCTACTGAGCGAGCAGCGACGAGAGGTTGAACAGCCGGGTGTTGTTCCGCCCCGCCGTCACCTCGATGGTGATCTGCGCCGGAGACTTGAGCTGGGCCCCGCGCACCTCGAGCACGTGTTTACCCTCCACCAGCTCCAGCTTGGGACCGGGGTAGCGCCCCACCTGCTCGCCGTTGAGGAACAGCTCCAGCTGCGTGAGCTCCTTCGGCTGGAAGCGGGGTTCGTAGTAGCCGGTCTGTATCTCCAGGTTGAGCTGGCGGTGATCTCCCGGCTGGCCGTAGGTGAGCTCCACCCGCTGCCGCGCGCCGCGCGCCTTGTTCTCGAAGATCAGGGTGTCGCGCACGTGGGCGCCGGTCTTCCGCTTGAGCGGCGTCCGCCCCAGGTAGGTGTTCTCGGGGCGGCTCTCGTGCGGCGCGTGCTCCACCCAGACCTCGAGCTGCAGGTTGGAGTTGGCGCTGATGAAGATGTCGTCCGCGGGCCGCGAGGTCAGGACGTCCGCGATGTCTGCCCGCCAGACCCAGCCTGCCGCCGCCAGCACCAGCGCGAGCCCGGCGATGGCGCCGGCCTGGATCCGCCGCGCCGTCTTCCCCGGGTCCACCACGTCCTCGAGGGAGACCCCAGAGGCTTCTGCCTTGCGCACCGCGCCGGTGCCGCGCTTCTTCGGACCGGAGCTGCGCGCCTCACGCGCGGGCGCCTCCGGCATCACCCCCGCCTGGCTGATGCGCCGGGGGCCCCCGAGGCTGAACTGCCCTGACCTGGTGCGCGCGGGAGGTCCGGCCTCGGGGCCGTCCGGATTGCCCTCACCTGCCGCGTGACCGTCCGGCAGGTCTGCGTCCGGCGGCAACAGCTCCCCGGTGCGGCGCCGGACCGCGGCGTTGCCGGGGCGCGGGCCCTGCGCGCTCCGCACGGCGTTCACCGAAGAGCGCGTGCGCCGCGGTGAGGGCTGTTCGGGCTCGGAACCTTCAGCGGTCAGCGCGGGGTTGGAGCGGCCGGCGCCGCGCAGGGGCCTGTCCCCGGTGGGCCTTCGCGCGACGACGGAGGGC
>CAZQVZ010000326.1:0-6910 GCA_964596895.1 uncultured Myxococcaceae bacterium
GCGTGGAGAGCACGCCGCGGCCCTCCTCCTCGGTCGCCTCGAGCAGCGCCACGCCGGCGCCGTCACCGAAGATCACCGCCACGTCCCGCCCGCGGGTGGTGACGTCCAGCCCGGTGGAGTGGACCTCCGCCCCCACCAGCAGGATCCGCTTGTACTGGCCGGAGCGGATCCACGCGTCCGCCACGGACAAGCCATAGATGAAGCCCGAGCACTGGTTGCGGATGTCCAGCGCGGGGACCCCCGGGATGCCGAGCCTGGCCTGCAGGAAGCACGCGTCGCCGGGGAAGTTGTAGTCCGGAGAGAGCGTGGCGTAGACGATGGCGTCCAGGTCCTTCGCCTCCCAGCCCGCCTTCGCCAGGGCCTTCTTCGTGGCCTCGTAGGCGAGGTCCGACGCGCCGGTGCCCTCGTCCACCCAGTGGCGCTCCTTGATGCCGGTGCGCTGCTGGATCCACTCGTCGGAGGTCTCCATCAGCTTCGTGAGGTCCTCGTTGGTCACCACGCGCTGGGGCACGTGGGTCCCGAGCGCGACGATCCGGGTGCGGGGCATCTGTTCGACCTCCGGTTGGAAAGGGCCGCGGAGCATGGACAAGCGAGCGCGCGGCGTAAAGCCCCGACGGCGCCCGCCGAAGGAGCGAGGGGCAAAGCGCGACCGGGTGGTCACGCCAGCGCTCACCGTGCGCAGCTTTTCTGCATGAACGAGCAACGCCACGAGGCCCGAACCACGCAAACCTTCGTCGAGTTCATCCGCGACCTGGCCCAGAGCGGCCACTTCAGCGAGCAGGACGCCGTGCGCTACGCCGCCTGCGTGCTCTACCGGCTGGAGGAGCGGCTCACCGCCGGCGAGTCCTTCAACCTGGAGTCGCAGCTCCCCCTGAAGCTCCGGGAGCTGGTGCCGGCCCCGCCTGATCGCCCGGAGGACGGGGGACCTGTGCGCAAGTACCACTTCGAAGACTTCGTCGGCGCGGTCGCCGGGGACCTCGGGATTGCGCCCGTCGAGGCGGAGCCCATCATCCGCCACGTCTTCGCCACCATCCGGCTCCACATCTCCGGGGGCGAGGCGGATGGCGTCGCACATCACCTCCCTTCGGATCTGAAGCCGCTGTGGTGTGACCCCATCTAGCCTGCGCAAAGGGCGTGGTACCGTGCGCGCCAAAGATGGCCGCGCTCGAGCCCACCACCGTCAATCGTCCGCGTCCGCCCGACTTCATCCCTGGCTACCGGCTGGAATGCCTGCTCGGCCGGGGCGGGATGGGCGAGGTGCACAAGGCCACCCAGCTCTCACTCAACCGCACCGTCGCGGTGAAGGTGCTCTCCCACGAGCTGGCCAAGGATGTCTCCTTCGTCGGGCGCTTCGAAAAGGAGGCCGCCGCGCTCGCCACCCTGAGCCACCCCAACGTGGTGGACATCGTCGACAAGGGCCACCACCAGGCCACGTGGTTCCTGGTGATGGAGTACATCGACGGGCCGTCGCTGCGGGAGGTGATGCGCTCGCCGCTTCTGGACGCGGGGCAGGCGCTGCGGATGATCTACGACATCTGCCGCGGCATCGACTACGCGCACGCCCGCGGCGTCATCCACCGGGACCTCAAGCCGGAGAACATCCTCTTCGACGAGCAGGCCGGCGGCATCCCCAAGGTGACCGACTTCGGGCTGGCGTCCTTCCTCGAAGGTCCCAACGAGTCCAAGTTCCACCTCACCGGCACCCACGTGGCCATGGGCACCGTGTCGTACATGGCGCCCGAACAGCGGGTGGACGCGAAGAACGCGGACCACCGCGCGGACATCTACTCCCTGGGCGTCATCCTCTATGAGCTCGTCGTGGGGGAGCTGCCGCTCGGCCAGTTCGACCCGCCGTCGGTGCGCAAGCCGGGCGTGGATCCGCGCGTGGACGCCATCGTCTCGAAGTGCCTGAAGCAGGCGCCCGAAGAGCGCTACGCGAAGGTCTCGGACCTGATGGCGGATCTCGAGCCTCTGGTGCCCATGGCGAAGGGCTCGGTGGCCAACGCTGCCGGAGAGCCGAGCCGCACCCGCCAGGCGCTGCGCCGCTTCGCCCGCACGGTGGTGCGGCTCGCCGCCACGCTGCTGGTGGTCGCGGCGCTCGGCGTGCTTGGCATCAGCTGGGCGCGCAGCCAGAGGCCGCCGCAGGATCCGTTCGCGGGCGCGGCGGTCACCGGCGACCTGCCGGCGCGGGACATCGCCACCGCGCACGGGCGCATCGCCAAGAAGGAGCGGCAGCGCTCGTTGAGCCTAGGCGAAGGCCCGGACACGGTGCCGCTGCTCGGCTTCGGCCGCACGGTGGAGGTGAAGGACGGCTCGCTGGTCTTCGAGCCCATCCGCGGGGAGCCGTCGGGCCGCGTGCAGCCGGACGTGGTGGACCTCGACGGAGACGCGCTGCGGTTTGGCGCCCAGGTCAGGCTGAGCGTGCGGGAGGACGGCATGGAGGCCTGGACCCGGCGCGTGGCCTTCGCCGAAGCGCCGGACGCGCGCGGGGTTGTGGTCCTCACCGGCACGCCCGGGCGCTACGCGGCGGTCTCGCTCTCGCGGCGGGGCGCGCCGGTGCAGTTCGAGTGGGCCTTCGGTGAACGCCGCGGCGTGATGCTCGGGCCGCCCAGCCCCGAAGCCGGCGAGGCCCGGGTCTCGCTGGAGGTGACGGCGGAGGGCGTCTTGCGCGCGTTCATCGGTGAAGGGGCGGACCAGAGGGCCATCGCCGAGCCGGTACTCCTGGGTCCCGACTGGCAGATGCACTTTGGCGGCGAGGTGAAGCCGGCGCTCGGGTGTGACGGCGGCCGCTGCGCGTTCTCCGAGATCTCGCTCATCGCCACCCGGGCGCCCCCTCCCCCGCCGCCGCCCCCGGTCGCAGAGGTGACGCCTGCCGTCGCCCCCGCGCCGAAGTCAGTGGCCAAAAAGCCCGCGCCGAAGACGACGCAGGTGAAGCAGACGACCACGAAGAAGCCCGCGCCGCGGAAGTCGACGACGAAGCGGCGGTAGTCGCAGCGGCGCCGGGTTTCACTGCCTGCAGTGGACGGAGGCGGCCAGCGTCTGCCCCGAGGCGCTGGCCGAATGCTGAGCGCCCAGGTCCCGGCAGCGCCCGTCCTCCGTCCTGTCCAAAGCCGCCTGGCTAGAATTTCTGCCAGAACCCCTGGCGCCTTCCCATGTGCAGCTTGCCGTGGAGGTCTGTGCCGCCCGGCCAGTATTGCCCCGCGAGCCAGCCATAGTGGATCTGGTAGATGCCGGTGCGCTTCGCGTTCGGGTAGAGCGACGGGTTGATGGCCGGCGCGTCCACGTCCATCAAGGCCCGGTACATGGACAGCGACAGCGTGCTCACGCGCTTGACGTCCGGATCGTCGATGCAGGTGCGGCCCCACTGCGGCCCCGGCGTCCCCTGGTCGGTGTTGAAGATCGCGACGTGGACCGCCTTGTGGTCGGTATGGTCGTAGACGTCGCAGCCGGTGCCAGCGTGCGCGTTGCGGTAGGACGCCGCGATGACGCCGTACTCCTTGATCTTCGGGAAGAGCGCCCCGCGGCGGCTGCGCACCTGCTGGATGGCCCACGTGACCTCGGCCGCGGTCAGGTCGTTGTCTCCGAGATCGAAGACGACCCGCGCCCCCTTGGCGTTCGCGTACACCTTGAAGCGGCGCGACTCGTGGAAGACGCCGTTGTCGTACCGGCCGGGGGCCTTGCCGCCCGCGCTGCCCGTGCCGGTGAAGGTGCCCACCAGCGGCGGTGACTTCGGCAGCGTGGCATCGAGGTTTGCCGCCGCGTTGAGGAACCGGTGCCAGGACTGGATGCGCGCCGCCTTGCATGCGGCGGTGAGCTTGTTCTGGTAGGGGTTGCCGTACGGCTTCCCTTCGCCGAGATGCGTCTGCAGCGAGTTCGCCCCCGCCGGGGTGCAGTAGTTCGTCTCCTCGCCCTGGGTGAGGACGATGAACACCGGGTAGTTGTCCGAGGCGCCCGCGATCATCGACCAGCTCGCGATCTCGTCGTCCGGGTGGGCGGTGACGATGTACTGCAGCTGCTTCTTGGTCGTACTCAGCGCCGCCGCAGAGACCCCGGTCAGCCCGTCACCCAGCTCGTCGCCCGTCTCTGCCTCGCTGTCAGGGTCCAGCCAACCGTCGACCCCGGCATAGGGGTCGGCCTCGGGGTCGGCAGAGGCCTCAACCTCCGCCTCGGCCTCGTGGGCCTCCTCCTCGAACAGCAACTCCGCTCCGCCACATCCCGTCAGACACACGCATGCCAGCAGAAGGCTCTTCCGTCGCATCGTTCTCTCCAGTTGGGCGCCGCCGGACAGGCGGGTGACGGCGCGTGGTCCTACCGGCCACGGGGGCCCGTGGCTTCAGGGCTCACCTCGAGCCCTGCCGTCCACTGAGCGATACGTCCGCGCGCCAGAGCGGTTACAGCCGCTTCACGCCGCCTGCGCCTCGCTTTGGGTAGCCTGGAGGAGGCCTTCGAAGAGGCGCGCCTGGCCGTCTACCCGTAGACCTCGCGCAGAGAGCGCCGTAGCCCCTCCAATTGGGCCCCGCCGTCTCCTGAAAAGCTGGCCCCGTGCATCACCGCGAGCGTCCGCGGCTGCAGGCCGACGAGCCGCTGCAAGGTCGCGTCGCTGGCTTCGTTGTAGGCCATGGAGATCCCGAACGGATGCGCGGCCTCCCCGGCCAACTCCTCGTGCGCCACTTCCCGCAGGTCGGGTGACAGGGCCGGGTGGTCCCCCGAGTGCGTGAACAGGTCGGAGCAGAAGAGCACGCGGGAGGTGGTCTCGAAGAGCAGGCTCGCGTCCCAGCCATGGGGGACATGCGGGGTGCTCACCATCCGGAAGCGGTACTTGCCCGTGGAGAACTCCTGCCCATCCTGCAGCGGCTGAACGGGCCGCCCGGTGAGGTCCCCGATGTTGATCATCGCGCTCACCAGGTTGCAGACCGGCTGAGCCCCGGGGGCAACCGTCAGCCACTCGTTGAGGGACCCGCATTCGTCCTGCTCGAAGTGGCTGAACCCCACCCAGCGAAGGGAGGAGGGAGCGACCAGCTTCGCCACCGCCTCCTGCACCAGCGGGAAGAGCGCCTTCATGCCGGTGTGGAAGAGCAGCGGCTCGTCGTCGCGGACGAGGAACTGGTTGAACTGAAGGTTCGCCTCCGGGACGAGCGTGCTCAGGCGGAAGACGTCGGGGCTGATCTCATCGATTCGGGTCTGCACGATGCGGGAAGCGTACAACCTCGGGTTGTCCGGTCGAATCGCGCAGAAGCCGTCAGGGCCGGGCGCCTGCCCCTTCAGCCCCGCTGCCTACCCGCGCCTGGTGCGCCGCCTGCCCGCGAGCACCAGCGCCGCGGCGCCCACCAGCAAGACCGACAGTGCGCCGGGGCCCCTTGCGGCGCTGCACCCACAGCCGCCGCCTTCCCCTGCGCCATCCGGGATCTCGAAGCTGGAGAGGGTCCCGTAGGCTGTGCCCTCCGAGGTGAAGACCACCGCGCAGTAGTACCAGGTCCCCGGCGCGAGCCCCGGGAGCGTCTCGCTGAACTGCGTCTCCTCGTGACCGTCCAGTTCGATGGCGACGACCGGCGCCTGGGCGCCGAACACCGGCGTGCACAGGAACGGGTCGGTGGCGTCGTAGCGGAACCAGGCCGTGCCCGGCAGCCCGTTCGTCTGCCCGAGCCCGTTGAGCTTTACCGAGCCATCCGGCTGCACCTCGGCCTCGAGCGTCTGCACCGTCGGCGGCTCGGTGCCGGTGGTGAAGCTCTGGACCTGCCCGAACGCCGCGCCGCCGAGGTTCGAGCCGATGGCGCAGTAGTAGTAGGTCTGCGCGGGCAGCAGGCCCTCCAGCGCCACGTCGAACGCCTGCGCCGTGGTGCCGAGGCCGAGCTCGAACCCGTCCTCGGGAACCTTGATGCCGAAGGTGTCGTCGCACTCGGCGGGCTCGCTCACGTCGTACCTGAACCACCCGGTGGTCTGGGTGCGGTTCGGGGTGGCGGTGCCGCGCAGCGTGGCGGCGCGCGTGCCCACGTCCGTGGCAGGGAGCGTGACCACGGTGGGCGCCGGCGCGTCCGGGCGGAAGGAGACCAACTCGCCGAAGCGCGTGCCCACCCCGTTCTGGGCGATGGCGCAGTAGTAGTAGGTGGTCCCCGGCGACAGGTCGCTCATCACCTGGTTGAACGCCACCGCGGTGGTCCCCGCGCCCAGCGGCGTGGAGCCCGCCTGCGGCACGCGGGTGCCGAAGCTGTCCGAGCAGGTGTCAGGCTCGGTGGCGGAGATGCGGAACCAGCCGCTGCTGGCGGCGCCGTTGGGGTTGGCGTTCCCGTGCAGCCGCGCCGAGATGCTGGTGACCTCGGTGGGGTTGAGCGTGGTGACCACTGGCGCGCCCGTGGTCCGGAAGGTCATCACCGTAGCGAAGGACTTGCCCACCGCGTTCTCGGCGATGGCGCAGTAGTAGTACGTCTGCGCCGCGGTCAGGCCGGGCACGCTCTGGGAGAACGGCTGCGCGCCCGTGCCGGAGCCCACCGCCACGCCACCGGTGGACGGGGCGCGGGTCCCGAAGGTGTCGTTGCAGCTGCCCGGGTTCACCGGCGCGTAGCGGAACCACGCGGTGGTCGTCGCGCTGTTCGCGGTGGCGGCGCCGTTGAGCGTGGCGGAGGTGCTCGCCACCTGTGACGCAGCGGCGGTGGTCACCAGCGGCGCGGCCGGGGTGGTGAAGGTCTGCAGGGTGCCGGTGCCGGTACCCGCAGAGTTCGTGGCCAGCGCGCAGAAGTAGTAGGTGGTGCCCGCCGCGAGGCCCGACAGCGCCTGGTTGAACGGCACCGAGGCGTGCCCATCCCCCAGCGAGGCCCCGCCCGACGCCGGCGTGCGGGTGCCGAAGCTGTTGTTGCAGCTGCCCGGCGAGGTGCTGCTGTACCGGAAGAACCCGGTGGCGCTGCCGCCGTTGGGC
>CAZQVZ010000327.1:0-6863 GCA_964596895.1 uncultured Myxococcaceae bacterium
GCGCTGCTCTCCGCACACGGCGAAGCGCTCTTCGAGGCCGCGTCCGCCCGCGGCGTGGACCTGCACTTCGAGGGCGCGGTCTGCGGCGGCATCCCCATCATCCGCACCTTGCGGGAGGCGCTGGCGTCAGACCGCATCGAGAGCGTGTGGGGCATCGTCAACGGCACCACCAACTTCATCCTCTCCGCCATGGCGGACGAAGGTCAGTCATACCCGGACGCGCTGCGCCGCGCGCAGGGCCTGGGCTTCGCCGAGGCCGACCCCACCCTGGACGTCAGCGGCATGGACGCGGCGCAGAAGCTGTCCTTGCTGGCGTCTTTGGCCTTCACCGCGCGCGTCCCCCCGGACGGCATCGCGGTGGAGGGCATCGAGCAGGTGGACGAGGTGGACATCGCCGCGGCGCGCGAGTTCGGCTTTGCGCTCAAGCTCCTCGCGGTGGCGCGAAGGACGGCCGAAGGGCTGGAGGCGCGGGTGGGGCCGGCCTTCGTGCCCCTGCGCTCCCCGCTGGCGGACGTGCGCGGCGCCTTCAATGCGGTCCTGCTCCAGTCCGCGGCGCTGGGGCCGGCCCTGCTCTATGGCCAGGGCGCGGGCGCGCTCCCGACCGGCAGCGCCGTGGTGTCGGACGTGTTGGAGGTGTGCCGCAGCGTTCTGGCCGGGATCTCCGGGCGGCTGCCTTTGCCCTCGGGCCCGAACCTCTCTGATCTGCCGCTTTTGCCCCCCGGCGCCCGGGTGGGGCGCTCCTTCTTGCGCTTCTCGGTGACGGACGCGCCCGGGGTGCTGGGGAAGATCGCCACCGTGCTCGGGGCCCATGGGGTGAGCATCGAGAGCCTCGTCCAGCGCGGCGGCGAGGGGATGGCGCAGGGGCAGGCGCGCATCCTCGTCTTCACCCACGACGCGAAGGAGGCGGACGTCCAGGGCGCGCTGGGAGTGGTGGACGGGCTTCCGACGACCGCCGCGCCCACCCGGCTCATCCGCGTTGAGGCGGTCCACGCCGGCTGACAGACGCCGCGCCGATTTGCCATGCCGCTCAGCCGCCAGGGTCCACACAGAAGCCTGCGTCAGAACGTGGCGCTCGCGGTGCTGCTCGCAGGCGTCGCCGGCGCTGTGAACGCCGCCGGGTTCTTCGTCCTCGGCGCGCACACCTCGCACATGACCGGGAACGTGGCGCAGGTGGGCGAGGCGCTCTCCACCGGCCGCTGGGACATCGCCCGTTTGGCGGCGGCTTGGATCTGCGCGTTCGTGCTGGGCGCGGCCACCGCCGCGGCCCTGATGGAGTGGGTGAAGCACCGCCCGCGCGGCCGCCATGTGCCGGCGCTGGCGCTGGAGGCGTTGATCCTCGTGAGCGTCACCGCGTTCGTGGTGCTGCACCCGGACGAGGCCCGCCACCACGCGGCGCTGGTCGGGGCGATGGCCTTCGCGATGGGGATGCAGAACGCGCTGGTGACGCGGATCAGCGGCGCGGTCATCCGCACCACCCACCTGACCGGCGTGCTCACCGACCTCGGCATCGACGCGGTGCAGGCGGCGCAGTGGCTCCGGCACCGCTGGCGCACGCAGGGAGGGCGCGGCCTGTTCTCTGCCCTGCGCCAGGCCCGCTCCTTCGAGGCGCTGTGGCTGCACCTGGCGCTGCTGGGGTCGTTCGCGGTGGGCGCCACCCTGGGCCCGCTGCTCCTCTTGTGGTGGGGGCCCGGCGCGCTCGCCATCCCCGCCATCTCGCTCACCGCGCTGATCTTCCTCGACCTGCGGCCCTCGCGGCCGCCCCGCGCGCCTGCGAGCGCCTGAGGAGCGGGCAGGCAGGTGTGACCCTGTCCGCCTCCGACCCCGCCCGCCGCCGTTGGTTGAATCCCTGCAGGCCAGCCCGTACCCTGCCTCGCACCATGGACAGGGTGGAACAGACCACCGAGGAGCTCGTCCTGGGCTTCCTCGCCGACGGCGGAGAGGACTTCACCTCGGGAGAGATCCTCTCCGGGAAGCTGGGGCTGACGCGCACCGCGGTGTGGAAGTGCGTGGAGTCCCTGCGCCACAAGGGCTACCGCATCGACGCGGTGCCGGCGCGCGGCTACCGCCTGGTGGAGGTCCCGGACCGGCTGAGCCCGCTGGAGCTTCTGCCCCTGCTCAACACCCATGAGCTCGGCCGCACCGTCCACTACCGGGAGGAGGTCCCCTCCACCAATGAGGTCGCCTTCCGGCTCGCGCAGGACGGCGCCTCCCACGGCGAGGTGGTCATCTCCGAGCAGCAGACGAAGGGGCGCGGGCGGCGCGGGCGGGTGTGGGTGTCGCCTCCTGGGGGCAACCTCTACTTCTCCGCCATCCTGCGCCCGGAGTTGCCGCCGCAGCGCGCGCCGGAGCTGACCTTCGTCGCGGCGGTGGCTCTCGCGCAGACGCTCCGGGAGGCCGGCGCCGAACGGGCCAGCATCAAGTGGCCCAACGACCTCTTGATCGACGGGCGCAAGGTGGCGGGCATCCTCACCGAGCTGTCCGCGGAGCCGGAGCAGGTGCACTTCGTGGTGGTGGGCGTGGGGGTGAACCTCAACAGCCCGTCTTCGGCCCTGCCGCCGGAGGTGGCGGAGGTGGCCACGTCGCTCCAGGCCGCGCGCGGCGGACGGGTCCCCAGGGCCCTGTTCGCGGCGGCGCTGTTCACCCGGCTGGAGGAGTGGCTGGACCTCCACGCGGAGGAGGGCTTCGCGGTGGTGCAGAAGGCCTGGCGCGGGCTCAACTGCACCCTGGGCCAGGAGGTCCTCGTCAAGACCGAGCAGCGCGAGTTCACCGGCGTGGCCGAAGACGTGGACGCGCAGGGCGCCCTCCTGGTCCGCGCCGCGCACGGCACCGAAAGGGTGCTCTCCGGTGACGTGGAGCAGGTCCGCGCGAAGCTCCCCCGCGCCTGAGCGCCCTTTGCGCCCCCCACCGCACCGGGCCGTCTGCGCACCCTGAGCTCCACGCCGAGCGCGCGCTTCGCGCGAGCGGGCGGGTGAAGGGGCCGTCGGTTGCCGTGGCCCGGGAGGGCCGGCGCGGTAGACTCGCGACCCACATGCTCCTCGCCATCGACGTAGGAAACACCAACACCGTCCTCGGCGTGTACGACGGCAAGACGCTGCGCGCGCACTGGCGGCTGCAGACGCACGCCGGGCGCACCTCCGACGAGTACGGGGTGATGGTCCGCCAGCTCTTCGCCTGGTCGAAGCTGGACCCGGACGCGGTGGGCGCGGTGGCGGTCTCCAGCGTGGTGCCGCCCATGCAGCTTCAGCTCGAACGGATGAGCGAGCGCTTCTTCGGGAAGAAGCCGATGTTCGTGGGGCCGGGCATCAAGACCGGGATGCCCATCCTCTACGACAACCCGCGGGAGGTGGGCGCGGATCGCATCGTCAACGCGGTGGCGGCGTTCGAGAAGCACAAGGCGGGCCTCGTGGTCGTGGACTTCGGCACCGCCACCACCTTCGACGCGGTGACGCCGAAGGGCGAATACCTCGGCGGCGCCATCTGCCCGGGCATCTCCATCAGCATGGACGCGCTGTTCACCCACGCGTCCAAGCTGCCGCGGGTGGAGTTCGCGAGACCCCCGCAGGTGGTGGGGAAGAACACCCTGCACTCCATGCAGTCCGGGCTGGTCTACGGCTACGTGGGGTTGGTGGACGGCATCTGTGAACGGATGCGCGCAGAGCTGGGCTTCCCTGCCCGGGTGGTGGCCACCGGCGGCCTGGCGCCGCTGATCGCCGCCGAGTCCCGCACCATCGAAGAGGTGGACGAGTTCCTCACGCTCGAGGGCCTCCGCCTCATCTACTGGAGGAACCACGCATGACCAGCGAGCCGCTCCAGGCGCAGCCGCAGGCCCCCACGCCCATCAGCGCGGACTTCCTGCCGCCCAACATGCGCAAGCACGTGGACCCTTCGGCGCCCCTGCCGCTGCGGATGATGGCGGCCAGGTCGCTGGTCCCGCTCTCTCCGTCCGACATGCTCAGCGTGCTCTACATGCTGACCTACGACCCGGACGAGAGCGTGCGGGGGACGGCGGTGAAGACGGCCGCGGGGCTGCCGGACCGGATCCTCTCCTCCGCGCTCCGGGACGAAGGGCTCGCCCCGCCGGTCCTGGGCTTCTTCCTGCGGATCCTCTGGGACAAGGAGGTCTACGCGGAGATGCTGGTGCTCAACGGCGGCACTCCGGATGACGCGGTGGCGGCGGTGGCGCACCAGTGCAGCGCGCGGGTGCTGGAGACCATTGGCCAGAACCAGCTTCGGTTCCTGCGGCACCCGGAGATCATCCGCGAGCTCTGCCTGAACCCGAACGCCACCGGCGCGCTGGTGGACTCCGTCTGCGACTTCGCGGTGCGCAGCGGCGTGGACCTGCCGGACGTGCCCCAGATGAAGGCGGCGAAGATCCGCATCTACGGCCCCGAGGCCGCCGAGCGCCCGCTGGACCAGGGCCCGAGCGCGGACGAGGTGCTGCAGGAGTTCAGCGAGATCTCGGATGAGGGCGCCTCTCCGCTGGAGGAGGGCAAGCGGCTCAACCTCACCCAGCGGGTGATGCGGATGAGCATCTCGGAGAAGATCAAGCTCGCCACCCGCGGCAACAAGGAGGCGCGCGGCATCCTGCTTCGGGACTCCAACAAGCTCGTGGCGGTGGCCGCCATCCGCAGCCCTCGCATCACCGACGGGGAGGTCCTGATGTGCGCCGCCAACCGCGCGGTGAGCGACGACGTCTTGCGCGTCATCTACAACAACCGCGAGTGGACGAAGGACTACCGGACGAAGCTCGCGCTGGTGAAGAACCCGAAGACGCCCATGGCCCTGTCCATGCGGTTCCTCTCCACGCTGCGCGACAGCGACGTGAAGGACCTGGCGCGGGACCGGAACGTGCCCTCCGGGATCGCGCAGCAGGCGAAGAAGGTCATCGAGAAGAAGACCGCGCCGAAGAAGGGGTAGGGCGAGGCGCCATTCCAGGCGCGGCACCCTCACCCCGCCGAACCGGTGAGCCCCGGGGAGAGAGGCAGGCGTCCGCAGTGAGGCCTCAGGCCTCCGCGGCGTCGTCCACGTCGACGTCCACGTCCACCGGGACCTGCTGCCCTTCGTCCACCAGCTGCAGGGCGATGGCGAGCGCCTTCCGGGTCTTCTCGCGGATCTTCTCGTCCTCCTTGATCTTCGCGTAGAACTTGGCGAGCCGGTCCTCGTGCTTCTGGGCCGACTCCTCCAGTTCGGTGATCCGGCGGCGCAAAGAGGCTGCCTCCTCGGCGAAGGCGCTGGCCTGAGCGGACACCTGGTTCTTGGCCGAATCCAGATCCATCTGCGCCTGGTCCAGCTCGCTGCGAAGCCCGTCGGCCTCGCGCCGCGCGCCCTCGGCGCCGTCCCGCTGCGCGTCCAGCTCGGCGCGGAGCTCTCCAGCCTCCTCCTTCGCCTGCCGAAGTTCGCTCTCCAGATCTCCTGTGCGGTTGCGCAGCGCCTCGAGCTCTCCGTGCGTCTGCGCCAGCTGCGCCCGCGCGTCCTCCAGCTCCGCCTGGAGCGTGGAGAGGTTGGCGCTCGCCGTGCGGGCCTCCTCCTTGGCCTGCAGGAGCTCCCGGTCGAAGCGGCGGCGCTCGCTCTGGAGCTGATCCGCCTTCTGGGTGGCGGTCTTGAGCTGCGCGTCCTTGCGCGCCATCTCGCCGGAGGACTCGGAGAGCTGCTGCTCGAGCTGGAGGGACTTGTCCTTCAGCTCGACGATCTCGTTGTCCTTCTCGTTGAGCTCGCTGCGCAGCCGGAGGATGTCCTTGTCCTTCTTGTTCGCCGCCTCGCGCAGCGCGAAGACCTCCTTGTTGCTGCCGGACGCCTGCGACGCCCGGGCGGCCTCGAGGTCCGCCTGCACCGAGGAGAGCTGATCCTCCAGGTCCCGCGTCCGCTCGTCGGCCCGGCTCGCGCGCTCGTCCGCGTCCTGCACCGCCCGCTCGAGCTCCATCACCTTCGAGCGCAGCCCGCGCAACTCACCTGCGTCCGCGTGACCGTGACCGCCGCCGCCGCCGCCGCCGTCATAGGAGGAGGAGGAGGACGAGGCCGCGCGCGCGGGCGGGGCGGAGGGCGCCTGTGCGACCTCCGGTTCGATCTCCGCCTCCGGCAGGTAGCCCACCATGGTGCGGTCCGCGTCGTTCGCGCCGTCGAGATCTTCGTCGCCGCCGAGGCTGTCGAGCGCGCTGAACGCGTCATCCTCCGCGGGCCCAGCCGCGTAGGCGTCTTCGACCTCAGGCTCCGCCGAAGACTCCGATTCGGCGAGCTCCGCCGCGGGGGCGTCCGTCGCGTCGTCGAACGCGGCGTCGAGCATGTCCAACTCCGGATCCCCACCGACCGTCCCCGAGGCGTCCTCCTCCGGCAGGTCCACCGCGATCTCCTCGGCGGCGAACTCCCCGGTCTGCGGGGCGTCTTCGTCTTCGTCCATCAGGTCGGACAGGGAGAGGCTCTCGTCCACGACCTCGTCCGAGCCCGCGGCCTCGGGGAAGCCGATGAGGTTGCCCACCGCCTCCGCCAGCGCCGAGGTGTCCAGCGGCTTGGGCACGTAGTCATCCGCGCGGGTCTTGAGCTTCTTGTGCTGCACGAAGCCCTCCGGCGCGCCCACGATCACCACCGGGGTCGCCTTGAGGTCGTCGTCCTTCTTCAGTTTTCCGCAGAGGATGTAGCCGTTCTGGCCGGCGGTGAGCTCCACCTCCATCACCACCAGGTCCGGCCGCGTCTGCCGGATCAGCTCCACCGATCCCCTGCCGTCACCCGTCTCCTGGACGGAAAAACCGCGGCCTTCCAACTCGGCCCGCATGCGCTGCGAAAGGGCCGAATCGCTCTCGACGATCAGGATGTTCTTGGACATGGGATCTGCCTGCGAGGCTACTGGCCACCTCCGGACCCGTCAACGC
>CAZQVZ010000328.1:0-6851 GCA_964596895.1 uncultured Myxococcaceae bacterium
AGCAGGGCAAGAAGAACGCCCCCTGCATCATCTTCATCGACGAGATCGACGCGGTGGGCCGCCACCGTGGCGCCGGCCTGGGCGGCGGTCACGACGAGCGCGAGCAGACGCTCAACCAGCTGCTCGTGGAGATGGATGGCTTCGAGTCCAACGACGGCGTCATCCTCATCGCCGCCACCAACCGCCCGGACGTGCTCGACCCGGCGCTGCAGCGCCCCGGCCGCTTCGACCGGCGCATCGTCGTCCCCCGGCCGGACGTCAAGGGCCGGCTCGGCATCCTCGAGGTGCACACCAAGCGCACCCCGCTGGCGCCCGAGGTGGACATGGACATCCTCGCCCGCGGCACCCCCGGCATGACCGGCGCGGACCTGGAGAACCTGGTGAACGAAGCGGCGCTCTTCGCCGCACGCCAGAACAAGGAGCGCCTGGATCTCTCCGACTTCGAGGCGGCCAAGGACAAGATCCTGATGGGCCCCGAGCGCAAGTCGATGATCATGAGCGAGAAGGAGAAGCGGAACACCGCCGTGCACGAGGCTGGGCACGCGCTGGTGGGCAAGCTCCTCCCGGGGTGTGACCCGGTGCACAAGGTCACCATCATCCCCAGAGGCCAGGCGCTCGGCCTGACCTGGGCGCTCCCGGCGGAGGACCAGTTCAACCGCTACCGCAAGCAGCTGCTGGATCAGATCTGCATGCTGCTGGGTGGCCGCATCGCCGAAGAGCTCATCTACGACGAGCTGTCGGCGGGCGCCTCCAACGACATCGAGCGCGCCACGCAGATGGCGAAGGCCATGGTCACCCGTTGGGGCATGAGCAGCAAGCTGGGGCCCCTCGCGTACGGCCAGCAGGAAGGGGAGGTCTTCCTCGGCCGCGACTTCGGCAGCCGCCCGGACTACTCCGAGGCCACCGCCCGCGAGATCGACGCGGAGGTGAAGGGCATCGTCATGGAGAGCTACGAGCGGGCGAAGGCGCTGCTCGAGACGAACCGCGAGGTGCTGGTGCGGATCTCGGACGCCCTCTGCGAGTACGAGACGCTCGACGCCGAGGAGCTCAACGTCCTCATGCAGGGCGGGGCGCTCACCCGGGCCAGGCCCGAGTCGCGGGTCGGCCAGGAGAAGCCGAAGGAGAAGGAGAAGCGGAAGATCCTCGACGCGCTCGAGGGCCTCGGCCGCGAGGCCGCCGGTGGTGGCGGCCGCATGGAGCCGGAGAAGGCTTAAGGTTCCAGGCCCCTTCACTGAAGCAGTGCGCGAAGGCGCGGTGTCCCAGAGGGCGCCGCGCCTTTTCGCGTTCCTGACGTGGATGTCGCGCTTGGGGAGCGGCGCCCGTCGTCACCCCCTCTGAAGCCGCGGAGGCATGTGGCTTGCTTCGCCGCACCCGGGCCGAAGCAGGGGAGCAGCAGATGCAGATCAAGCGGACGCTTCTGGTGGCGGCGGGGCTGTGGGCGCTGGTGGGCTGTGGCGGCTCGCCCTTGTCGTCGGGTGGGATGGGCGGCGCGGGGGTGACGCCGGGCGGCGGGCAGGACATGGGCCTTGCGCGCGAGAAGATCGCCAACGGGATGGTCCCCGCGCCGGAGGACTTCCTCGCCGAAGGGCTCTATTCGGAGCACGACCTGCCCCTGGACGGCCCCGCCTGCGCGCAGACCCTGTGTCTCCGGGGCGCGGCGGCGGTGGCGCCCGCGGTGGACACCCTGAGCCAGGAGACGTTCCTGCAACTGGGCATGGCCAGCAACGTGGACCTCTCCACCTTCAAGCGGCCGGCGCTCAACGCGGCGCTCGTGATTGACCGGTCCGGCTCCATGTCCGGCGGCCGGCTGGAGAACGTGAAGGCCGCGGCGAAGGCCCTGGTGGACCACCTGGGCCCGGAGGACCTGCTCACGCTGGTCACCTTCAACTCCGACGCGAAGCACGTCTTCGGCCCCACCGCGGTGACGGACCGCGCGGCGCTGAAGGCGCAGATCGACGACTTCAAGGAGCGCGGCGGGACCTGCATCGAGTGCGGGCTTCGGGAGGCGGAGGAGGCGCTCCGGGGCAAGCACGGGCCGCAGCGGCAGACGCGGATCTTCCTCTTCACCGACGCGCAGCCCAACGTGGGCGCCACCGGCGAGGGCGAGTTCACCCAGCTCATGGAGCAGTACGCGGCCGCAGACGTCTTCCTCACCACCTTCGGCGTGGGGCTCGGCTTCGGGCAGGAGTTGGTGACGCGGATGAGCGCGGTGAAGGGCGCCAACGCGTTCTTCCTCGAGGACGGGGACCCCACCCGGCGCGTGTTCGACGAAGACTTCGATCTGCTGGTGACGCCCGTCGCCTTCGACTTCACGCTGGAGGTCCTGCCCGCCGCGTCCCACACCCTGGTGGCGAGCTACGGCATCCCCGCCCAGACCGGCGCTGCCTCCGCGACCCAGACGGTGAAGACCCTGTTCCTCTCCCGAAGGCGCGGGGCCATCGTGGTGCGCCTGTCGGGCAGCGTGGCGCCTTCGTCCGAGCTGGCCACGCTGAAGCTCGGGTACACGCCGGTGGGCGGCGCCCCCGTGCAAGACACCCTCCGGGTGGACTTCCAGGGCGCGGGCGCACCGGGTGAAGGGGAGAGCTGGTTTGCGAGCACCGGCGTCCGCAAGACGGTGGCGCTCACCCAGTTCCTCATTGGCGCCAGGGCCGCGTCCGAGGCGCACTACGCGGGCCAGAAGGACGAGGCGGTGGCCCTGGCGGAGCGCACCGCGAACCTGCTCACCGACGAGGCGGAGGCGCTGGGCGACGCGGGCCTGCGGCAGGAGGCGGAGTTGGCGGCGGCGCTCCTGGCGCTCCTCCGCGGCTGAGTTGGGGCTTTACGGCGCGCGCCCGCGTGGCGTCTAACCCTGGGCATGCTCCTCGCGCGTCCCGTTCACCCCGCTGCGCCGGCCGAAGGTCTCGACCGTGGGCTCGCGCTGCGAAGGCTCGGCATCGAGCCGGCGAAGCGGGAGGGACTCGCGAAGGCGCTGGGGGTGGTCGGGGTGCTCGTCACCGGGCTCGAAGTGGAGGACGCGGCGGTGCTGCTCGCCGGCGGCGCCGCGCACGGGGTGGCGGTGGTGCCGGGCGAGGGCACAGCGCTGCTCTCGGGGAGCCGCCGCGGCCTCGAAGCCCTGAGCTCGGCGCTCGGGGCGCTTCGCGCGCCGCTGGCGCAGGCGCTGGACCGGGCGCTGCAGGTGGACGTGGCGCCGGCGCCGCTCACCCTGGGTTCCAGGACGTTCGAGTTTGGCGAACGCGTCTACCTGATGGGCATCGTGAACGTGACGCCGGACTCCTTCTCGGATGGCGGGCGGTTCTTCGGCGTGGTGGACGCGGTGGCGCAGGGGACCGCGCTCGAGCGGGCGGGCGCGGACCTCCTGGACGTGGGCGGCGAGTCCACGAGGCCGGGCGCGGAGGAGGTCTCCGCGAAGGAGGAGATCCGCCGGGTGGTCCCGGTGATAGAGGCCCTGCGCGAACGGACGGCGCTGCCCATCAGCATCGACACGCGCAAGGCGGAGGTCGCCCATGCGGCCTGTGCGGCCGGCGCCACCCTGGTGAACGACGTGAGCGGGTTCCGCCACGACCCCGAGCTTCCACGCGCGGCGGCCGAGGCGGGCGCCTCCGTCTGCGCCATGCACATGCGCGGCACGCCCGAGACCATGCAGAAGGCGGAGGCGCTGCACTACGAAGACCTGGTGGAGGAGGTCCTCGAAGCGCTCGCGTGGAGCGTGGAGCAGGCGGTGGCCGCGGGCGTCCCCCGGGCGCGGGTGGTGGTGGATCCCGGCATCGGCTTCGCGAAGACCTTCGGCCACAACCACCTGCTCCTGCGGCGCGCGCAGGACCTCCGGCTTCTGGGGCTGCCGGTGCTCGTGGGCCACAGCCGCAAGGCGTTCCTGGGGGCCCTGGCCGGCGGCAAGCCCGCGGGTGAGCGGGTGGGGGCCACGGCGGCGGCCGCTGCCGTCCTCACCGCCACCGGGGGCGCAGACTTCCTCCGGGTGCACGACGTGGCGGAGGTCAGAGAAGCGGTGGACGTGGCGCTCGCGCTCAGGTGTGCCAACGAGGCCGGCGCCCGCTTCAAACGATGAGCGCGTCGAACGCGAGCATCATCAGAAAGCCTGTCATCAGGCCCAGCGTGGCGCGGCCCGCGGCGACCTGGTGGGACTCGGGGATGATCTCGTCCGACACCACGAACACCATGGCGCCGGCGGCGAGCCCGAAGCCGAAGGGCAGGGCGACGGTGGCGAGCCCCACGCCCAGGTGGCCCACCAGCGCACCGAACGGCTCGACGAAGCCGGTGAACGCGGTGACGGCCAGAGCGCGCAGGCGCGAGTAGCCCGCGGCCACCATGGCCACCGCCACCACCATGCCCTCCGGCATGTTCTGCGCGGCGATGCCGAGCGTGAGCGGCAGGCTGGTGGACGCTTCGCCCGAGGCCACCGCCACGCCCACCGAGAGCCCCTCCGGGAAGTTGTGGAAGGCGATGGCGCCCACGAACAGCCAGGTGCGGGACACCTTCGAGCCGGACGGCTCCGGCATGTTCTCGGTGCCCTTGAAGAAGTGCTCGTGCGGAAAGAGCCGGTGGACGGAGGAGACGAGGATGCCGCCTGCGGCGAACCCCCCGCCCACCAGCAACACCGGCGAGAGCCCGCCTGCGAAGAGCCCGCGGGCGTGCTCCAGCCCCGGCGCCAGAAGCGAGAAGGCGGCCGCCGCGAGCATCACGCCTGCGCCAAAGCCCATCAGGGTGTTCTCGGTGGCGCGGGAGAGGTGGCTGCGCACCATCACCGGCACGGCCCCCAGCGTCGTCGCCACGCCGCCGGCGAGCACGCTGGCCAGCAGGGATTGATGAAGCGGTGCGGTCTCCACGGCGGCCGAGAAGCTAACGACGGTCCTTCACCCGGGCCACGGCTTCAGGCCGTGAACGTGGGCCGGCCGGTGAGCGCGAGGTCACACGGCGCGATGCGCAGGAGCCCCTCCACCGTGGTGCCGATGGGCGTGTTGCCGGACTCGCCGCGGCGGCCGAGCACCAACAGGTCGCTCTTGAGCCGCAGGGCCTGGTCGCGGATGTCCGGGCGCGGATCCCCGCCTACGACGCAGGGCACAAGCTTGAGGTGGGGGCGCAGCGCCCGGTGCGCGGCGAGGAACTCCTGCATGTGCCGCTCCGCGCCTTCGCGCTGCTGTTCGTCATACTGGGCCACCCGGTCAACGCCCGTGGCGGTGGCGCGCAGGACCAGCGCGTAGGAGCGGTCGTAGACGTGGAGGACGTCCACGCTCTTCGCCTCCGGCGCCAGGGCCGCGACGAGCTCCACCGCGCGGTCTGCTTCGTCCGAGAAGTCCACCGCGACCAGGGGGCGCTTGTAGGGCTTGCCGGAGCTGCCGTCCGGATGGACGACGACCAGCGCGCGCTCGTCGGTGCGGGCGAGCTTCTCCGCGGTGGACCCGAGCACCAGCCCCCGGAGGAAGTTGCCGCCGGTGCGGCCCATCACCACGAGCTGCGCCTGCACCTCGGCGGCTTCGGCGCGCAGCACGTCTGCCGGCTTTCCGTCCGTGGAGACCACCCGCGAAGACAGGCGCTTCGGCTTCTCCTTCTTGACGACCGCCGAGACGAACGCCTGCAGTTCCTTGCGGGCGAGCGCCTCGTCCTTGTTCGTGAGCAGGCGCCGGTGCTTGAGCACGTGCACCAGGTCCACCGCCGCCTGGCTGTAGGAGGCGAGCTGCAGCGCCCGGGCGAGCGCGAGCCGCGCCGGCGTGGAGAAGTCCGTTCCGACCAATACCTGCGAGAGCCGCTGCCGGTTCTTTCGGTCCATGAGCAGGCTGGTTAGCAAGCGCCCCCACTCCCGGCGACCCAATTCTGCCCCTCACCCCGCCCCCGCTGGGGCGGCGCGGCGTTCAGGGCAGCAGGCGGGCGGGTTGCCGGTGCGCGGTGTGCGCCCTACTTTGGCCTGCCATTGGGTCGGGTATAACGGCGGCGGCGAAGGGAGAAGGTGGATCATGGCGTACCGGCTGAAGAGCAGCCCGGAGCAGGAGGCGTTGTCCCAGAAGCTGTTCGGGACCGACGGCGTTCGCGGCGTCGCGAACGTGCACCCGATGACGGCGGAGGTGGCGCTGCAGCTGGGGCGCGCGCTCGCGCACCTCATCCGCGCCGGCAACCACCGGCACCGCGTGGTGATCGGCAAGGACACCCGGCTCTCCGGCTACATGCTGGAGCAGGCGCTGGCGGCGGGCATCGAATCCATGGGCGTGGACACGGTGCTGGTGGGGCCCATGCCCACGCCGGCCATCGCCAACCTGACGGTGAGCATGCGGGCGGATGCGGGCGCGGTGATCAGCGCGTCACACAACCCGTACCAGGACAACGGCATCAAGTTCTTCTGGCGGGACGGCTTCAAGCTGCCGGACGAGACCGAGGCGACGATCGAAGATCTCATCGCCACCCGGAAGATCGACCACATCCGGCCCACGGCGATGCGCATCGGCCGCTCGGAGCGGCTGGATGACGCGCGCGGCCGCTACATCGTCTTCCTCAAGAACACCTTCCCCGGCGAGCTGACGCTGGAGGGCCTCACCATCGCCGTGGACTGCGCGAACGGCGCTGCCTACAAGGTCGCGCCCACCGTGCTGGAGGAGCTCGGCGCGAAGGTGATCCGGCTCGGTGTGGAGCCGGACGGCCGGAACATCAACCACAAGTGCGGCGCGCTCCACCCGGAGGCCCTGGGCCGCGCGGTGCTCAAGCACGGCGCCCACGTGGGCATCGCCCTCGACGGCGACGCGGACCGGCTGATCGTCGTGGACGAAAAGGGCCAGGTCGTGGACGGCGACGCCATCATGGCCATCTGCACCCAGGAGCTGGTGACCCGGAAGGAGCTGGCGAAGAAG
>CAZQVZ010000329.1:0-6850 GCA_964596895.1 uncultured Myxococcaceae bacterium
TCTTCCCGGGCACCGACGGGCTGGTGCACATCTCGGAGCTGTCCGACAAGCGCGTCAAGGAGGTCTCCGACGTGCTCAAGGAGGGCGACGAGGTGATGGTGAAGGTCCTCAGCATCGACAAGAGCGGGAAGATCCGCCTGTCGCGCAAGGAGGCGCTCGCGGACCGCGCCGCCGCCCAGGCCGCCGCAGCGCAGGGTGGTGACAACGCCGCCAAGGCGCCCGAGGCCAAGGCCTAGGCTCCACCGCCGCACGCAGATGAAGTTCCCGGCGCCCTCGCTCCTTCGGTGGAGCGGGGGCGTCGTCGTTGGGGTGCGTGTAGCGCGGGGGCCCTGCCGCTCAGAGCCCGGAGCCGGCGCGGTGGATGATGATCCGCCGCGGCGGCGGCTTCTTGCGGACCTTCGTCGTCTCTGCGGTGGGCGCTGTGCCCGCGTCCACTTCGGTGTCCTGGAGTGACGCTCCCGCCGAGTCCGACCGCTCACCCGCGTCGGTTGCCTCACCCGCGCCGGCCGTCTCGCCCGCGTCGCCTCTCTCGCCAGCGTCCGAAGGCTCGCCCCCGTCCGCTTCTTCGCCCCCGTCCGCGGCTTCGACGCCGGCGTCTTCCTCTCCGAGCCCCGGTGGGTTCTCGACCACCATCTCCATCTCCATCTCCATCTCGGACAGTGCGGAGGCGGGCACCACCAATGAGGGGAGGGGCACCTCCGGAGGGGGCGGCGGGCGCGCGGGCTGGGGAGGGGGGCGGGTGGTGAGCGGCAGCGGCTGCGCCGGCAGCGGCCCCGGCCTTGGGGCCTGCAGGAAGGCCCACACGAACACGGTGGCGCCCACGGCCACCGCGAGCACCGCGCCCACCCCCAGCACCTTCGACCAGGACCTGCCAACCCCGGACGGCGGGCCCTTCCCGCCCCGTCGCTTCAGCACCTCTGGAGGCACCACCACCGCCACGTCGGTGCGCACCTGGCTCTGCAGATCCGGCTGCGAGGAGAGGTCCAGGGTGTCCGGCGGCAGCGGGAGGTCCGGCTGCGGCAGGGGAGAGACGGGGGTCTTCGAAATGTCGCCCGCAGAGGGGGCCGCGAGCGCAGCGACCCGGGACGGCGGCAGGAGCGATGGAGGAAGGTGCGGGGTCACCTGCGCCGCGGGCACCTCCTGGTAGGTGGGCGTGCGCGGCGCGTTCTTGAACAGCTGGGTCTGCGCGTCGGAGAGCTCGCGGCGGATGCGCTTGAGGAGGCCCCGGACGACCTGCGCAGAGTGGGGCCTGGTCTCCGGTGACTTGGCCAGGAGCTTCATCACCAGCTCGTCCAGCTCCGCGGGCACGTTCACCCAGGACCGCACCGCGCGCGGGGTGCCGCTGACCACCTGGGTCATGACCTCGAACGGGTCCTTGCCGTCGAACGGCATGCGCCCGGTGAGCAGCTCGTAGGCGATGACGCCCACCGCCCACAGGTCGGTCCTCGGGCCCACCAGGAAGTTCCGCACCTGCTCGGGCGCCATGTAGTGCGGCGTGCCGATGAGGCCGGTGACGCGCGTCTGCCGCTTGCGGTCCCCGGTGACGCTCATCTGCCGCGCCAGCCCGAAGTCGAGCAGCTTCACGTAGCGGCCGCCGCCGGGTTCGGAGACGAGGAACACGTTGGACGGCTTGAGGTCCCGGTGCACCACCCCGCGCGCGTGCGCCGCCTCCAGGGGGGCGAGGACCTCGTCGAGGATGTAGACCGCATCCGCCGGCCGCAGCGCGCCCTCCTCGTGCAGCACCGCGTCGAGCGGCTTGCCCTCGAGGAGCTCCATCACCAGGTATTGGCCGATGCCCTCCAGTTCGCCGAACCCGTAGATGTCCACGATGCCGCGGTGGCGGACCTGGTTGGCGGCGCGGGCCTCGTCGAGCAGGCCGCGGCCCGGGACCACGTCTCCTCGCAGGACCTTGATGGCCACCTTTCGGCCGATGACCGGCTGCTCCGCCTCGTAGACGACGCCCATCCCGCCGGAGCCGATGCGCTGCACCACCCGGTACTCGCCCAGCTGCCTGCCCGCCAGGAGGTCGCCCGTCCAGGTGGGCTCGACGGCCTCGTCCCGTGCCTCCACTGCCCCGGGGTCGAGCCTCGGCGGTGTAGGCGAGTCCTGATTGGAGGAGGCCACGCCCGGCAGTCTCGCAGAAGGGGTCCAACGGAATCCAACCGGGCGAAAAGCTTCAGCCGATGATGAAGCTCGCGCGCAGGCCCAGGCCCACCTGGAGCGGCTCGGATGCGGCGCGGCGGGGGACGGTGGCGGCCTTCGCGGCGAGCCCTCCCGCCCAGGCGCCGAGCAGCTCGGTCAACTGCAGCGCCACCTCGCGGCGGCAGGACGCGTCACGGCTCACCGCCGAGAGCAGCTCGGGCATCACCGGCCGGGCCCGGCAGACGGTGGCGTGTCCCACCTGCCTCGCGAGCTCCGCCTCCATGTTGGCGACGGTCCGAGGCTCCGCCATCACCGCGCGCAGCCCTGCGGCGCGGGCGGAGGCTTCGTCTTCGCCGGAGAACAGCGCGTTGAAGGCGGCGGCGCCGGCGGCCTCCACCAGGCCCGGCGCATCGTCTGCCCAGGGGGAGAGCGCGGCGATGATCTCGTGGGCGAGCCTCGAGGCCTGGGCCGCGAGGCGGGTGGTGCGCGCGCGGGAGGCAGTGGCCGAAGGCGTAGAGGCGACCTGGGCCTGCCGCTCTTCGGGGCGCAGGGCCAGAAAGGAGTGCAGCGCGTCTTCGTCCACCGCGTCGGCGAAGGCGCGCTCCTGCGTGGAGAGCTTGAGGAAGGTGGTGCGCAGGGGCGCAGGCAGCCGCGCGAAGCGGGTCTGCTCCTCCGGCGGCATCTGGGCGTAGGCCTCGCGCTCTGCGACGGACGCGGTGAGGATGAACCTGCGCTCCGCCGGATCCAGCGCGAGGAACTGCGCGCGCACCCCGGTGGGCAGCCCCGCGAGCACGCGGCCCTCCTCGTACTTCATCTGCCTGGGGATGACGGGGGATGGGGCGGCGGCGTGCATGGCGTCCTCTGGGCCGGGTGGGGCGGGGCGGGGGCTCGGAAAGACGCGCTAGCGCATGTTGGCGATGATGGACTTCGAGGTGTCGGCCTTGATGCGCATGAGGTTGGAGATGAACTGCACCATGTTCTGGTAGTTCGAAGCCTCCATCTGCGCCTGCAGCTGCGCCTTCTCCGGCCCGTCCTTGAGCTTGCCGAGCTGCGACTTCTGGTCCGCGGACAGCGAGGTATGGGTGGCCTTGGAGAGGAGGGCGGGGGAGATCATGGGACGGCTCCTGGGGCTTGGGTTGAAAGGCGAGCGCCGGTTGTTCACCCCCCATGCCACGCGCAACCCCTCGGAATGAGGGAGCGGGCCCTGTGAACTGGAGTAGACGCCGAGGATCTTCGTTTGCACTCGTGCGTTGATACGCGGCCACGCGGCCACGATCTCTGGAAGGCACACCCTGAAGGACCTCTCCCCACATCTGGGTGACACGCAGCGCGGCGGCCCGGGCCCGCTCACCAGGGCGTCGCGCTTCGCAGGCGGCTTCCGCTTCCTCTTCATGCCCCTGGGGCTGTTCGCGCTGTTGGCTGTTGGGGCCCATGCGGCGGCGGACACGGTGGACGAGCGGCTCTTGTGGCTCATCGACCGGGTGGACAGCGCCTTCGACGGGCTGGTGGCCAGGTGGTCCTTCACCGAGGGGCTCGTGCACTGGGTGGATCTGGGAGACCGCACCTGGCTGGCGCGGGCGCTGGCCCTTCTGTGGGAGTTGCTCGCGGTGGCGGTGCTGGCGTTCCCGGGGCTGGCCTACCGGGAGGCGAACCGGAAGCGGCCGCCGGACTCCTTCGCGGCCCTGGTGGGCGCGCCGCCGCGCGGCTGGAAGGAGATCTTCAGGGATCTCTTGCGGCGGCCCACGCTGCTCCGGGTGGCGCGGCCTCTGTGCACGGCGGCGGTGGCGCTGGCGGGCGCGTGTGCGGTGGGGCGGATGGTGCAGGGCGCCGTCTATCTGCAGTCGCGGGGGCTGCTCGGGGACGACCTCGCAGGTCCCCTCGGGCGCTTCGCCGCTCTGTCGGCGGTGACGGGCGTGCTGCTGGCGTTTGGCGCGCGCGCCACGCTCCTGGCGCTCTACCGCGCGGACAAGGTGGCGGTGGAGGAGGGGAAGACCGCGCCGTACTTGAAGCTGGTCCTGATGGGGCTTCCCGGCACTGCGCTGGTGGTCCCGCTTGCGGTGGCCGCGCTCCTGGACGCAGCCCCCCTCCTCTCTTTCTTCCGGTGACCCTGGGTGTTCGTCCGCCGCGACAGAGGGCTGTTCGAGCTGTGCATGGCAGCCCTGTGCCTGTGGGCCGCGTACCACCACACGCCGGTGGGCGCCCTGGTGCGGACCGCCGCGGCGCAGTTTTTCGGCGCGAGGACCTCGGCGCGGCCGGTGCTCGCCTACTTCTCCGGTGGGCACCGGGTGGACGGTCGTGGGCGGCCGCTGGAGTTGCCGGTGGTGCCGGCGGCGGCGGTGACGAAGGCCGAAGCTTCAGGGTACGGGCTGCACGCAGCGCTGGCGCAGCTCTCGCCGAAGGCGAGGCAACCCGCGGACGCCCTGGCGCGGGCCCAGGGCCTTTCGCCCACGGACCTCGTGGACCGACAGAAGGGGCCGAAGGTCTGCGCGGCGCTGCTCGCGCGCGCGGCCCGGGAGTTGGGCACCGAAGAGGCAGCGGTGCTGGCGGCGTTCACCGGCCCCGAACCTGCGCGCTACGCGTTGGAGCGGGCGGTGGCATCCGGACAGCCGCGGCCGGACCTGGAGGCGTTGGCCCGGGCGCTGCCGCCAGGCTTCGAGGACGCGGTGCAGAGCGCCCACGACGCGCTGGCGCTGTCGGTGGCGTACGGGCTGGATTGGCCGCTCGCGCGCACGGCGCCCATCTCTTCGCCCTTCGGCTACCGGCGGCACCCGACCCTGGGCGTGCGCAAGCTGCACACGGGAGTGGACCTGGCGGTGCCCGTGGGCACGAAGGTGCGCGCGGTGGCGGACGGCGTGGTGCGAAGGGCGAGCTACGACGGCGTGAACGGGAACATCCTCGTGGTGGATCACGGCCGCAACGTCACCACCGCCTACTGCCACAACGACGCGCTGCTGGTGCGCGAAGGCGCGGTGGTGAAGGGGGGCAGCGTCATCGCCCGGTCCGGCAACACCGGCCGCTCCACCGGGCCGCACCTGCACTACCAGCTGGAGGTGGGCGGGCGGCCGGTGGACCCGCTCGCGTTCAGGGCGCTGCAACTGCCGGTGGCCGCGGGCGGGACCGAGTAGCTGCCCGTCAGAGGTTGGTGTTCTCCGGCGGCACCTTCTTCGGATCCGGCAGCGGCGCGGAGGGTTCGTTGGTGGCCCCCCCACCGCCGGCGGCGCCGCACCCGAGCGCATAGGACGCCATGGACAAGGAGCCATAGGCGTAGCCGTCCACCAGCAGCTCCGCGCCCCGCCCCTCGGCCGCGGCGAGCCCGGCCAGATAGAGGGCCGGGAGGAAGTGCTCCTCGGTGGGGTGCGCACGGCGGAAGTCTGGGTGTTCGCGCAGGCGGACTGCATCCTGGGGCTTCTGGGTGAGCACCTCGCGCGCGTGGTCGTCGAAGCGGCGGTTCCAGTCATCCCCTGCCGCGGGCTGCGACCAGTCGATGGCGCGCAGGTTGTGGACGATGTTCCCGCTGCCCACGATGAGGATCCCGCGGTCGCGCAGGGGGCCGAGCTTCGCCGCGAGCTCGAAGTGGAAGTCGTGGTCCTGTTGGGCGTGCAAGGAGAGCTGCACCACCGGGACGTCGGCTTCGGGGAAGGCGTGCACCAGCACCGACCAGGCCCCGTGGTCCAAACCCCAGCTGTCACCATCCAGGCCCACCGACGCTGGCCGCACCACGTCCACGACCTCTTCGGCGACCTCGGGGCTTCCCGGCGCCGGGTACTGCATGGCGAAGAGCGCGGGCGGGAAGCCGTAGAAGTCATGGATGGTGCGCGGCGTTGGCATCGCGGTGACCGCGGTGGCGTTCACGTACCAGTGCGCGGACACCACGAGGATGGCCCGCGGCTTCGGCACCCGGCGCCCGAAGTCGCGCCACGCCTGGGTGTAGCGGTTCTCCTCCAGGGCGTTCATGGGGTTGCCGTGTCCCAGGAACGCTGCCGGCATTCGTGCGCCATCCGCCATCTGTGGCTCCTTTGTCGCTGCGTGTCGCGGCGTGTCGCCCAGCAGAGCCACCTGCCCGGCCGCGCGCAACGCTGGGGGTGCGCGGATGTCGCGGCGGCCACCCTTGGCCGCGACGTGGCTGAGCGGCGGCGGGGCGGGCCTGCGTGTGCTAGAGGCGCCGGCCATGTCGAAGCCCGCGTCCGTCGTCGTCGAGGTCCTCCGTGTCCGCGAGCACCCCGACCCGTTGCCCCTGCCGCGCTACCAGACCCTCCTCGCCGCGGGGATGGACCTCCTGGCGGACGTGGAGGAACCGCTGACGCTGGCCCCCTTCGAGCGGGCCGCGGTCCCCACCGGGCTCGCCATTGCCCTGCCCGAAGGCTACGAGGCGCAGGTGCGCCCCCGCTCGGGGCTGGCGCTCAAGCACGGCGTGACCTGCCTGAACACGCCTGGCACCATCGACGCGGACTATCGGGGAGAGGTGAAGGTGATCCTCGCCAACCTCTCCCAGTCCCCCTTCACGGTGACCCGTGGGGACCGCATGGCGCAGCTCGTCATCGCCCCGGTGACACAGGCGGAACTGAAAGAGGTGCCCTCGCTGTCCCAGACGGACCGGGGCGCAGGCGGGTTTGGCTCCACCGGTTGAACCACGCCCGGCGCTCGCGGTACAACTGCCGGTCATTTCAGCGGTTTTTGGCGCGGAAGGCGCGGGAGTCGGTCGTCCTTG
>CAZQVZ010000330.1:0-6833 GCA_964596895.1 uncultured Myxococcaceae bacterium
CGTGGTGGGCGAACACACCGTGTTCTTCCTCGGCGACGGCGAGCGGGTGGAGCTGACCCACCGGGCCACCAGCCGGGATCAGTTCGCCCGCGGTGCGCTCCGGGCCGCGCGCTGGGCGGTTGGCCGCGTCCCCGGCGACTACGACATGAGCGACGTCCTGGGGCTCCGGTGAGGTTCGTCCGCTTCCGCGACGCGGTGACCTCTTCTCCCACCGACGTGGTGCGCTGGGGGCGCGTGGAGGGCGACCGCGTGCAGCCGCTCACCGGCGCGCCCTGGCTTCCGCAGACGCGGGAGGACGGGACGCCGCTGCCGCGGGTCCGGCTCTCGCTGCTCGCGCCGGCCGAGCCCACGAAGATCGTCTGCATTGGGCAGAACTACCGGAAGCACGCGGAGGAGATGGGAAAGGTCATCCCGCCGGAGCCGCTCATCTTCCTCAAGCCGCCCTCTGCCTTGAACGGCCCGGGTTCGCCCATCCGCCTGCCGCCGGAGAGCGAAGAGGTCCACCACGAGGCGGAGCTGGGGCTGGTCGTGGGCCGGCGCCTGTCGCGCGCCACGGAAGAGGAGGCCGCCTCCGCCATCTTCGGCGTCACCCCCTTCAACGACGTCACCGCCCGCGACATCCAGCGGCGTGAAGTCCAGCACACCCGCGGCAAGGGCTACGACACCTTCGCCTGCTGCGGACCGGAGCTGGTCACCGAAGTGAACTTCGCGGACCTCGCCGTGCGCTGCCGGGTGAACGGGGAGGCGCGCCAGGAGGGGCGCACGAGCGACATGCAGTTTTCGCCCGCGCGGCTTCTGGCGTTCATCTCCCAGGTGATGACGCTCGAGCCCGGTGACCTCGTCAGCACCGGCACGCCCTCCGGCGTGGGCCGCATCGTCGAGGGAGACACGGTGGAGGTCGACATCGAGTCGGTGGGGGTGCTCAAGAACCCGGTGGCGCAGGCAGCCCCGCCGGAGCGTCCTCCACCCAGGTGACGTGCGGCAGCCGCAGCCCCACGCCCAAGACCAGCTCGCCGCGCCACACCGCGCGCTGCTGCCACGCGAAGTCCGCGCCGCCGCGCGCCGCCACCCGGAGCCACACCGGGCCCAAAGGCCACCGTCCGCCCACCATCACCCGCGCCGGCATCCGCACGCCGGGGTCCGCGAGCACGAAGCCCTCCGCGCCCACCTGGCCACCCAGGAAGGCCTCCCACCGCCCGCCGCCATACGTCCCGAAGAGCCCCACCGACGGCCCGATGCCAAAGCTGACCGGGCCCTGAAGCACGGTGAGCCCCGTCAGGCCCACCACGCCCGAGAGCCGCAGCCGCCGGCTGCCGAGCAGGTGCCAACCCTTCGCGCCGCGAAGCTCCGCCACGCCCTTCGTCCAGAAGACCTCCAGCTCCGCGGCGCGCACAGAGCTGACGCGGTCCAGGACGCTGTGGTGCTCGGCCGCGACGCCCACCGACGTGAGGGAGGCGAGGGCGCTCAGCGCGTAGCCGGGCTCCCGCGAGCCCACGCCTCCCCACGGGGGGCTCGCCGAGGCCTGGGTGCTCCACAGGGCGGCCCCGAACACCAGGCCCCACGTCCAGTTCGCCGCCCTCATGGCGCCTCCACCCGCACCCCTTCGAGGCCCGACAACGCGCCCTTCACGTCGCCCCCCGGCGTGAAGGTGGCCTCGAGGAAGCGGAAGAGCGCGGACTCGATGCGCGCGTGCGCCTCCTCCAGGCTGACGTGTGGCAGGCAGTCGCGCCGGGCGTCCTCCTCGCCGTCGTCCGTGAACTGGAAGTGGCCCGCGCCTTCGACGAAGGCGAGCACCGTGGGCCCGCCGAAGAGGCCCGCCCCGGCCCGGACATCCTCCGCAGCGGCCTGACAGTCACGCCCCGCGGCCAGCGAGAGCACCGGGCGGCGGAAGGCGCGGACGGCGCTCTCGTCTGCCGAATCCGGGTAGCTCGCCAGCAGCGCCAGCGCCGCAAAGCCGCCGTCCACCGCCAGCTTCGTCGCCACCACCCCGCCGAGCGAGTGGCCGCCCACGGCGATGCGCTCGGGGTCCACGCGGCCGTCGAGCACCGACCCTTCGGGAGGGGCCACCAGCAGCCGGCGCGCCGCCTCCCCGTTACCCACCGCGAAGATGGCCAGGTCCAGCGGATGTTCCGGGAGCGCCACCACGACCCCGCGGGAGGAGAGCCGCTGTGCGAGCCACGCGTAGTCCTCCGGCGGCACCGCGCCGCCCTGCAGGAGCACCAGCGCCGGCTGGGGACTGCCGTCAGCGGGCGCATCTGGCAGATACACCTCCACCTTCACCAGGTCCGTATGGCGGGTGCGGACCTCGAACGTGGCGCGGCCGTCCTCGGCGCCGGACGGCGCCTCGAGCGGGCAGCCGAGCAGGGCGACGAGGAGCGCCCCGCAGCCCAGGGGCCTGGAGACCTTCATGCCCGCCTGTATGTCGGCCGGAACGACGAGCGGCAACTCCACGCCCAGGCAAGGCGGCTATGCTCCGGTCGAAATCGGACGGGCGGCGGATGGGAACCGGCTCGCCCCGGGTTCTGAGGCCACCGTGAGTGGACACGTCTACATTGGGCTGGGTTCGAACCTGGGTGACCGGGAGCAGAACCTCCTCTCCGCAGTGGATGCGCTCCGGCGCATGGACACCCTGGCCGTCCGTCGCTGCTCTTCCATCTACGAAAGCGCGCCGGTGGGGCCGGAGCAGCCGCGCTTCCTCAACGCCGTCGTGGAGTTGCAGTGCAACGTGCCCGCGCCGAGACTTCTGAGCCTGCTCAAGCAGGTGGAGCAGGATCTCGGCCGCCAGCGGCGGAAGCGGTGGGGGCCACGGGAGATAGACCTGGACATCCTGCTGTGGGACGGAGAGGTCGTCGCCGAGCCGAATCTGCAGGTCCCGCACCTCGAGTTGCACAAGCGCCGCTTCGCCCTGGAGCCCCTGTGTGAGCTGGCGCCGGATCTGCGGCACCCGGTCACCGGGGAGACCATGAAGGACCTGCTCGCCCGCTTGTCCCCCCAGGACGTGATTCGCATGGGCGACTGCATGCCCCTCTTCGTGGCCGAGGTCGATTGAAGGCCGGCCCCGCGCCTAGTAGAGCCGCCGTATGACGAAGGTCACAGCGTTCGCGCTCGCCGCGGTCCTGCCCTGGGCCGCGGCTGTCTCTGCCCAGCCGTTGCCCGAAGGGCACCCCCCGCTCACGCCCGCCACCGATGCGCAGGGCGGCGACGCCACCGCGCGCAGCGAAGAGGAGCTGCTGCGTGAATTGGACGCGATGGCGGACCTGGCAACGAAGGACAAGACCTTCGAGATCGCCCACTCGCTCGGGAAGCTCTACTACGCCAGCGGCCGCTACCCGCAGGCGGTGACCTACCTGTCCCAGGCCGCAGACAAGGGCGAGCCCGCGCGCGCGCTGTGGCTTGCGCAGGCGAAGGCGGCGAAGGCGAAGCGGCTGGATCTGCCCACCGCCCAGGAGGCCGGGTGCGCGGACGCCGAAGCCGCGTTGGACGTCCGGGTGGAGAAGGCGCAGGCGCTCGCGAAGGCGGGGGACACCGGCGGTGCGGCCACCTGCTCGCGGTTGGCGGTGCAGTCGGTGGTCGAAGCGCGCAACATGCTCGCCGCGGCCCAGTTCCACGCCGGTGACGCGGACGCTGCCCTGAAGACCGCCGAGGCCACGCTGGAGGCAGCGCCGGACGACGCGGACGCGGTCTACTTCCACGCCTCCCTGCTCTTCGAGACCCGGGGCGAGGACCCGAAGGCGCTGGTCCGCGCGCAGCAGGGCTTCGAAAGGTTCGCGAAGCTGCGGCCCATGACCTCGCAGTCCCGGTGGGCGCTCAAGCTCGCCGAGCGCGCCGAGCGGGCCGCAGAAGTGGGCGGGCTCTCGAAGCTGCCGCGCCCTGTCCGTCCTTCTGCGCCCAACGTCTCCGGCGCGCTGCCGCCGGACCATCCGCCCATCGGCGGGGCGGCCGCACCCACGGCGCAGGCCGCAACGCCGTCTGCGGTCCCCAGCACGGCGGGGCCCGCCCGGCCGGCCCCGCTCTCCGCGGAGACGATGCAGGCCTTCGCCAACGTGGAGCGCACGCCGGAGCTGATGGCGCAGCTCGCGAAGACGGTGGAGGAGGCCGAAGGGCACCTCGCCGCCGGGCGCTACGAGGACGCGCTCAACGGCTACAAGCAGGTGATGCCGCTGAACCCGGAGAACGGGCGGATGCGGGCAGGGATGGCGTGGACGCTGGTGAAGCTCGGCCGGCAGCCCATGGCCCAGAACGTGTGGAACGTGGCCGTCCGCGCAGACCCGTCCTCGGTGGATGAGCTGGGCAAGCGGCTGCAGGCGCTGGGAGATGCCGCCGGCGCGAAGGGGGTGTGGAGCATGCTCTCGCAGAGCGACCCCGCCTACGCCGCCCGCGCGAACCTCGCGACGAGGCTCCAGTGATGGGGCGCTGGGCCTGCGTCTTCGCGGGAGGGCTCGCGGCGCTGGTCCTGTCGTGCGGTCAGCCGGAGTCGCAGCAGAGCCGCCGTGGTGACCTGCGCTTCGAGCTCTCCGTGGACGAGCCGCCGGTCCGGCAGGGCGAGCTGGACCTGGGGGAGATCCCCGCCGCCACCACGCTGCGCCACACCCTCTATGTCCTCAACACCGGCGAAGACCGGGCGCAGATCACCGCCGTCCGCTTCGAAGACGCGGCCTCGGGCGCGTACTTCGTGCAGGCGCCGGACTCGGTCCCGGTGGCGGACAGACGCGAGGTCCACATCACCTTCTCGCCGTCGCGGCCAGGGCTCTACGAGGCCCGGCTGGTGCTGGAGCACGACGGCGTCTCGCGCAGCGCTTCGCTCAACCTCCGCGGCACCGCGAACTAAGGGGACCGGACCGCCTTCAGACGACCCGGGCGGCGAGCAGGTCCTGCACGTCGAGCAGGCCCACCGACCGGCCTTCAGCGTCCACCACCGGCAACTGGTCCACCGCGTACTCGCGCATCTTCGCAGCGGCGGCCAGGACCAACTCCTCCGGCGTCACGCAGCGGGGGCGCTTGCCCATCACCTCGCGCACCGGCGTGGAGAAGTCCGTCTGCCCGCGCTCCACCAGCCGCCGCAGGTCACCGTCGGTGAAGATGCCCACCAGCTTCCCGTGCCGGTCCACCACGTTGGCGGCGCCCGGGCGGCCCTGGGTGTTGGTCATGGTGACCACCACGTCTCGCAGGGGCGCGGTGTCCCGCACCACCGGGTTGGCGTCCCCCTGCCGCATCACGTCGGAGACGCGCATCACCTGCCGGCCAATCTTCCCGCCGGGATGAAAGAGCGCGTACTCCTCGCTGGAGAACTGCCGCAGCCGGGTGAGCGTCATGGTGAGCGCGTCCCCCAGCGCGAGCAGCGCCGCGGTGGACGCGGTGGGCACCAGGCCCAGCGGACAGGCCTCGTCGATGCGGCCGATGTCGAGCACCACGTCCGCTGCGCGGCCCAGCTTCGACGAGGGGTCACCGGTGAGGGCGATGACCCTGGCCCCCAGCCGCTTGAGCGAGGGGAGGATGCGCAGGAGCTCTTCGGTGGCGCCGCTGTTGGAGAGCGCCACCACCACGTCCTTGCGCGACACCCGGCCCAGGTCTCCGTGCGCGGCTTCGGCCGGGTGCAGGTAGATGGACGGGGTGCCGGTGCTGGCGAGCGTGGCCGAGAGCTTCTGGGCGATGAAGCCCGGCTTGCCCATCCCCGTCACCACCACCTGGCCCTCGCAGTGAAGGCACAGCTCCACCGCCTGGTAGAAGGACGCGTCCAGCCGCGCGATGAGCCCCTGGATGCTCTGCGCTTCGGCCTGCAGCACCTCCCGCGCGAAGCCGAGCGCCCTGGCCCGGTTCACCCGGAGGGTGTTCTTGGCGGCGGGCTTGGCGGGGACCTTCAGCGAAGGGCGGCTGGCCGGGCGGCGAGCAACAGAGCGTGACGCGCGAGCGCGGAGCTTCATGCGCGGCTTGTACCCCCAAAGGGGCGGGCCTTCCACCTTGACCCCCAAAGGCCGCTCGGCTACTCGCCGAACCCGCCTCCCACCCCCTCTGGAGATCCCCCCATGAAGTTCTTCATCGACTCTGCCGACGTGAAAGAGATCCGCGCCGCCCACGCCATGGGCTGCCTGGATGGCGTCACCACCAACCCGTCCCTGCTCGCCAGGGTGGGCCGCCCGCTGGAGGACACCATCAAGGAGATCTGCACCATCGTCGACGGGCCGGTGAGCGCCGAGTGCGTGTCGCTCGAGGCGGACGACCTCATCAAGGAGGGGCGGGGGCTCGCGAAGATCCACGACAACGTGGTGGTGAAGATCCCCATGGGCGTGCCGGGGATGGTGGCGGTGAAGGCGCTCACCGCCGAAGGCATCAAGACCAACGTGACCCTGTGCTTCTCCGCGAACCAGGCGCTTTTGTGCGCCAAGGCCGGCGCCACCTACGTGAGCCCCTTCGTCGGCCGGCTGGATGACATCAGCCAGGACGGCATGGAGCTCATCGGCCACATCATCGAGGTCTACCAGAACTACGCCTTCACCACGGAGGTGCTGGTCGCGAGCGTGCGCAACCCCAACCACGTGCTGCTGGCGGCGCGGATGGGCGCGGACGTGGCCACCATCCCGTACAGCGTGCTGGTGCAGTTGGCGCAGCACCCGCTCACCGACATCGGCATCAAGAAGTTCCTCGCGGACTGGGAGAAGGTGCCCCAGGCGGCGAAGAAGTAGGGGAGACTTCACGCCATGGACTTCCAGCTCACCGACGAACAGCGCGCCTTGCAGGAGACGGCGCGCAAGTACGCACGCGAGGTCATCCGCCCCAAGGCCGCGCACTACGACGAGACCGCCGAGTTCCCGAAGGACCTCATCGCCGCCGGCTTC
>CAZQVZ010000331.1:0-6829 GCA_964596895.1 uncultured Myxococcaceae bacterium
CTCCTTGATGGCCGCGTTCTCGGCCGGCAGACCGAAGGCGTCCCAGCCCATGGGGTGGAGGACGTCGAAGCCCTTCATCAGGTAGTAGCGGGCGTACACGTCCCCGAGCAGGTAGTTGCGCACGTGCCCCATGTGCATCTTGCCGGAGGGGTACGGGAGCATCTCGAGGATGTACTTCTTCGGGGCGTTGGGACGGGCATTGGCGCGGAAGACGCCGCGCTCGTCCCAGCGGGCCTGCCACGCAGACTCGATGCGCTGGGGTTCGTAGCGCTCGGGGAGGGACATGGTGGCGCCTCTTACGGGACCGGGTGAGGTCCTGCAACAACAGTGGAAGGGCTGCACAGGGCGACGTCGGCAGGTAGGCTCACCCTGACGGTGGCAGGTGCGACCGCAGATGCGGGCCATCGGAAGGGAGACTGAATGCAGCACCTGTCGCTCGTTGGACGTGCAAGTCGCCTGTGTCTCGTCGCCAGCGCCGCGGCGCTGCTGGCGGGCTCTTGCGCGGAAGAGGTTTCAACCGTTCCTGCGGAACCGGGCCGCGCCCGCCAGGCGCTGGGCGACGGCGGCGTGTATGTGGTGAAGGACCTTCGGACCCTGCCGGGCCCCAATTCGTCCTCCTACACCGACTGGCTGCTCGCGACCGACGCGGGCGTCTTCTTCACAGGCGTGACGGAAGAAGACGGGCGGGAGCTGTATCGGATCAGCGCGGACGGCGGCGCCCCCGAGCGCATCTCGAGCATCGGCCCCGGGTCCGTCGGCCACATCCAGTCGCCGATCTGGCACGACGGGATGGTCTACTTCACGTCCCTGGGCGGAGATTTCCCAGGATCGCTCTGGGCCACCGACGGGACGCTCGTGGGAACCTACAGGGTACCCATGGGTGCAGCGGAGCCCGCCACCGGCAGCTACACATGGGCGGCAGGCGATCAGGCGACGCGCCGCTACCAACGGCCGGAGCTCACCTCATTGGGCGGAGTGGTCTACTTCGCCGGCTGGGACCTCGATCACGGGGTCGAGCTGTGGCGAACGGACGGGACCCAAACCGGCACCTTCCTCGTCAAGGACATCTATCCCGGCCCTGATGGCGGCTCGTTGCAAGAGCTCACCGCTGCGGGCGGACGGCTGTACTTCGTCGCCTCGGATGGCGTGAGCCGATCCTTGTGGGTCAGTGATGGGACAGAGCCGGGAACCGTCAAGGTGACGGATCTCGCGGGCACGCAGTTGAGCGGGGCGCAGCGTCTGACACCCCTCGGCACAAGGATCGTCTTCGAAGCGCGAGACAGCGGTGCGCGTTCCCTTTGGATAGCGGATGGGACGCCAGCAGGAACCCAGCCTCTCCACGCGGTGACGTTCTACGCGTCCTACAGCCCCCAGCCGAACCGGCCCCTGCCCTTCCCGGTCTTGAACGGGCAGCTGCTCTTCCTGGGCAGCCAGCAGCCGATGACCCTGTGGAAGTCGGACGGAACGGTGCCGGGTACCCAGCCCGTGAGCTCGTTTGCGTTCGCAGTGGGTGACCATCAATACGACCACGCCGTCATCGGTGGGCAGACCCTGGTGCTGCCGGGCTCGAGCTCTGGGGTGGGCATCGAGTTGTGGCGGACGGACGGCACTGCCGCTGGCACCTCGCTCGTCGCGGACATTCAGCCGGGCAGCGGCTCGTCGGGCCCGCGCCACTTCCGGTCGCTCGGCAATATCGCGCTGTTCACCGCGGACGACGGGATCCACGGACGAGAGCTCTGGGTGACGGACGGGACGCCCTCAGGCACCTCTCTTCTGGCTGACGTTCGTTCCGGCCCTTCAATGAGCGCCATCACCTACATCGCCGAGCAGGACGGTCTGGGGTGGTTCGGCGCAGACGATGGTGTCCATGGCCACGAGCTGTGGCGTACGGACGGAACGCCTTCCGGCACCGAGATGGTCGCAGACCTGCGCCCAGCGCACGTGGGGTCCGATCCGGCTGCGCTGCTGGATCTTGGAACGGAGCTCGCCTTCATCGCGGGCGACGATCAGGGCAGCCGCTTCGTCTTCGCCACCGACGGAACCGAGCAGGGAACGCGTGCGCTCGCGGCCGTCCCTACGGCCGGTCACGCCTTGTTGGTGTCACATCAGGGTCTGGTCTTCTTCACCGCGGATGCCGGGACGGGCACCCAGTTGTGGCGCACAGATGGGACGGCCGCGGGCACGATCCAGCTGACCAACCTCGCGACGGATCCCAACGACGAGCCCAGGCATCTGACCTCGGCGGGTGCCCAGCTGTACTTCATGTGGGGCAACGACGCCGGCGGCGCCTTGTGGATGAGCGACGGGACGGTGGCGGGTACGCAGCCTGTGCCGGGAGCGCCCGCCAGGGTGCACGTGCAGACGCACTCCTTCGCGGCGATGCAGGACGGTACCCTCTTCTTCGTCGGTGCAGACGCCGGGGGCCGCGAGCTCTGGAAGACGGACGGAACCAGCGCCGGCACCCAGCGCGTTGTGGACCTCATCCCGGGCGATGGTTGGAGTTACCCGCAGTACTTCGCGGTGATGGGCGGTGCGCTCTACTTCACCGCCTCTGATGTAGCGACCGGGCGGGAGCTCTGGAAGACCGACGGGACGGCGAGCGGGACAGTCCTGGTGGCGGACATGGTGCCCGGTTCCGGCAGTTCCTCGCCGCTGCTCACCTACTCCACTGGCAGCGCGCTGTACTTCTGGGCCACCACCCAGGAAGGATCGGAGCTTTGGGTGAGTGACGGGACCGTGGCGGGGACCCGGCTCGTCCGGGACATCTTCCCAGGGGCCGCTTCTTCGAGTCCCTATCCCTTCGCGCACGTGGGCCAGACGCTCTACTTCACCGCCACCGACGGCGTGCACGGACGAGAGCTGTGGCGCAGCGACGGGACGGCCGCCGGGACCACGCTGGTCGCAGACGTGAAGCCGGGGGAATACGGCAGTGTGACGGCAGGGCCGTACGCGCTGGGAGCCGCCGGTCCCATCGTCTTCAGCGCAGACGACGGGGTGCACGGCGTGGAGCTGTGGATCTCCTCGGGCACCGCGGGGAGCACGTTCCGCGTCACCGACCTCGCAACAGGGTCAGGCTCGTCGAACCCGAGCGACTTCGCGGTAAGCAACGGCACCCTCTATTTCGCAGCCACGAACGACACCGTCGGCCGCGAGCTGCACGCTGTCTCCTTGACGGACCTGCTCTCGCTCACGCCTTTGGAGATCTCCTGTCCGCCCCGCGCTCTCCTCGTTGATCAAGGCTCAGGTGCAGCGCTCCCCGTCGCAGAGCCCGAGGTGACCGCACGGACGGGTGCTGCAGTGACGGTGGGCTCCATGCCGCCGGCCGGGGAGCTGCTCGGCGTCGGCATTCATTCCGTGCTCCTGACGGCGACCGACGCACATGGGAACTCCGCCAGCTGCAGCTGGGAGGTGACGGTGGAGCCGGCTCCCGAGCCGCCCGATGCCGGCAGCCCGGAGCCTGACGCGGGGATGCCGGAGCCTGACGCGGGGATGCCGGAGACGGATGGAGGCGTCACCGGCGTTGATGCAGGGATTTCCCCTGAAAGTCCTCCGTCGCCTCCCGCGGAAGGGTGCAACTGCAGTGGGTCCGCAGCCTCGGCGTTGTGGCCGACATGGCTGTTCGCGTTCTGGATGCTGACCCGCCGGCGTGCGCTGTAGGGTCCTCCTCATGCACGAGATCGTCATGGAGGGCCCGGGCAAGAACGCGCTCGGCACGCAGATGATGGACTTTCTGCTCGCGGAGTTGGACCGCGCGGGCGGCGACGCCGTCCTGCTCACGGGCAAGGGGGATGCCTTCAGCGCCGGCCTGAACCTCAAGGAGGTCGTGGCTCTGGATGACCAGGGCATGGCGGCCTTTCTGCGCAAGCTGGAGCGCCTGGTCTGCGCGCTCTTCACCTATCCGGGGCCCACGGTGGCGGCAGTGAATGGCCACGCCATCGCCGGAGGGTGCGTCCTGGCCCTGTGCTGCGATCTCCGGGTGGCGCGCGCGGACATGGACCTGCGGATGGGGCTGAATGAAGTCGCGCTGGGGCTGCAGTTCCCGCCCGGCATCCTCCGGATGATCCACAAGCGCATCTCGCCGGAGCGCTTGTCGCAGGCCCTGCTCGGCGCGGAACTCGTGCGCGTGGATCAGGCCGCCGCGTTGGGCTACCTGGACGAGCTCACCGACCGGGAGCTTCTGGGATACGCCCGCGAGCGACTGGGCGTCCTGGCGCGCCACCCGAAGGAGGCGTACGCCGCGACCAAGCGCGCGCTCCGCGGTGACTCCACGCTGGCACCCGGAGACGACGAGGCCTTCGCGAGGATGTTGCCGGCCTGGACGGCGCGGGCGGTCAAAGACCGGATCGCCGCGCTGCTGGCCCCGAAGAAGCCCGCACCGTAGCGGGCACATCAGCTCCACCGAGAAGCCATCTCGAGGACGCTTGCCGTTCGGGCTCCGAGGGGTGGCCTCCCTTGCCTCGGGCGCCCTCTCCGTGTGCTGGCGAAGGACTGGCATCAGCGGCGGGCGGAGGTGCTGGAACGGCTGCTACACGCTGCGGCTTGACCGCAGTCCGCGCGGCTCAAGGCCTGCGGCAGATCAGGTTGATGAACGGAAGGGTGCCGCCATGCGGCCCCGGCTCGTCGATCTCCGCCTGCTCGGTCAGGCCATACGGGCCGAACTCCCGTTCCACCGAGCGCGCGTCGTAGAAGTACATCCCCAGCCCCGGCAGCCGCTCGTACCAGTCCTCGCCGAGCTTCGTGCCCTGGCCGTACATGGGGGCCTTCTTCGAGATGACCGTGAAGATCATCTGCCCGCCGGGCGCGAGCTGCCGGTAGCAGTGGTCGATGAGCCTCTGCCGCCCGGGCGCATCCAGGAGGTAGATGAGGCCGTAGCAGAAGATCCCGTCGTACTGCTCGTCGTCGAAGGGCATGTCCTCGACGGAGCCTTCATGAATGCGAAGGTCGAGTCCGAGCCTGGAGCGGGCGAGCTCTATGGCCGACGGGGAGATCTCAATGCCGGTGACCCGGATCCCCTGGTCGAGGAACGGCTTCGCGTTCCTTCCGTAGCCCACGCCGGGGATGAGCACGTGCCTGGCGCCAGCCCGGACGAAGTGATCGCGCGCCCAGAGGGCGGACGCGGCGGGCTCGAACCCCCACATCAGGCCCTTGTCGACGAAGGCGGTCTCCCAGAACTCGGCCATGGCGGTTCGCCTAGAAGTCCGCCCGCCTGGGCGCGCGGGGAAACGGGGTGACGTCCCGGATGCTCTCCATCCCGGTCAGGTACTGGATGGCCCGCTCGAAGCCAAGCCCCAGGGAGGCGTACTCCGGTTCAGTCCAGCGGCGCCGGCGCCTGGCGCTTGACCCCCTTCGTCGGGTTGCCCGTGATGCGGTTGTTCGGGGGATCGAAAACGACGCGGTCAATGCAAACGCCGCGCTGCTTGTAGGTCTTCGTCAGGGTCTTCTTCTGCCGGTAGACCATCCAGGTCTTTCCTGCCCCGTCGCGCACAATGGACGAAGCCCCGGGGGCGATGACCTTCCGGCTCAGATCTCCCGAGAGGTCCTTGCTCGAGGTGAAGAGGGCCCCCCGGTACGTGAACGGCCCGGTCGGGCTCCGGCTGGTCGCGTAGACGATCTGGTAGGTCGAGGTGTCTCCAAGCCCCTTGGAGAAGAGCAGGAAGTACTTCTGTCCAACCCGGCGGAGCATCGGGTGCTCGAGCTGGCCAGGCTGGGGGATCTCTTTGGACCGCACCAGCACGGTGGCGGGACCGCTGAACGCAGTGGGCGAGGACATGGGCCGGATCATCAATTCGGTGCCGGTCCCGAGCGCGCCGCGGCGCTTGTAGAGGAGGTGGAGCTTCCCAGTGGCCGGATCCACGAAAGGGCTGGGGTCAATGAACGCGTACTTCCCATCCAGAAGCACCGTCCGCTTCCTGCCGTTCTTGAAGTTCGTCGGGTCGTCGCTCTCGATGACGACGATGTCCTTGTCACCCACGTCCTCATCCAGCGGGTTCGTCATCACGTTGACGTAGAAGAGGTAGTACTTGCCCTTGAACTTCAGGACCTCGGGCGCCCACAAGCCGCGCGTCTTCTGCCCGCCGTACTGCTCGGCCACATTGTCGAAGACGGAGCCGACGCTCTTCCACGTGACGAGGTCTTTCGACGTGAAGCCGAGCACCCTTCCGCCTCCGGGGAGCTGATCGGGCAGGTACAGGTGATAGGTCTTGCCGAACCTGGCCGCGAACGGGTCACCGGACTCATCGAGGACGATGTTCTCGTAGCGGGGACCGGCGGCGAGCGCGTCCTCGCGTGTCCCGAGAGGCTCGTCGGTGTCGGGCTCGAGATCGAACGCCTCGGCGTCCTCGAAGGAGACCTCGTCCTCCAGGGTCCCGAATGCGTCCCCCGCAAGCTCCAGCTCACCGACACCGCAGCCCAGAAGGACCGACAGAGACACCAGGGCGAACGAGCGGTTGGGACGAGGTTCGTGGGTCATGGCCGCATTGTCGGCGGCCGCGTCCCGGGCGGTGCTGGGGGTGACCTTCTTCGCGTCGCCTTCCGGCGCCCTGACCTGTCGCCCCAATGCGACACGAGGCCTCGGGCACTCCCCGCAGGCCTGTGCGGCTAGTAGTCCGCCTGCCTCGGCGCGCGGGGGAACGGGATGACGTCCCGGATGTTCTCCATCCCGGTCAGGTACTGGATGGCGCGTTCGAACCCGAGCCCGAAGCCGGCGTGCGGGACGGTGCCGTAGCGGCGCAGGTCGCGGTACCAGCCGTAGCTCTCCTTCGGCAGCCCCATCTCGTCCATGCGCGCGTCCAGCACGTCCAGCCGCTCCTCGCGCTGGCTGCCGCCGATG
>CAZQVZ010000332.1:0-6818 GCA_964596895.1 uncultured Myxococcaceae bacterium
GAGCTTCGGCGGCGGCCAGGTGGACATCACCAACGGCAACTTCGTCTTCGAGATCTCCGAGGCCTACGAGATCGAAGACGGGAAGCTCGGGCGGCCGGTGAAGGGCGCCACCTTGATTGGCGTGGGCCCCGAGGCCTTGAAGAACGTGACCATGGTGGGCTGCGACCCGATGCCGGATCCCGGGCTCGGCACCTGCGGCAAGGACGGCCAGGGCGTGCCGGTGGGCGTGGGCCTGCCCACCCTGCGAATCGACGACATGACGGTGGGCGGCACCCGCGTGGGAGGGGCGTAGGCGATGGCGACGAACTACGAGCAGTTGGCGAAGCGGCTGGTGGACCGGGCGAAGAAGAAGGGCGCGAAGCAGGCGGAGGCCTTCATCCAGATTGGCCGGGAGTCCTCCTGCCGCGTGCGGGACGGCAGCATCGAAGATCTCACCCAGTCCACCAGCAAGGGCGTGGGGCTCCGGGTCATTGCCCAGGACCGGCTGGGGTTCGCGTACACCTCCGACTTCGAGCCTGCGAGCCTGGATGCCTTCGTGGACCGCGCGCTGCAGTTGGCCGAGGCCGCGGCGCCCAACAAGCTCAACGGGCTGCCCACGCGGGCAGACTTGAAGGCGCGCGCGAAGGTGGGCGGCCTGTTCGACGCGAAGGTGGCGAAGCTGCCCGCGGACTGGAAGGTGAAGACGTCCCTGGAGATCGAGAAGGCGGCGAAGGCCTTCGACCCGCGCGTGACCGCGTTCGACAGCGTGGGCGCGGGGGACCATGTCTCGGAGGTCTACGTCGCGTCCTCCGAAGGGCTCACCGACGGGTACGAAGGCACCTACGTGTACATGTACGCGGTGCCGGTGGCGTCTGACTCCGCAGGCGGCCTGCAGACGTCGTACTGGGTGGACTACAAGCGCTTCCTCTCCGAGTTGGACACGCCGGAGTCCATCGGGCGTGAGGCCGCGCGACGCGCGGTGCGGATGCTGGGCGCGAAGAAGGTGAAGAGCCGGAAGGTGCCGGTGATCTTCGACCCGATGATGGCCGCGTCCTTCGTGGGCAGCGTGGCGGCGGCTGCCAACGGGGATGCGGTCTACAAGAAGTCCTCCATCTTCGCCTCGCGGATGAACAAGCCCGTGGGCGCGAAGACCGTCACCATCGTGGACGACGGGCTCCTGGAGCGCGGGCTCGCGTCGTCCCCGTTCGATGGCGAAGGCGTGGCCACCCGGCGCACCCCGGTCATTGAAGACGGCGTGCTGCGCGCGTTCCTGTACGACTCGTTCACCGCGCGCAAGGCGAAGGCGAAGAGCACCGGGAACGCGTCCCGCGGGTACTCGTCCCTGCCGCACATCGGCTTCAACAACCTCTACCTTCAGCCGGGCGAGGCGGCGCCGGAAGCGCTCATCCGCGACGTTCGGGACGGGTTCTATGTGACCGCCATGCTCGGCCACGGCGCCAACATCGTCACCGGCGAGTACTCGCGCGGGGCCAACGGGCTGTGGATTGAGAACGGCGAATTGGCTGGACCGGTCCAGGAGGTCACCGTCGCCGGGAACCTGCTCTCCATGCTCGACGGCATCGATGGGATCGCCAACGACCTCACCTTCCGCGGCGCAGTGGGCGCACCCACCCTCCGGTTCGGAGAGCTGACCGTCTCCGGCGAGTAGGCATGCGGCGCACATGTACGCACACCTCCTGAGTATTCCCCCGGTTGGGCGCAACCGGGTGTCACCTCGGTGCGACAACTCCAAAGGAGGATCGCAATGCCGACTTACAGGATTGTGGCCGGTGACTCGCTCTCCACCATCGCAGCGCGGAACGGCACCACCGCGGCCGTGCTCGCGCGACTGAACGGCATCCAGAACCCGAACCGGATCGCCGCCGGGCAGACGCTCCGCCTGCCGGGCCAGAACGCCCGAGACACCTTCCAGCCCGCGGCGCAGGACGCCACGCGGGTCGCCACGCCCACGCCCTCCGCCTCCGGCACCGCCCTGCAGCGGCGGCTCGCGGATGCGGCGCGGCAGACGGCGCTGAGCATGGGCGGCTCCAGGAGCCTGGGTCAGTGCGCGAAGGGCGTGAACCGCGCCATCCTCAGCGCCATGGGCTTTCGCAACTACGGCCACGCCAACCAGATCGACAACAACCTGCCGCGCAGCCGCTTCCGCGAACTGCACATCCCGCTGGAGCAGGCGCTGCGGACGCCGGGGCTGGTGCTGACCTGGGAGCGAACCTCCACGGCGGCGGGACGGCGCTACGGCCACACCGCCATCACCGCGGGCGACGGCCACACCACCTATTCGGACTTCGTGGAGCGGAACACCTCGAACCGCGGCCGCAGCGGCCTGCGGATCTTCATGCCCATCGCGTAGGGCCACGCCGTCGAAGCCGGGCTCAATAGTAGAGATAGACCGACGCGCCGAACTCCGGACCCTCTTCGAGCCTGCGTGCCTCGAGGTCGAGCGCGAGGTCCTTCAGCAGGTGCACCCGGGCACCGCCGCTCGCGGTCCACGCGGGGCGAAGAACCGACTCGCCGTGTAGCCATCCTTCCGCCGTCGCCAGCGCCGAGAGCCAGCCGGTCAGGTGCCAGCGTGCCCCGAGCCGCGCGCCCACAGACGGCCGGACGGGTCCTCCGAACGCGCCGGCCAGCCGCGGTCCCCCGGTGACTGCGGCAGTCCCCAGCGCGAACACCAGCGGTCCGCCGGAGAAGGGCTGGGCGCTCAGGCCCCCTGCCCCTTCGATGCGCCCGACGAGGCAGCCGTCACAGCCGCCGTCACGGACCGTGGTCAGGCCCAGCCGCGTGGCGTGAGACGCGCTGACCCTGAAGCGGGTGACGGCGGGCAGGTACTCCATCCGCGCCAGGTCGAGCTGTTCGAGCGCAAACCTCCGGGTCCGAGGTTCGTAGCGCAGCTCCGCCGGCAGGACCTCCATCCTCATGTAGCCCGGGTAGCCCACCTGGCGGTCCAGCAGGTCGTGGAGCAAAAGCCGGTACGTCACCTTCGCGAACGGCTCTCCACCCGAGACGCCTCCGCCAACGCCGATGCGACCGCTGCCGTGCGCCAGGTGCGGTGCCTCCTGGGCCGGCGGTTCGGTGACGAGCTCCGTGGACGGCAGGCCCAGCCGCGCGCGCCGCACCATCAGCCGGTGGCGCTTCTCCTCCACCTCGGGCGCGGTCTTGAAGACGAGTTCCTTCGCGTGACGCAGGTCGATGAGGTCCATGGCCGCGTCGAGCACCGCCGCCTGCGCTTCGGCGTCTCCCTCCAGGGCCGCAGCCGGATCTTCTTGCAGCGCGTCCACCGTGCGTAGGGCCGCTGACGGCAAGGCCCCGGCGCGCTGGTAGAACTGCGCGCGCAGGGACGGCCGGTACTGCACCGACTCGACCAGCCCCGGGACGTCCCACACCACGCGGATGGCATCTGACGGCAGCACCGCCGCCCGAAGGCCCTTCACCAAATCCAGCCGCGGCGCCGCCGCCTCGAGCGCCGTGAGCAGGTGCCAGGAGCAGTTCTCGTCGATGTAGAAGTAGTCGAACCAGGTGTGGCCGAGCTCCCAGAGATGCAGCACCAGGAGCTCCACCTCCTCCGGCTGCAGCGCGAGCCGGTACTCCCACAGGTCCCGCGACTCGAAGTCGTTGTACTCACGGACCTTGTAGAAGTACGGGAGGCTGAGGAACTCGCCCTTGTAGCCGCCGGTCAGCCCGCGCAGCGCGTAGAGGACCGGGTTCTGCGTGTTCACCGCGCCGCCGAAGTTGACGCCCCAGTCCAGAAGCTCCTTCTGCCGCCCGTCCGCGAGCTGGGTGTCGCGGTTGAGCCGCAGGAAGGTGTGACCGAACACCGACGACGGGTTCCCCAGATAGTAGGTGCTGAAGCTCAGCGTCACCGAACGCGCGGCCACGCGGGAGACGTACTCCTCGAGCTTCGGGCACGAAGGCACAGGCCAATGGGCGGGGTCGAGCTGCAGCGCCTTCATCAGCACCGCGCGGCGCGCCGGGAACCGGCAGGCGGCGTCGTCTCCGTGTGCGAAGACCGCGCGCAAGGTCGCCTCGAGCTCTGCGCGCGGGTTCTTCCTGCCGTCCTCTGCGAGGAAGAAGGCGGGGCCGTCCGCCTCGCTCCGCCAGCCGGTGAGGGTCCGCTGGTACCGCACCAGCCTGCGCCAGTGCTCAGACTCCGCGACCCCACGCTCCACCGCGCGGGCGACGAGCGACTCGAGCGGCTCGGGCGAAGAGGCCGCTGCGGCCCACGCCATCTGGGACCACAGCCATGCGGACAAGAAGAGGCACACCCACCCGCGCTTCACGTCGCTTCACCTCTCAGCGTGGGACAACAGAAGGGCCGGGACGCCCGCTGCGCGCGCCCCGGCCCCTGGTCTCTACGTCACGACGTGAATCAGATCACCTGCTGGCAGGCGAGCGTCTCGTCGGCGCGGAGCGTCTCGATGATGGCGTGCGTGACCTGCTCGCTCTCCACCTGGGCGCTCGGGAAGATGTGCTCGTAGTTCTTCTGCAGCGCGACGCCCACCTGGGCGGAGTCACGGCAGCCGGCGATCGCCGCGAGGCCGATGATGGTGTCGCCCTGGCCGCGGGAGATGTCCTTCGCCACCACCTCGCGGTTGGCCTCGATGTAGATCTTCGTGTTCTGCGCCACGCCCTTCACCGCGGCGTCACCGCAGTTGAGCGTGCCAAAGGTGATGCCGAAGGTCTGGTTGGCGAACAGGCCGTTCAGGGTCGCGCCCAACACCTGGACGATCCCCTTCTGATCACCGAGCAGGACCGAGCCCAGACCGCAGCCCGAGGTGCCATAGGGCGCCGCGACGGCCGCGCCAGACGAGAGCAGAACGATTCCGACGACTGCTGCAGAGAGACGACGCATGTGTGAACCCCTCCTAAAGAATGAATGCTGTGCCAGTCCGGGTACGGACGGCCGGCCAAACAGAGCACAGGTTGAACCGGGCGGGCAGTCCGACGCGTCAGGCGCGACGTGGAACCGGCCGGGAGCCGGAGTTGATACGTTCGCATCATGGCAACGGACGACGAGAGCGCTCGGCTGGCGCGGGCGCGCGAGCGGGCCGCATGGCCCGGACAGAAGCTGCAGCTCGCAGGGCTCCCCGAGCACGAGCGGGTGGCAGGGACTCCCGAAGAGCTTCTGGGCATGGTCACCGAGCTGACGCTGGCCGCGTGGGCCATGCGCGGCGAGCCACTGCCCACGTATAGCCGGCAGCAAATGCCTGGAGTCGTCCTCCGGAAGCGTGGCGATGGCCACTGAGCCACGCTTGTTCGAGGACGCTCGGGACCTCCTGCAGCTCTTCTCCGAGCACGGCGTCGAGCACCTCGTGGTGGGGGCGCACGCGCTGGCTGTTCATGGCCTGCCGCGCGCCACCGGAGACTTCGACATCCTGGTGCGTGCCTCCGAGGACAACGCTGCACGGGTCGTCGGAGCGCTCGTAGAATTCGGCGCCCCCCTCGAAGCCCATGGCGTGCGGCTGGAGGACTTCGCTCGCGAAGGGACCGTCTATCAGCTCGGCTTGCCTCCCCGGCGAATTGACCTGCTGACCGCCATCAGCGGAGTCAGTTTCGACGAGGCAGTCGCCACCCGGGTGACGGCGCGGGTTGAAGGACTCGAAGTGCCGGTCATCGGACGCGCGGCGCTCATTGCCAACAAGCGCGCCACCGGACGCCAGAAGGACCTGCTCGATGTTCGGGCGCTCGACGCAGATGGGTAGACGCTTCGCGAAGCAGCGCGGGGGCGCGCCTACGAGCGCCACGCGGCGACGGCCAGCATCGCCCAGCCGGCGAGGAACGAGAGTCCCCCCAGCGGCGTGATGGCGCCGAGCCAGCGGGTACCGGTCAAGGCGAGCACGTAGAGGCTGCCGGAGAAGATGAGGATGCCTGTGAACAGCGCCCAGCCGGACGCATTCACCAAAGACGATGGGCGCAGGTGCGCGACCACGCCCACGGCGATGAGCCCCAGCGCGTGGAAGAGGTGGTAGCGCGCGCCGGTCTCGAAGATCGCGAGCAGGTCCGCGGGCAGCCTTGCCTTCAGCCCATGCGCGCCGAACGCGCCAGCAGCCACGGCGACGAAGGCGTTGAGTGCACCCAGAGTCACGAAGAGCTTCATGCGTTGACGACATAGCAAGAGCGCGCGCAAGGTCACGCGCGAGCGAAGGGCTGCCGGGAGGGCCCCAGGATGGCCGCGAAGAAGAAGCCGACCACGGTGAAGAAGCCCGCGCGCAAGGCGCGGCGGAAGAAGGCGGAGCCGTCCTCGCGAGGCCTGCCGCCGGCGCAGGTGGCGAAGGCCAACCCGGACGGCGAAGCGCTCGCGGCGCTGGTGCGCGAAGACGGCGGAGAAGCGCTCGCGGTGTACAGGGATCCGCTTGGTGGCCACAGCGTGGTGCTGGCCGCCCTGCCCCTGGAGCAGGTCCAGCCCACGCCCTACCAACGAGACCTCTCCGAGCCGGCGGTGAAGCGGCTGGCCACGGCGATGGAGAAGGTCGGCCGCTTCCTGGACCCGGTCATCGCGGTGCGCAAGGACGGCCTCTACTGGACGCCCAACGGGAACCACCGCCTGCACGCAAGCAAGTTGCTCGGCGCGAAGACCCTGATGGCGCTGGTGCTCCCCGAAGAGGACGTCGCCTTCCAGATCCTCGCGCTCAACACCGAGAAGGCGCACAACCTCAAGGAGCGCAGCCTGGAGGTCATCCGCATGTACCGCGGGCTCGTCGCCGGCAAGGGTGGCAACGAGGTGGACCACGCGCCCCTGTTCGACGAGCCGGCCTTCATCACGCTCGGCGCCTGCTACGAGAAGCGCCCCCGCTATGCCGCCGGCGCCTACCACCCGGTGGTCA